>JAURVK010000020.1 GCA_030655535.1 Methylobacter sp. | reverse complement strand
TTTGCCGCTATTGGTGCAAAAACCGAAACAGTCAGAGCGTTAGGCAATATAAAGTTTGATATTGAAGTTTCAAACGACGTTATTAGGCAGGGCTTGCAGTTAAAAGCCGATTTGTTTGGCGGCCGGTTTGTTTGGCTGATTGCCAGCACCCATAAAGATGAAGAAGCCATATTTCTTGAAATCTATAAAAAAATAAAGCGGAAAATTCCTGAATTATTGCTGGTTATTGTACCAAGGCACCCCGAGCGTTTTGGCAAAGTAAAAAAACTGTGCGAACGGAATCAGCTTGCAGTGGTAATGCGTACATCCGGCGAAATTTGCCATCAGTATACCGATGTTTATCTGGTCGATACTATGGGTGAGTTAAAGATGCTTTATGCGGCCTCCGATATGGCGTTTGTCGGCGGCAGCATGGTGCCTGTTGGAGGGCATAATATTCTTGAGGCCGCCGCAGTTGGAGCTCCGGTTTTGTTTGGTCCGTACATGGCGAATTTTAAGGAAATAGCTGAAGGAGTGCTGCGGCAGGATGCGGCAATACAATGCCAGAATAAAAACGAAATAGTCAGTGCGATTTTAGCCCTGTATGCGGATTCCGCATACAGGAATTCGTTAGCTGAAAAGGGTAAAGCGTTTGTTCTGCAGAACCAGGGTGCGGTCACTAGAATTTTTGACCTGTTTAGTCAGGATATTTGATTTTTAGTTCATACCTCCCTTGTTTGCTCATGTGTCATGTCGTGTCGGCATAAGGCTTATATATTGCACCCGGTTCGACTAATCACTCCGCATAATGTCGCAGAAAATCATGGATTAATAAATATAAGCCCTTATTGGTAATGGACGTCGATTTGATTAATAAGACGCTGCAATGCTGTGTCAAGTTGATATGAGGCCCGCTTTATTTCGCAACCGACACGGTTTATTTGCCGGGTGTGCTTGAGGGGGACGGTTATGTTGTTGACTATTTCCAAACAGGCAAGAAATATGCTTTTATCGGGCAGGACGATTTTGCAATCTGTATGTAGTTCGCCAATGATTGTAGGCTGCTGATTTTCAGATTGATTGATATAGGATAGGCCGGTAACGCTAATATCGGTTACGGTAAAGCATTCGGCTTGATTTTTATACTGAATTTTAACGGGGATGTTAATGGGTATTTTTACTCGGCGAGCATCTCTTCGTTGTACCCACTCTATGCTTTGGGGAAGAGGCGCCTTTAGGTTAAATGTGGCGCCGATGTCATGCCCATTAAAGTCGCTTAATATAAAGTTAACAGCTATGCCTTTAAAATTAGCAGAGACTACAACGGTACTTTGCATCAGCAAATCTTTATTAAATCGTTCGTTTTGGAATCCGCCCAGAAAAATATGATCGCCTTCGATACAGGTAATCGTCGTTAAAAGTGTACTTGTTGCGAATTTTCCAGGAACTTTAATGGACAGCAAGGTATTTTTACTGAGCAGGTGGTTTAGTTTTTTTCTGATGTCGTCCTGATTGGCAATTGTGTAGTTGTTATACGCGTTGCCTGTAATTGCGAGTTCAGGGGGGCATTTGTAATGCGGTTCGGTATGATTTTCTTGATATGTCAGCATTGTGTTCCCCGTCATGTATTTGATAAAGTGTATTGCTGTCATTATCTAAGCAATAATTTAGCCATAAATGAATTTAATATTTATTTCAGTTTCTTATTGATCCTATGGTTCTGTATTGGTGCTGTGAAAGGCTTGTTTGGTAACTTGAGCGGCAATATGCAGCCTATTGGATATGCTGAGCATGGATAAAAACGGCAAGGCGGCGTTGAGATTTTGACAGGTAACAATATGTGGTTTACATGCCGACTATTTCGACATCAAGTATGATTGGAGTTGATCTGCATTGAAGGGTATTCTTCGGCTGCTGCATTGCTCGTCATATCAGTGCATAGAGCGGACAAAAAACGTTGCGGCCCGTTAACGTCGTTGACTTTCTTTGTGAGATAAGCATGCTTCTTTATACTGTGAATATCTCCGAGGTTGGGGTTTTGTTATTGTGCAGACAAAGCTTCTATTTTAAGAGTCCTCACTCTTTTTTATAAAATTTTACTATAACTGACTACATTGAAGAGACGTTACACCATGAGTGAAATAAAAGATAAATCAGTTCAAGCCTTTATTGATGGATTGGCCGACAAGGCGCCTACTCCTGGTGGCGGTAGTGCCGCAGCGGTAATGGGGGCGCAGGCGGCCGCTTTAATCAGCATGGTTTGTAACTTGACCATAGGCAAGCCCAAGTACGCTGAAGTCGAAGTTGAAATGCAGTCATTGCTGGAAAAGTCAGAAGCGTTGCGTGAAACGCTGACCGGCATGATCAAAGCCGACGTTGAGGCCTTCGAACGTTTGATGGCGACGTACGGATTGCCAAAAGATTCCGATGAAGAAAAGGCCGCGCGTAGCGAAGCTATTCAATCAGCATTAAAGGAAGCCACCGTCGTTCCTTTGACGTGCGCACGCGCTTGTGCGGAAACTATTGCATTGAGCAGGATTGCCGCAGATAAAGGTAATCTAGGTGTGATCAGCGATGCCGGTGTTGCGGTTATGGCAGGTTACGGCGCACTAAAAAGCGCAGCGTTAAATGTTTACATTAATGCAGGCAGTCTTAAAGACAGAGCTTTTGCCGATGCGAAATTAGCGGAGCTGGAAACGATCTTGAATGGTGTAGATTTGGCTGCAGAAGAAGTGTATCAGATCGTTAAAGCTAAGCTGTAGACATATATTGAAGTGCTCACCAGGACAAACGCATGAAAACAGTTTTAAAAACAGGGTAGTAATCACTGCGATATGGGGTGTTTTATATGAGGTATAGCGCGTATTTATGGCGGTACGAGACAAATACACCCTGGCTGATGCGGCCGGTTTAGGTGCCGATGCCGATTTGTCAGCGCTGTGTGTCGATAAACCGCAATACCTCTGAATCATTATTCCTTGTTACATTCGTATTTTACCGCTTGTTCGACGTAATGATCTGCCGGATACGTTGTTCTACACCGTTTAATTCGTGATCGTAAATTTCGGTTCGATAAGCGTCGCCATCGGTATGGACTAAGGATGTTAACAACGATTGCCCTTGCTCACTGATATTGATGCGGGTGAATGTAGAAAGTCCCGGTTGTAAGGGATTGTCCATCAGCTCTTTGGGATTCAGTCCAATACGCACCTGCACACGTTCGGCGATATGAATAAAGTTGCCGGTTGCATTATCGGTCGGCAATAGCGCAAAGGTGCTGCCGGTGCCGGGAGTGATACCTTGCACTTTGCCGTGATAGATCAGTTCATCGCCGTAGGCATCGACCCTGATGTCGACCGATTGTCCCGGACGAATTCCGGCGATTTGGGTTTCTAAAAAGTTGGCCTCTATCCATAAATCATCCAGCGGCACAATCGCCAACAGCGGCGTGCCCGCCTTGACGTTGTCGCCTATTTGAGCTTTGCGTTTGGCGACATAACCCGATACCGGTGCGATGATGTTGCGGCGTTGATAATTTAGAAAGGCGGTGCGGATCCGGCTCTTGGCTTTTTCGATAGCAGGATGGTTGTCGATCGCAGTGCCGCGTATTTGGGCTTCAACGCCGGTTTTTTCGGCTTGGTTTTCACGAATGACAGCTTCGAGTTCACGGATTTTATCCTGGGTATTCTGTACCTGTTGATCCGATACGGCACCGTTATGCGCAGCCTCTTTAAAGCGGACAAGATCGTGACGAACCTGATTCAGCGCCGCTTCCTTGGCGATAATGCGCTGTTTAAGCGTGTCGACTTTTGCCGTCAAACTGACAATATTGCGCACTGTTTCGCCCAATTCGGCTTCGGCTTGTTGCAAGGCAATTTCCGTGTGGGTGCCGTCCAGCTTGATCAACGCGTCACCTTTTTGCACATGCTGGGTGTTTTCCGTCAGAATTTCGACGACAGTACCCTCAGTCTGCGCCTTCAAAGTAATCAGATGACCCATCACAAACGCATCGTCGGTACTAACCCAATTGCGGTTAAGCGTCCACCAGTAGCCAACATAACTTAAGGCGGTCAACACTAGCAACAACGTCACCAGCTGTAGGCGGCGATTGCGTTGATGAATAATTTCCTTGGGGCGAATGTTATTTTGCATAGTGGTTTTATTGAGGTTTAGCGCTGATTTCGTTAAAGCCGCCGCCCAGTGCCTTGATGACCTGCACGGCAGTTTTAAATTGCGCGCCTTTCAGCGTTGCCAGTCGAAAGCGTTGTTGGTGTGCTTCCACGCACGCCAGCATTAATTCGTTGCGGTCGTTGAGACCGGTGCGATTGAGACTATCCGCGAGGCGTTCAACTTCGGCAGCGTCGGCAACGGTTTGCTGTTGTTCGGCGAGGCGCGTGTCAATCTCGCGC
Organism: Methylobacter sp.; assembly: GCA_030655535.1. GTDB lineage: Bacteria > Pseudomonadota > Gammaproteobacteria > Methylococcales > Methylomonadaceae > Methylobacter_A. The sequence continues at coordinate 32,601 of JAURVK010000020.1, read as the reverse complement.
CATCGGCTAAGGGCATCGGCCACTTCCTGAACTGCATGCAGAAGACTGCCGTTATAACGTTCCACGGCGGCGTCATAACCGGCTTCCTGATAGGTCAGATTGGCACGCAAGCGACCGCCTTGGAAAATCGGAAATTCGATCGAAGGCCCCACCGCATAGGCGAGACTGGAACCCTGCAGCAATACATCCGTCAGGCTGACGCTGTGCAGACCGGTGAAGGCAATCAGGTTGACGTCAGGATAGAATGCGGTTTCAGCGACTTTGATTTCCTGGGCGGCGGCTTGTGCATACAGTCGTGCAGCGGTGACGTCAGGCCTGTGTGCCAACAGGCGTAGCGGCAAGTCAGCGGGTAACGCCAGTCGGCTGGGGAAAACACCGCTTTCGATCGCGATACTGCGGCCCCAGTCGGGGCCTTTTCCGGCGAGCGCGGCCAACAGGTTTTTTTGCAAATCGACCTCGGTACGCACGCCGGCTTCGATTTGTCGTGCCGCATTGAGCGCCATCTTTGCTTGCAGCACCGGTGCAGCAGTCACCAGGCCGGTTGCCAGACGTACTTGCTGCAGCATTAACAACGCTTTTCGAGCGGTCACAATTTTTTCTGCAATCGTCAGTTTTTCGCTGGCCGCTACCAGATCGAAATAACGGCCTGCAACTGCCGAGGCCAGCAACAATTTGGCATCGGCCAGTTCGGTTGCAATCGCAAGCGACCTGCCGACGGCAGCTTCCAATGCTGCTCGGTCACGTCCCCAGAAATCCAGGTGATAACGTAATACCAACGGATTGATCAGTAATTGCCGGAAATTTTCCCCGGCAAGCTTGGCCTGGGTGCTGTTGGCTGAGAAACGCTCGGCGCTGAAACTGACATTGGCATCGACGGTGGGATAAAGCTCTGCTGCCTGAGCGTCGACCATGGCTTGGGATTGCCGCAAACGTGCCGCCGCTGCCTTGAAATTGGGATTGTCAGCTAAAGCCGTAGCTATTAGCCGGTTCAACGCCGGGGTTTCGAAGATCTCCCACCATGCGGGTTGCGGCCATTGCGCATTGGCAGACAGCGATGGGCGGACTGCGGCCAGCGATTGCGACATTTCCGGTACGGCGATCATCTTTGCACGTTGGGTTTCATCGCCAAACCAGGCGCAACCGGGCAACGAGATTAATAAGGTAGCAAAACCGATCCAAAAGACTAAACATCGGTAGCGAAAACCGGTTTGCATCAAGGTTCCTCCACCAGTATTTCTTGCGTTTCACGACGCTGAGCTTGGCTCAATGTGCGTTTGGCAGGTTGCTTGGTAGGGTTCGCAAACCAAACCAGCATTGCCAAGCCGACAAAGATGCAACCTGCCATCCAGAAGGCATCGTTCATGCCGTGAAGCATCGAGTTTCGGCCGGCCAATTTGGCAAGCTTGGCGACAGCTGCCGATTCGCTAAAGCCGGCTCCAGTCAAGGTATCCAAGGTTTGCTCAAAGCTTGAATCGAAAGCGGTGTGGGTCTCGGCGAACCGGTTCATATGCAACGGTGTTCGTCGATAAAGCACAATGCCTTGCAGTGCGATGCCGATGGCGCCGGCGGCAATACGCATAAGGCTTGCCAATTCCACCGCCCGCCACTGACGCTCCGGGGGCAGTCCATGCAACAGCAAGGCGGTCAGCGGTACGAAGAAGCTGCCCAGGCAAACGCCTTCCAGTAATTTGGGCCAGAACAGTTGTGCGAAAGCATCCTGACCGTCGAACCGGCTCAGCCAGAAATAGGTTGCCGCAAAACCCAGACAATTAATCGACGCGAGCAATCTGGCGTCGAAGCGTTTGACGATTTCGTGAAACACGCCGGCCATCGGTTTGGCGAAAATCGCCATCGGCAGAAATACCAAGCCTGCCAATAACGATGAATAGCCCATGGACAGTTGCAGCTGCACTATCAGCATCGATAACAGCCCCTGAAACAACAGAAAACCCACGAACAGGATGATTACGCCAATCGTAAAATTCCGGTGCGCGAACAAACTTATATCCAGAAAAGGGCGGCGCAGGCTCAATTCCCAGATCACCCAATAAATCAGCGTGACAACGATGAAAATAATCAGGCTGCTGATATACAAGGAATTATTCCAGTCCCGGTCGTTGCCTTGGTTTAGCAAGGTTTGAAAGCCGAACAGTGTCAGAGTAATCAGCACAAAGCCAATGGTATCGAAACGATGCCGGAGTCGCTTACTGCCACGTTGATAAAGCAATGCGCCGACGATACCGCCGATGGCCAGCGCTATCGGAATATTGAACCAAAATAGCCAGCGCCAACCCAGCGTGTCGGCTATCCAGCCACCCAAAGGCGGCCCGAAGGTAAACGGCGTTAAGGTAAACACACTCCAAACGCCGATGCCGATGGATTTTCGTTTATCCGGGTATTCATGGATAAGCAGAGATTGTCCCAACGGCAGCGTCAACCCGCCGGCAAACCCCAACAAAATGCGCCCGGCCAAATAGCCATAAAACGAGGTCGCAGTGGCGCAAATAAAAGATGCCAGTGCAAAAACAAAAAAGGCCGCAACAAAGGGACGATATTCACCCATCCGCCTCGACAACCAGCCGCCCACCGGAAAAGCGAGGGCCAGTCCGATCATGTAATCGGTCTGCGTCCAGGTGGCAAAGCTAGGCGGAATACCCAGGCCTGCGGCGACCCGCGGCAGCATCGCGATATACGCCCCGGCATTGAATATCACCAGCGCATGGCTCAGGCCCAAGCAGATGTTGAATAAGGCAAAACGCCATCCTTGGAGCTGTTTATCGTAGATGATAGCCATGGTTCCTATTCAATCAGGACTCTGTTTGCTATGGTCTGCCGGCAAGTTATTGCAGCCGCCAGCCAATATCATTCAACCCTTGCGTTACAAGGTGCGAACTCATCTTTGACACCAACCGTTTAAACGGCTCGCTGTCCCGATTAAGAGCAGCTTGCCCGGCCCATTCGACAGTAAAAGTCTCGGCGCGAGTCCGGGCAATGACTTGCCGGGTGTGGGGATCAATCAACTTCATAAGCACTTGTAGCGAAGTCTGTCCTTCAAAAATTCTATAGTTTCCGAGCCCCAGCTCTAATACTGCATCGATTCCGGCATAGCGCTGATAATCAACAGCCGTCGCATTCTGTCCATACCATTCCGAAATAGCGTCATGCCAATGCGCTAGCTGAGCGTTACGAGCTGCATCGGCCATGGGTAGGCGATAATAATAGCGATTCAATATAACTTTAATGTTGTTCTCGGTCAATTGCGTTGCCGCCTGCTGCGCCAAAACAAGCGTTGGCGTCCAGGGCTGTTCAGACCCTGCAGCGATCGCCAAGGTCGGTGACGTCTGTTCATCCTGGATAGTTAAATCCCGGTCATCGTCGCCCTCGCTGACCAAACCGGCAATGATGACGCCTCCCGACGTACTGTAGAGTTTTTTCGGTAATGAAAAATCTATCGACATGTTTCGATAATGCCTATACACCGGTATGCGTTCTTCCAATGGATCGGGAATGATTTCAAGCGGGGGCGATTCGACCGGCACGACCAGTATGGTGTTGAGTTTGTTGATCTCAGAAACGGGCGGTTTGATTGCCGGCGCCCAACAGCCGCTGACTAGAAAGGCCAGCGCAACAGCAACGCTTTTGGTTATTGAGCAGGAATTAAATATCGACTGATAAACAGAATCTTCGGCATTAACGGTTGTGTTGGATGATGTTTGCATTAGGTTGATCCTCCGCAGAATTATGCGCATCGCTTCTACACGGATCGGCGATTCATATTGCAAACAACTATAAAAACAAAGTTAATATAAGACAAACGATTTTTATTGGACTTTAATATCGATATATCCGATACTAAAATTTATGGACATTGATCAGATCAGAACGTTTTTGAGTGTCGCCGCCAACGGCAGTTTTCTAAAGGCAGCCAATAGACTGTATGTGACTCAATCGACAGTGAGCACACGCATACAGCGATTGGAAGCGTATTTGGGCGTTTCTCTCTTTGTGCGTAATCGTTCCGGTGCCACGTTAACTCAGCCGGGGCGGCGGTTTTTACGTCACGCCAAATCACTGTTATTAACGCTGGAACAGGCACGGCACGACATTGGCCTGCCCAGCCGCTACCGCGCCAGTATTACCATTGGAGCGCGGATTGCCTTGTGGGAAGCCTTGCTGCCGGAATGGATTGGCAGCATACGCGTACAGGTACCGGATATTTCAATACGCAGCGATATCGGTTTTGAAGAGGATTTAATGCGCAGTCTTATCGAAGGCTCGATGGACATAGGGATGATGTACACGCCGCAACATAGTCCCGGACTGCAGATTGAACATTTATTCGATGAAACCTTGGTGCTGATGACCACCGATCCCGGTAAGCCATGGCCCAATGATGATTACATCTATGTCGACTGGGGGCCGGGATTTTACGCGCAACACAGTAATAGTTATCCCAACCTGGAACGCCCGGCACAAGTGGTCAATATCGGCTGGCTGGCGGTGCAGTTAATTCTCAGCAATGGCGGCTCTGGCTTTTTGCCTAGTCGTATCGCCGAGCCGCTAATTAAAAGCCAAAAACTGTTTCATGTGCCCGATAGTCCGCAATTCAAATTACCGGCTTATATGGTTTCGCCGCGTGATAGCGATTCCATCATATTACAACAGGTACTCGATCACTTAAGGTCGTTAGCCGCGATTGAACGACAAAAAACCTATTGATGACATTCTGCTCAAGAGGTCCGCTATAATCCTGTTCAAGTATTTAAGGTGTCCATAAGGTCGATCATAAATTCCATCTCCTCATCTTCAACACCGATCCATGCCTCAAATCCCAGACCTTCCAAAACATCTTTCCCTTTTGCATCATTGCTCATGTCTATCAGCAGGCTTTGAAATTCATTTCTTTTTCCGGCCAGTTTCGGCCCGATCATCAGTGAATGATGAATAATACTAATCTGGCTGCGAACCAAAACTTTGAGTTGGCTCTTAATCATATTCGATAAATCATCATAAGCTTCAGCCAGGAAAATGCCTACATCGGCATCCCCGCGTAGCAAATGTTTTGCAACTAAAACATACGTATCATAAATATGGGTTTCTACAGTGTTGGCATCCAAATCGCCAGGTTCAAGCATGATCATGCCCATCAAGTGAACATCAGGGTCTTCAGTGACAGCCACTCTGATGCCGGGTGACAAATAAGCCACATCTTCTATTGTATTTTTGGCGTTGACGGCAATAATAGCTTCATCAGATATGCCGACGGGTTTTACCAGGGGTAAAAAGCCTTTTTCACGCACCAGCATCGCGGCATCAAAGGGATTTGCATAAATTAAATCAATGCTATCATTTTTGATAGCCTCTCTCTGGCTTTTAAAATTGTCATACATTTGTAAGTGGATAGCTTCCCCTGTCTGCTTTTGAAGCCAGGTATTAAAGATATACCAACCGGAAATGTGATCGGGGGAAAAATCCGGACTGATGGTAAATAAATGAGACATGATTGGATTCCGTGTGGATTAAAACAAAGTCGGATAAAGTTTGATGCACTCTTCCACTTTGGTTCGAGAGGGTTTTCGACGCACGGAGGTATAACCCGTTACTTGACCATTCCGGATATTGGGGATGACTGTTGCTTTGACCCAGTAATAACCGCCGTCCTTACGCAGATTTTTTACAAGCCCCTGCCATTTACTGCCTTTTTGTACGGTGTCCCATAGGTCTTTGAAGGCCGCAGGCGGCATGTCCGGGTGTCTTAATATTGAATGCGGCGTATTGATCAGTTCATCTTTCGTATACCCCGACATTTCAACAAAGGCCTGATTCACTTGAGTGATCACACCACTCGGATCAGTGGTTGACACGATAAGTTTGCCGTCAGGATAAGGCGTTTCGATTTGGGTATATAAAATTTTACGCGTTATATTGCCAAATAAATTCAGGATAATCTCTTGGTAATCTCCGGCTATATCTTCAGGTTTCATATCGTAAATCATGGCACTCGTCTCCTGTGCTTCGCTAAAGAAATCAGCCGGAAATTGCAAGCCGGGCTGACAAAATAGGGCTGGGGTTAGTTATTATAGGCTTTAGCCAGATTGGTAAACAGGGTGCGGCTCATGCCGGATATTCTCAGGAATTTTTCCAGCTCTTCGGCAATGCTGGACTCCTGGTAAGATTGCTGCATGATCATCAAAGCCAACCCTGTCAAGGCGTTGATGGCTTGAAGCGCTTGTGAGCATTTGGCGAGATCATCGCTCATGGTTTCTGCCGTTAGCTTGATCAATTCGGTATTAATCGGAGTCATCGCGCCAGCCATAAACTTTACCGGCAAATTAACTCTGACGTGAATATAGCCAACTTTGTACATATCTTCAGCAAACCGGGCATCGATAGTAGTATGAATAAATCTGTCAGTCATATCAACTGCACAGCCTTCAGGTGGTCGATTGCTCGTAAAAGCTGTCAGTGACTCTTTTAGTATGCGGCATGATGCTTGGAGCGATGTCTTTCAGACAGGCTTCCAATTCAGGCGTTAAACCGGGAAAAGCCTTGCTGTAAGTAATCAGTTCATTAAAGTTTTGCGACATAAAGTCTTTCTTGCAAAATATCGGGTAGCGCTACAGAAAATCGGCAACACTGGCGGCTGCACGTTTTACGTCCAGGAAAATCAAACCCAATTTAGCATTGGGTTTGGCCAAAACGGTTAACACCGATTCCGCTCCGGCGTAAGTCATCAACACATAACCTTTTTCGCCTTTGATCAGCACTTGCTCTAAACGGCCTCGGGCCAGTTCTTGCGCTGTGCGGTCACCCAATGACAACATCGCTGCACTCATCGCGCCAACCCGGTCTTCATCCATGCCGGCAGGCAGTACCGAGGCGATGGTTAAGCCATCGGTGGAAATAACCGCCGAGGCTTCGATGTCCCCAGAGGTGCCATTAAGTTCTGTTAAAACTGACGTCAGCATATCTGCGCGCATTATTTTTCCTTATTGTTAATGATTAAAATTATAGGTTTTCGCCGGCATAGCGTATGGTTAACGCCCATACCAAAGACACCAATTCCGGTTGGTTGAAATGGGGAATGCCTGACATGGCTACAACAAAGCGGTTGTTGCCTATAAATAACGGCCAAAAACCCAACTGACTGTTACCGAACGAATCAACTACGGCCCAAGCATGACTGCCCAACCCCATGTTGTTAATCAACAATCCCGAGCGGCGCTCATGCACGGTTGCAATTTCCGCACTTAACGCCGACAACTCCTCGGCAACTTCATGCGGAAATCCATGGCTGGCCAGATAGAAACCTTGGCTATCGGCTAATAACACTTTGCCATGTTCTGAAATTTTACTTAACAGATCAGGTAAAATTTCTTCTAATGCGCCTTGTGGATATTGAAGTACGGCATCAAGTCCCTGAACCCAGCCTAATTTCTGGCAATGATGCAGCAATTCCATACATTTTTGTTCTTCATTCTGACTCATCAATTGCTGCAGATTGGCTACATTAAGCGCACAGGTTTGCTGCCGTTTTAGCAATGCTCTTAAAAATTGACGCGGCTTATCCGTTTCCATTGTACAGGCGGCATAATAAGCTCCGGCCGGAGTTGGATACAGGTGTAACCCTTCTGTTAACGAATAGGCGCTCATGCGTCATACCTCAATTCCGGGATCCAGAGAATACAGTAATGATTGCACTAAAATAGAGACATCATTTTTAACTCTGGCATCAACGGAAAATACCGGTGGTTTTATGCCCATCCCTTGCAGCTGGATATGGTAATCGTTAATAGTCGGCTTATTGCTCAGATCCATTTGTGTCACACCAATGGCTACATTAGTTTCAGCTATAAATTTCTGAAATGAATCCAGAAAGAATTTCATATCCTGAAATGGATCCGCTCTAGTGTTATCAAGCAGCAAAATAAGGCCTATGCCGCCTGTTGTCAGGATATCCCACATAAAATCAAAACGTTCTTGCCCGGGCGTACCATAAAGATGAATTTTCTCACCGTCGATAAGGTTCATAATACCGTAGTCCATGGCCACCGTTGTCGATGATTTTTTGGTCTTGGTCATGTCGCTGGCAGAGGCATCCGTTTTAATTGGCGGTATATCGCTGATTGATTCGATGGCTGTTGTTTTACCCGCACCTACCGGGCCGGTAAAAATGATTTTGTAATTACTCATATTGCTTTAACTCTATGATTTATTTGCGCGTAATTTTCCGAGAATTCTGCTTAACAAGCCTTGTTGCTCAGTTTTTTTGATAGCTGGCGGTTGAATGATTTCATCGGCTTCTCTTTTAGCTTGTCCAACCAGTCCTAGTGCATGAGCCGCACTGATAAATACGAACACATATTGCGGTTTAATTTTTAATACTTCAACGATATCAGGTAAGGTTCTGGGGCCTGCTATAAGCAATGCTGAAATCCGTAATGCATGGGGAGTGACAACAAGGCGTGTAAAATTTGGCCAGTTCTTTAAAAAAACAGCTCTGTGAATATCCAGAGCGCTTGGATAACGTCCTTTAGACGTCCATACAGCGAGCTTCCATAGAAACGCATCCTTGTTATGAAACTTTTCTAAGTTTTCCTGAATTGATGCTGGATTTGATTCCACCGGAATAAGGGTCATTTTGGGGGCTGAAATTTTATTCATTGCCACACCGGCAAAAGCCCTCAGTTGTTTGTCATCGGCATCAAGCCAGACTTCATGGTTATGCGGAAAAATAATCAGCGACTTCCAGCCTGAGTTTAAGCGCATCACCTGTTTTTTGGCTTCAGCTACCATCAAGGCAGATTGAACATATCCCTGAAAATAATCTTTAGAGTTGTAAGCTGCATCCGGGAATTGCTTCGGGTCATTCACATCCAGACCCGGAACAGACCCTATATACGCGCTAAATTTTCCTTCATCAAGCTGCATTGCAGTTTGGTGTTTGGATGTTTTTTTCTGTTCATCGGTATTTGTAGTCTGCTTTTTAACCAGATTATGTTCTGGCGATAAAATAAGACTTTCAGTTTCGGCAATTGAGTCTTGCACCTGAAGGGGGGCTGTATTTTTCGTATGGGAACCGACTGGGTGTTGCGGTTTTTTCTTTGCGGATAAAATCGCATCGGCTTCGCTCAAGGCAAACAGTAAGTTGTCGATTTTGACAGGTTTTTTGACATAGAGAATATTGTCGAATGTTAGTTCCTGTAGGGATAATACAATAATCGGTCTGTCCGACTCAGTCAGTCTCTGTTCAAGCAGCGCTTTGGCTTTTGCGGAATCGGCATCGATAATATCAACTTCGGCATTCAGGTCTTCAACAACAACAGCGGCCCCTTTACAGGGGCCTTGAAGGTACATCACCATCATTTTATAAGCTCGTTCATCCATTCCGTGGAGAGCGATTTTTAAAGGGCTTTTGTGTCTATCTTTCATTTTTACGCTCATTAAAAAACGCTTGTAATGTACCCCAGTCACTAGGTATGACCACATCCAAACCGGAGATAATATTAAACATGGTTATAAATCCCGAAGTATCGCGAGTCGATTTATAAAGTTCTAATAAGCAGTGATGCAGTTCCAATCTTTGCGGTTGATTTATTAGCGCTCTTTCCAGGATGTCTTTTGCTTCAGCCAGTTGGCTGTATTCAATATAATCATGGGCCAAAACTAGCGGGTCATAGGTTTGTTTATCGGAGGTTTCAATCTGTTGAACCAGATTTCCGGATCCAATCAGGCCTTTTGTAAAAACAGAGTATTGGTTCCCGGTCAGCAGTGTAACATCAAAATCCTCAGCCATAAATTCCTGCAGTATTTTATATTGTTCTCCAGACAATTTTGATTTTGATCCGACTATCATTCGTCTGCTGATTGTTTTTCCCCGTCTGTTTAAAACAATCAGTAAATCAACCAGTGCAGCAAAAAGCTGTTCCTGTGAATTTGTCTGGTAACAATGATAAATACGCTGAATATGTGTAATTAATCGTTTGGGCTTTCCGGCAACAAGGAAAACAAGATTTTTTAAGAAATTATCAGGCAATTTGTTATCGGTAAAAGTAAAAGCATTGGAGTCAGACAGCAAAAACTGATTAAATTCCGTAGGTTCGTTTGAGCGATTGTGTTTGTTGTTGCAAGTAATCAGTCGGTTGTAAATGGTCATTCATCAATTCTCGAATTAGCTGTGGTGAAGCATAGATAGAATTTGATTTTTTACCAGTTTTAGCGCGAAAAAACATAAAACAAGTAAGTATTTAGGTAGGATAGGTTCTGCTAAGATACGGAGGCTGACCGAGAATTACGAAGAAGAATTAACCCTTGAATTACTTTCCTCCCGTAATTCATCGTGACTCAGTAGCCTGCTGGATGCTTGTGTCCCCCATCAGCGTACGACTCTCAATATTATTGTTTAGGCGGAAGCTGATTTTGAACGTAACGCAGACTACTGAGTCACGATGACGAGTTAATTTGTTTATAACAAAATCAAAAAAATATAATTTCCAAATTCCGCAGACGAATTTTCAATATTTTATTGGCATGTAACACGGGTAAAACCAACCTTGACTTACACTTCGTACGCATAAAATTTCGTTTTATGTCGTTCACAAAAGTATGAAATCAGGCTTTTCGGACTTTGGTCTGAGTTTACAATTTCATCGGATTGGCAATAATAGCCAAGCTCAACTGCATTTTTTAGGTAGAATTGATTCAATTCATCATTATGATTCTAAAAAAACCGTGACGACTTTATTCCCCATTCCTGAAAATCATCCGCAACGCTTTGTACTTCACAACGAGGTCCACGCCCGGGCACCGTTTAATCTCAATTTGCCGGTTAGAGCCAGTCATCTTGCCTTATTGCTGTCTAATGAGGAGAAAATGCAAGAACGCAGGCATTTGATAACGCTTTGCGAACGATTCGGCGTCGCCCCGCCTGAAAAAGAAGCCGATCACTTTAGCGCTAGCTTTAATTCTTTCCAAATACGTTGGGAACAACACGGCGAGTTCAGTACTTACAGTTTTTACGTGCACGACACGCCTAAAGATCCTTTTGCGGATGTTGCCCTAAAAAAAGTTCCGATGGACTGGATGTCGCAATTAACCGGGCAAGTCATTGTTGCGGCTCACGCAACCATAGTCTCCGCTGCCGATATTCATTACGATGAAAATACCGATTTGGCATCGCTATCGACTTACTTTGCAGACAACCCGGTCATCGGCTCTAAAGTCACCGGCGGGGCCGCCTCGGTATTCACCGATTTTCGCATTCACGTTGATGGCTTTAGCCGTTTTTTGATTATTAACAACGACTTAAGGACAGAGCAGGCAGGACGTTTATTGCAACGGCTGTTTGAAATTGAAGTCTATCGGGTTATGGCCTTGCTGGCGTTCCCCATCGCGCGCAAATTGTATCCGGCCTTAAAAAAGTCCGATCGGCAACTCTACACCATCACCAACGCCATGACGCTGCCGGACAATAATGATGGCGAGTTACTGGACGAGTTAACCACGCTGGCCGCTGAAGTTGAAAATTATATCTCCAGCAATCACTTTCGCTTTGCGGCTGCCAGTGCCTATTATCAATTGGTGGAGCAACGCGTAAATGATCTACGCGAAGTCCGAATTCAAGGTATTCAGACCTTGGGTGAATTTATCAAACGGCGACTGGAACCGGCGATTAATACCTGCGAATCAATTTCGCACCGCTTTACCCTGCTTTCCGAACGCGTCAGTAACGCGAGCCAATTACTACGTACCCGTGTCGACATCATTATTGAGAAACAAAATCAGGGCTTACTTGCGTCAATGGCCTTACGGGCAAAAATGCAACTGCGGATGCAACAAATGGTTGAAGGCATCTCGATGGTCGCCATTACTTACTATGCAGCCAGTCTTATCGGTAAACTGGCCGAAGTGCTGCATATCATGGGCTGGAAAGTCAATCCGGGAATCATTGAGGGCATTTCAATTCCCTTCATTTTGATCATTATCGCTATCAGCAGTAAACGAATTCATAAAATTATTGCCAATACCACCGAATAACGAGATCACACAAGGGCGGTATTGTTGATGAAAAATGTATGCAAACCGGCGATCCTGCCGATTTGCGCTGCGTTTCGTAACATCTTATTACTCACAGGCAACACCGTAAAAATCGGCGTTAAAACAGCAACGTGGATTCATGTAAGCTCCAATTGCTTATGGAGTTCGCTTTATATCGTTACTGATAGAACAGGCTCTACCGCAGATTACTTTTTTATGTTTTTCAGGTGGCAATAAATTTCTTATTGCCATCGTGATAACAAAACACTTTATTTAAAACAGTTTACATGTATAAGCCTTCTACCTTTCTATGTAAATAACGGAATTTATATTTATCCAGGCAGACGAAAAAGTACGCGTTGCGGATCTTAGCAAGCCAGAGAATGTTAATTCATGCGACAAAAACCACTGCCAATCATCAATATGAATCGCACAATTGCCAATATTATCATCGACATAATCGCCGCATTTCTGTTTCTGGGTATGATAGCGACGGGTTACATTTTACGATTTCCTTTGCCACCGGGCAGTAATAAAACTTTAAGTTTATGGGGTTACACCCGCCATCAGTGGGGTGATGTTCATTTCTGGATTAGTTTGGGACTTTTGGTGGTACTTGTTGTTCATTTAGTGCTGCATTGGAATTGGATAGTTACCGTTATAGGCAAGCGTTGCCATTTGCTGAAAACCGCGCACCCATCATTAGTCCGCAGTGGCATTTTAACCGGTGGTATAGTCGTCTTAAGCATTGCACTCTTCGCGTGGACCGCCCAAAATAGCGTTAAAGAAATAGCCAGGCCAATGCGGGGAAAGCATCGGGTGGCACATACCGATCAGGTTGACGGGTCTTCAGTTGCGGCGAAGCAGGGCAGTACCGGTCAGCAGAGCGTAGGTTTTTGGAAAGATGTCTATCCGATCTTCGAGAGCAATTGCCTGTCGTGCCATGGTCCACAAAAACAGTTGGCCAATTTTCGTGTTGATCGTAGTGAAGATTTCTTCGGAAGTAATGGGCGCGACCCTCTGATATTGCCGAAACAGAGTTCTATAAGCCCGTTAATTGCGATTGTTTCCGGCACAAGAAAGGATATGCCCATGGCGGATATACACAAACTTTCCGATCGAGACGTAGCGTTGCTCAAGGCCTGGATAGATCTAGGGGCCGAAACTGACGACTGACAATTCCTTAAGACAGAATAATCACTGGAAATCAGCCAGCTTGGCTAATAAATAGTCTATATCTTTTTCGGTATGCTCTGCACAAACCTGCAATCTGATTTCCTGTTCGCCTTGCGGAACAACCGGGTAATTCAGGCCGGTAACCAGAATATTATGCGTCAATAAATGTGCTACCAAAGCCGATGTTTTTTCCGTATCTCTGGTTAGGATCGGTACGATAGGATGTTCTCCCGGTAGCGTTTCAAAACCCAGTTGTTCAAGTCCTGATCTAAGCCGGACGCTAAATGTCCGCAGATTTTCCAGCAGATGCAAGCCTTCATGACTGCTAACAATGTCTAAAGCCGCGCTTGCCGCAAACGCTTCAGCAGGCGTAATCGGATTCGAATAGATATAAAACGGTGACGTTTCCCGTAAATAAGCTATCACCGTCGAACTGGAAACCACATAGCCGCCATTCACCCCAAAGGCTTTACCGAGCGTAGCAATTAAAATATCCGCCTTACTCCCGGTATATTCTTCTGTGCCTCGCCCGGTTCGGCCAAACACGCCGACGCCATGCGAATCATCGACAATGCTGATAATGCCGTGCTCATACGCGTGTTCATACCGTTTGCAGCAAGCGCCGATTTTATCGAGGTCTGCGTAATCGCCGCGCATGCTGAAAATTCCGTCAGTAACCAGACAAACGCGCTTGATACGGCCTTGGTAAGCTTCAAGAATGTTGTCCAGCGCATCGATATCCGCATGCGCATAAATTTCTTTGCCGGCAGGATGGGATAAGCGTATCGCATTGATAATGCAGTTATGATTCAGTGCGTCGCTGATGATTAAGGTATCGGCAGTAATAAACTGAGGCAGCACTCCCAGCATCGTCGTATAAGCCGAACTGAACAGCATTGCCGATTCACGACCATGAAATTCAGCTAGCTTTTGTTCCAGTTCAATATGCGGCCGGTAAGTGCCGCTGATAAAACGAACCGCTCCGGGGCCTGTGCCGAATTTTTCAGAGGCTGCAGCTTCCGCTTTGATAACCAATGGATGCACGGCAAGCCCCAGGTAGGAATTTGAATTCATCCGCAAGAAAGCCCTATTTCCGTAGCCTTCAAGAAAATATCGGATGCCAAAACCGTCAGAGGCGGCTTTCATGCCGGTAATGACCTTCTCATTACCTTTGCATAGACCTTGCTTTTGTAATTCGCTTAACTTATCGATGAGCAGTGGTTCTAATTTTTTCAGCGACATAAATACCTCTGTTTGTTATAAAACGGCTTTTCGTGGATCAATTGATTTTTCTAAGTTTATTCTTTAGCTAGGCGAGCGTGATTTTCTCGAGCATATCTGCGACCATCGTCGACAAATCGAATTGAGCCTGCCAGCCCCACTCGGCTTTGGCGGCGCTATCGTTCATGTGTCTGGGCCAGGAATCGGCAATCGCCTGTCGTAATGGATCGACGTTGTAAGCGATAGTGAATTCAGGCATATGTTTTTGTATTTCTGCCGCTAACTGCTGCGGGGTAAAGCTCATGGCCGTCACATTAAACGCATTTCTGTGCCTTAGCTGTTTGCTGTCCGCTGTCATCAAGTTAATAGCGGCATCAATAGCGTCGGGCATGTACATCATATCCAGTTGCGTATCGGCCCGAAGGAAACAATCGTAATGTTGTGATTTTATTGCCGCATAAAAAATATCCACAGCATAATCCGTCGTGCCGCCGCCCGGCAGGGTTTTGCTGGAAATCAGCCCCGGATACCTTAAGCCGCGCGCGTCGACGCCAAAGCGATGATGATAATAATCACAAAGCAGTTCGCCTGAAACTTTGGTAATACCGTAAATGGTCGATGGTCGCTGAATAGTGTCTTGAGGCGTATCCATAGACGGGGTTTCTGTGCCGAAGGCCGCTATGGAACTGGGGAAGAACAGCGCGCATCGGTGTACTCTGCAAGTCTCCAATACATTGAGCAAACCGTTCATATTGACATCCCAGGCCAGCTGCGGCTTTTGTTCCGCAACAGCGGAAAGCAATGCGGCGAGATGAAAAATGGTATCAATGCTATTAGCGTCTACGACTTGATCGATTGCCGACGCATCGCGCACATCCAGGCGGCAAAAAGGCCCCGATGGCGTTAGTTCGTTCAAGGCTGGTCTTTTATCGGCAGCAAACACATTTTCGGGGCCATAGTTATTGCGCAAGGCTATCGTTAACTCCGAGCCGACTTGCCCGGTTGCACCCGTTACCAGTATTTTTTTCATCTGCGCCTGCGCTGTTTTACTAAAGAGAATTGCTATAACAAGGTTATAGGATACACCTCCTTGCCAATCAGCATAGGCTTTGCCAAATCAGTCCCAACGAAATTTAATACGGCCCCAATTATTCCACTATTTACCTAGCTATGTCCTGGTTAATGCACGCTGCTAGTGGATGAAAAGGCTAGATATACGGTTCTTTTGCTGTTACATTCTATAGGCGGGTAATCGACCGGTAGTGTTTTATTACTCACGAATAGTTAATAAGGTAGTTCGATAGGTGCCCGTGAAATACTCAATCTTTACTTAATTATTTAAGAAAAACAGAGGAAATTTCCATGATCAAAATTAAACTGTATAAAAATATTTTATCGGTTGCATTGCTGGCCGTTGCGACCCTGTTCTCAGGAACAGCAGCGGCTAAATACGTCCCTTATAAAGGTTCTGCAGCAGCAGAAAAAGCAATTGAAGCAACCGAAAAGTCTGCTGAAAAATTCACAGAAGATCATTCGGCTCAAGCGCTGGAGCATGTAGCAGTTGCTGCTACGCACGGTAAAGTGGGTCATGCCGGTGTTTTGACCGAGCATGCGAAAGTGGCTCTTGAGCACGCACAGGCCGCTGAACAAGTACTGGAAGGGGAAGCCAAAGCACACCTGGCCGAAGCAGTTACGCACCTTAATGAAGCAATAAAGCACGGTAATATGGATCACGCTGATGTTGCGACAGAACATGTTAACGAAGCAATCGCACACATAAAAGCATCGATCGGTGAATGATGCTGTTTATCTGAGGAGTCTCTGACTCAGTCAGAAGGTTCCCGCTATCCATGGACGGATGGATGGCGATCTTTCCTTTTATTCGATCGAACTCAAACCAGACTTTTGCTTGCTGAGTAATGATCAATCCATCCACCAGCCAATACCATCCAGGTCGATTCTACTGAGATATAGTCACGGAACGGTTTTAGACCTTTCAGAATCTACACCAGATCGCAGCCTTGCTTTTTTACGCTTCTTGGTTACGCTTCAGCTCCCGGAATACCGTTGATTCTGATACACCCGGCAACTCCGCTGTCTGTTCCTGCTTTATTTAATATCTCAATCTGGTATCTTGGTTCCTGGCTTGACTGTTTATAGATGCTGATCTTGGGTCGGATGGAAAAAAGCGTGAAACCAGATCAGCTAACCTTTTTCTTTTCTGTTAATTGTCGATTGCACTTAGGCGTTGAATTTAAGCAATATTGGATGCCGAATGACAATCTATTTTGCAGAAAATAGGGCGGTTACATTTTTTTGTTCATCATAGGGTTTTCTCATGAAAAATCAGCAAACACTTACCATCGATGGAAATCAGGCTGCCGCGACGGTAGCCCATAAACTCAACGAAGTCATTGCGATTTACCCGATAACGCCGTCATCCAATATGGGCGAATGGGCCGATGAATGGTCGTCCCGAGGGCAGGTCAATTTATGGGGGACGGTGCCGCAGGTTACCGAAATGCAAAGCGAGGCCGGCGCCGCCGGAGCCATTCACGGCGCGTTGCAGGCCGGGTCGATGGCAACCACGTTTACCGCCTCCCAGGGCTTGCTGTTGATGCTGCCCAATATGTACAAAATTGCCGGCGAATTAACGCCGACGGTGTTTCATATTGCCGCCCGTTCGCTGGCTTGTCAGGGTTTGTCGATTTTCGGCGACCATAGCGATGTGATGTCGGCGCGTATGACCGGTTTCGGCATGCTGTGTTCCAATTCGCCGCAGGAAGTCATGGATTTTGCGCTGATCGCCCATGCCGCAGCGCTGGAAGGCCGCATCCCGCTGATGCATTTTTTCGACGGGTTTAGAACCTCGCATGAAGTCGCCAAGATTAATGCCTTGGATGATGAGGCCTTGCGGGCAATGATTAACGACGACTGGGTTTGGGCGCATCGTAGCCGGGCTTTAACGCCAGACAACCCTGTCCTTCGCGGCACCGCGCAAAACCCCGATGTGTACTTTCAGGCCAGAGAATCGGTCAATGCTTATTATCAAGCCATGCCGGGCATTGTACAAAATGCAATGGACAGGTTCGCCAAGCTGACCGGCCGCTGTTATCGCCTGTTTGACTATCTGGGGTCGCAGGAGGCCGAGCGCGTTATCGTGATAATGGGATCAGGCGCGGAGGCGGTAGAAGAAACGCTGGATTATCTTAATCGTCAGGGCGAATCGGTAGGCTTGCTTAAAGTGCGTTTATACCGGCCCTTCGATGTTGTCGGCCTGTTAGCGGCGCTGCCTTCGACCTGCCGTAAAATCGCGGTACTGGATCGCACCAAAGAGCCGGGCGCGGATGGCGAACCGTTATATAAAGATGTGCTGACCGCGCTGGCTCAGGATTTTATCAGCGGTGCGGCTAAATTTTCGGTACTGCCGAAAGTGGTCGGCGGCCGTTACGGTCTGTCTTCCAAGGAATTTACGCCCGGCATGATTAAGGCGATTTATGACCAATTGAAACAGCCGCAACCGAAAAATAATTTCACCATCGGCATCCACGACGATGTCACCCACAGCAGTCTGGAGTGGGATGCAGCTTATCGCACCGACGCGCAGGCCGAAACTTTTCAGGCCATGTTTTACGGCCTGGGCAGCGACGGCACGGTCAGCGCCAATAAAAACACCATCAAAATTATCGGCGAAGCCACCGATTTGAACGCTCAGGGTTATTTCGTTTACGACTCGAAAAAATCCGGCGCGATTACCGTCTCGCATTTGCGTTTCGGCCCCAAACCGATACGCTCCACTTATCTGATTAGCGACAACGATGCCGGTTTTATCGGCTGTCATCAGACAATTTTTCTGGAACGTTACGACATGCTCGCCAATGCGGCGGAAAACGCGGTATTTTTGTTGAATACACCGGAACCGGTCGAACGGGTTTGGGCAACGCTACCCTTGAAAATGCAACAGCAAATGATCGCCAAAAAAATTCGCTTTTATGTGATCGACGGCTATGAAGTGGCCGAAAAAAGCGGTATGGGCAAGCGCATCAATACCATCATGCAGACCTGTTTTTTTGCCATATCCGGGGTGTTGCCGCAAGACCAGGCGATTGCCGATATTAAACACGCAGTCGAAAAGACCTACGGCAAAAAAGGCCGGCGCATCGTCGAACTGAATTTTAAAGCCATCGATGAAACCTTGGCCAGTTTGCATACGGTTCCATTGCCTGCACAGGTTAGCAGTCACTTCGACATTCAATCCAGGATCAGCGATGCCGCGCCCGATTTTGTCAAACGGGTGACGGGCGAAATTATTGCAGGTCATGGCGATGCGCTGCCGGTCAGCGCGATGCCGGTTGACGGCACCTTTCCAACCGGCACCGCCGCTTATGAAAAACGCAATTTGGCGCTGGAAATTCCGGTCTGGGAAACCGATTTGTGTACCCAATGCGGCAAATGCGTGATGGTGTGCCCGCATACCGCAATCCGCAGCAAGATTTATTCGACTGAAGCCGTGGCCAATGCGCCCGAAACTTTCAAACATGCGCCGATGTTGGGTAAGGATTTTCCGGTCGGATTGGCAATCAGCTATCAGGTCGCGCCGGAAGATTGCACCGGCTGTACGCTGTGCGTCGATATTTGCCCGATCCGGGACAAATTCAACGCCAGCCGCAAAGCCATCAATATGCAGCCGCAACCGCCGCTGCGCGAAGCCGAGCGGGACAATTGGGATTTCTTTTTGACGATACCCGAATACGATCGCAGGCTGTTGAAAACCAACACCATCAAAGGCTCAATGGTGTTGCAGCCCTTGTTCGAGTTTTCCGGCGCTTGCGTGGGTTGCGGCGAAACGCCGTACATAAAACTGGCGTCGCAGTTGTTCGGCGACCGGATGGTGGTTGCCAATGCGACCGGTTGTTCCTCGATTTACGGCGGCAATCTGCCCACCACGCCGTGGACTAAAAACCCGGAAGGCCGGGGACCTGCGTGGAGCAATTCCTTATTCGAAGACAATGCGGAATTCGGTCTGGGGATGCGTATCGCTCTGGATAAACAACACGAATACGCCAGAGAATTGTTGGCCTCGTTGCGCGAGCCGTTGGGCGGCGAACTGACCGATACCCTCCTGAACGCCGACCAGTCCGATGAAGCGGGAATTTACGAACAGCGCGAGCGGGTTGCCGTACTCAAACAACAGTTGCAGACCTTGTCCGAACCGACCGCACAAACTTTACTCCAATTAGCCGACAGCTTGTGCAAGAAAAGCGTCTGGATTATCGGCGGCGACGGCTGGGCTTACGATATCGGTTTCGGCGGCGTCGACCATGTCCTGGCCAGCGGGCGCAATGTCAACATCCTGGTTCTGGATACCGAGGTTTATTCCAATACCGGCGGGCAAACCTCCAAATCGACGCCGTTAGGCGCCGTGGCGAAGTTCTCCGCCGGCGGCAAAGCAACGGCCAAAAAAGACCTGGCATTGCTGGCGATGGATTACAGCAATGTCTACGTCGCCCATGTCGCCTATGCGGGAAAAGACACGCAAACCCTCAATGCGTTTTTGGAGGCGGAAGCCCACGACGGTCCGTCGATCATCATCGCTTACGCGCCTTGTATCGCGCACGGCGTGGATCTGTCCAACAATCACCGGCAGCAAAATCTGGCGGTCAAAAGCGGGCATTGGCCGTTATTTCGCTTCGATCCCGGCAAAATAAAACAGGGCAAAAACCCGATGCACCTGGATTCTGCGGAACCGTCCATCCCTTACCGCGATTTCGTCAAAACCGAAACCCGGTTCAGCATGTTGTGGCAAACGCATCCTGAAGATGCAGAGCGTTTTCTGGCGCAGGCGCAGCAGGATGTTAAAAACCGCTATCACTATTACAAACAACTGTCTGAGCTGGAATGGAACGAAACCACCAGTGTTTCAGCGATTAAAGCTCAACTTAAAAGCGAAACTGCCAAGGAGACCGACAATGGTTGATTTAACGACTGAATATTTAGGCTTGAAACTGGCTAATCCCTTAGTGCCGTCGGCGTCGCCGTTGAGTAAGGATGCGGACAGTGCGCGCAGACTGGAAGACGCAGGCGCATCGGCGTTGGTGATGTATTCGCTGTTCGAAGAAAAAATCGAAGCCGAAGAGCGGCAAATGGAACGGTTTTTTTATCAACAATCGATAGGCCATGGCGAAGCGGATTCGTTTCATCCGATGCCGGAAAACATTCAGACCTATCAGGAACAGTATCTGGAGCATCTGCAACAGCTCAAGTCCACCCTGGCGATTCCGGTCATCGCCAGTTTAAACGGCATATCCCTGAACGGCTGGGTTGATTACGGCAAGCTATTGCAACAGGCGGGTGCCGATGCGCTGGAGCTGAATATCTATCATCTGGCGGCCAATAGCGATGAAAGCGGCGAGACCGTCGAAAACCGTTATCTGGCCATATTGCAGGAATTGAAAGGTCAGGTCAGTTTACCGATTACCATGAAGCTGTCTTCGCAGTTCAGCTCGCCGATTCATTTCGCCAAACGTCTGGAAGCCGCAGGAGCCGACGGCATAGCGTTGTTCAACCGTTTTTACCAGCCCGACATAGACCTGGAAACGCTGGAAGTGCTGCCGAAACTGGAGTTGTCATCTTCAGCGGAAGCGTTATTGCGCATACGCTGGACAGCTTTGCTGTACGGCCGAACTAAATTATCCCTTGCCGTAACCGGCGGTTTTCACCAGACGCCCGATGTACTGAAAGCGCTATTGGCGGGAGCCGATGTGGTGCATCTTTGCAGTGTGTTGCTAAAGCACGGCGTAGGCCGGTTAAGCGAAATTCTGAATGAAATGGAGCAATGGCTGGCCGAGCATGAATATGATTCGGTCGATCAATTAAAGGGCAGCGTCAGCCAGCAACACGCTATCGATCCCAGCGCTTATGAACGCGCCAATTATGTGCAGGTGTTGGATAGTTATTCCAGCCCGGCGGGGGTGTTGAGGTAATTTTTGTTGGGTACGTTTTTCGCAACGGGGTAGGTCGGGCAACAGCTTTTCGTTGCCCGACATTCAGGGCTTGTCCAAGCCTTAGTTGTAGACTCGAATAAGCCTACAAGGAGCCGATACGCTGGCTCCCAATCCCCTGACTGGGAACGCAGTAAGCGAAGCTCCCACAACCGAACTCCCAAGCAGATTGGGAACCAGCAATTTGTCTTAGGCACGCGGCTGTGGATATTATCAAAATCCACAAGCTCAAAAATAAAGGGGTCAAAAAATAAATACAGTAAACGCAAAGAGCTTTAAAGGAAGTTGTCATGCCATACTTTCTTCATTTAGAAAGTTGAGCATGGCGTTTTAGTACTCATACTTGTAAATGCGGAATCACAATATGTTCCTGGCAACTGTTCGAGTTATAAAAAGTTAGGTGTAGCGACCATTGTTGCATGACGGTTTTATTTAATAAACCCAAGCCGTATCGGTCTACTCCATCTATTTTTCACTAGAATTCCTATTCTAATAAAAACTGGATGAGTTGCTTGATTGTAATCATACAAGTCGTGGCGCGAAACCGCCCTACAGCTATAACCAATATAAAACGTTTCGGACGGGGCAACATGCCCCGACCGGCTCAAGGGAGTGGCTGTAAATACATCATGTTGATTTATTTCGTGTCGCCTACTTTTGGCTTTCGTGTTTTTCGTGGACGAATTGATTTTTATTGCTGAATGGTTGATTTCTAGGTTGAAACTGGGCTGTTGAATAACAAATGCACCATCGTTGCTACACACTTCTGTTGTTAAAAATGCGTTTATGTTATTATTAGCCGTTTTAAATACCAAGGATTATTATAAATGGCCAAAGAAGATCAAATTGAAATGGAAGGGAAGGTGATTGACACGCTTCCTAATACCATGTTTCGCGTCGAATTGGAAAACGGTCATATTGTGACTGCGCATATCTCGGGAAAAATGCGTAAGCATTACATCCGTATTCTTACCGGGGACAGTGTTAAAGTTGAAATGACTCCCTATGATTTAAGCAAAGGTCGTATCACATTCCGTATGCGTTAATCCTGTTGTTAACAGGATTCACGTCAGGCTATCCTGCCTGACGCCCTTCGGGTAAATGCAAATCTGTTCCAGACAAATTTGTAACGCAAGTTTCTTGAACAGTTATACGGCTCGACCGCCGTATTAAAAACCAGTTTCGGCTCGACCGCCGTATTAAAAACCAGTTGCGGACTCGGCCGCGTATTAAAAATTGGCTTCAGGAACAATCAGCTCAGCGCTTTCTATAGCGAAGTTCAATTCATTATCCTTCACGTAAATTCGCACATGTCCACCATGCGCCAACTCGCCAAACAGCAAATCATTAGCCAGAGGTTTCTTGATTTTCTCTTGAATGAGTCGCGCCATCGGTCTGGCTCCCATTTTCGGGTCGCAGCCGTTCTCAGCCAACCATAATCGGGCATCGCTATCCAATGCCAGCGTTACGTGCTTGTCTGTCAGCAAGGCTTCCAATTCAAAGATGAATTTATCAACCACATGTCCGATAATCGAAATATCCAAGGGTTTAAATTGAATGATGGCATCCAGACGGTTACGAAATTCGGGCGAGAAGCCTTTTTCGATAACCTTTAAGCTGTCGGTAGCATGATCCTGATGGGTAAAACCGATAGAGGCACGGCTGCCTTCTTCCGCTCCTGCGTTGGTGGTCATCACCAGGATGATGTTGCGGAAATCGGCCTTGCGTCCGTTATTGTCGGTCAATGAGCCGTGATCCATTACCTGCAATAACAGGTTAAATACATCGGGATGGGCTTTTTCCAATTCGTCCAACAGCAATACCGCATGAGGGTGCTTGTTTACCTGTTCGGTTAATAAGCCGCCCTGGTCAAAGCCCACATAGCCTGGAGGCGCGCCTATCAGCCTGGAAACGGCATGGCGCTCCATGTACTCGGACATATCAAAGCGAATCAATTCTACGCCCAGCACCTTAGCCAGCTGCCGCGTCACTTCGGTTTTACCTACGCCTGTAGGTCCGGAAAACAGAAATGAACCGATAGTTTTCTGGGTGTCCCTAAGCCCTGCGCGGGATAATTTTATGGCCGATGCCAGTGCCGATATCGCCTCATCTTGACCAAAGACCAGCATTTTCAGGTTTTTTTCCAGGTTACTCAACTTGTCTATATCGTTAGATGATACCGATTTTGCCGGCACTCTGGCGATTTTGGAGACTATATCTTCTATTTCGGCAACATCGATAAGCTGTTTGCGGTCAGCCTCGGCCGTCATACGCTGTTTTGCACCGGCTTCATCGATAACATCGATGGCTTTATCGGGCAAATGCCGGTCGGTAATATAGCGATCCGATAATTCCGCCGCGACACGTAATGCTTCAGCGGAATATTTAACATCATGATGTTGTTCAAAGCGTGATTTAAGCCCTTTTAAAATCAGGATAGTGTCTTCAACGGAAGGCTCAAGTATATCGACTTTTTGGAATCTTCTCGCCAGGGCATGATCTTTTTCAAAAATACTGCGGTACTCTTGATAGGTGGTAGAGCCTATGCAACGCAACTGGCCGGAAGCCAGAGCCGGTTTAATCAAATTGGACGCATCCATCACGCCGCCGGAAGCCGAACCCGCGCCGATAATGGTGTGAATTTCATCAATAAACAGAATCGAATCAGGTTCCTTGTTAAGTTGATTTAACAAGGCTTTAAGCCGTTTTTCAAAGTCCCCCCGGTATTTGGTGCCGGCAACCAGGGCGCCCAAATCCAGCGAATAAATCACGCTGTTCATCAGAACGTCCGGCACTTGCTCTTCAACAATTCGCTTCGCCAAACCTTCTGCGATAGCCGTTTTTCCTACACCGGCTTCGCCGACCAGCAAAGGATTGTTTTTGCGGCGGCGACACAGCGTCTGAATAGTGCGTTCAACCTCCGCTTCTCTGCCGATTAAAGGATCAATTCGACCTTTTAGCGCTTCTTCGTTGAGATTGGTGGCGTACTTGTCCAGCGGGCTGCCCGAAGCTTCGGCATCGGGATTGCCGGATTCTTGTGAAGGGCTATTTGGCGAATCATTTTCAGGGTCGATTTTTGAAATGCCGTGAGCCAGATAATTGACCACATCCAGCCGTGAAATGTCCTGTTTATTTAACAGATAAACCGCGTGGGAATCCTGTTCGCTGAATAAGGCCACAAATAAATTGGCGCCGGAAACTTCCTTCTTGTCAGATGCCTGCACATGAAAAACAGCGCGTTGCAACACTCGCTGAAATCCCAAGGTAGGCTGGGTTTCCCGCTGGATACCGACCGGAATTAGCGATGTGGTTTCATCAATAAACTGCGTCAACTGGCCGCGTAGAGTCTTAATATCGCAGCCGCAGGCGATTAAAATCGGCTGCGCAGAAGCATTTTCGAGCAATGCTAGCAGCAAATGTTCAACCGTGATAAATTCATGGCGTTTGTCATGCGCATTTTTAAAGGCATTATTCAACGTAATTTCAAGTTCTTTACTTAACATAAGCTCTCCAACCTACACTTCTTCCATCGAACACATCAACGGATGGTGATGCTCTCGGGAATAGTCGTTAACTACATAGACTTTGGTTTCTGCAACATCTTTAGAATACGTACCGCACACACCAACCCCTTGCGTATGTACTTGCAGCATCACCTGAGTCGCTTTTTCTTCAGGCATGGCAAAAAAATCCATCAAAATTTCAATGACAAAATCCATGGGCGTAAAATCATCATTTAACAAGATAACCTTGTATAAAGGCGGTCTTTTTAACTTGGGCTTGGCTTCCTGAATAGCCAAGTCGCCATCTTTATCTTTGTACGGATTAAAATCGGACATAATTGAAATAGTAAAACATTACAAGTTACTAACATAGTGCCAATCCTGGCGAATTTCAACTCTTAATATTTGCAACAGAATTAACAAGGCCTCTATGAAGAGCTGCCATCATTATCCCGGAATCTTTTTTACCAGCATAATATCTCCAGATCTAGTAAAATGTCAGCTTTTATAGCCCGGAATTTTGCAATGGTTTGGAAGCCGCATGTTACAGTTGCCGCAGTTATTGAACAAGGCCGACGGTTTTTCCTCGTAGAAGAGGAAACCGCCAATGGACTTCAATTCAATCAACCTGCCGGGCATCTTGAAGCAGGCGAGGATCTGATTGCCGCTGTAAAGCGCGAAGTGCTGGAAGAAACCGCCTGGCAGTTTGAACCCGAGCATGTCGTATCTATCCAGCTTTGGCGGAAAACCCCCGATTTCCCGAGCTTTGTCAGGGTGTGTTTTTCAGGTCGTTGTCATTCACATAACCCGGCGCAACAACTGGATGAGGGCATAATCGCCACACACTGGTTAACACGCGATGAAGTCGAAGCCGAGCGGCATCGTTTACGTAGTCCGTTAGTGCTTGTCAGTATAGACGAATATCTCAGCGGGCAACGCCACCCCTTATCCTTGCTTAAATCATTTATCGATCTTGACCATGAGTAAAAAAGTAATCGTCGGCATGTCCGGCGGTGTCGATTCTTCGGTAACCGCTTTGCTGCTGTTAGAACAAGGCCATCAAGTCACCGGTTTGTTTATGAAAAACTGGGAAGAAGACGATGGTACCGAGCAATGTACCGCCATGGAAGATCTCGCAGACGCTCAACAGGTTTGCGATAAATTAGGCATAGAATTAAAAACCGTCAATTTTGCCGCCGAATATTGGGACGAGGTCTTTGAAGTATTCCTGGCCGAATTTAAAGCAGGCCGTACGCCGAATCCGGATATTCTGTGCAACAAACACGTTAAGTTCAAAGCCTTTTTAAATTATGCGATAGAAGATTTGGGGGCGGAATATATTGCCACAGGACACTATGCGCAAGTAGCCGAGAAAGACGGTGAGTTCTTTTTATTAAAAGGCCTGGATCCCAATAAAGAACAAAGTTATTTTCTGTACACGCTGGGACAAAAACAATTATCGCGTACTCTGTTTCCGATAGGCCATTTGCATAAACCGGAAATCCGGGCCATGGCGGATAAAGCCGGTTTTGCCAACAGCCGCAAAAAAGACAGCACCGGCATTTGTTTTATCGGCGAGCGCAAATTCACCGAATTTTTGCAACGTTATCTGCCGACACAGCCCGGCGAAATGCGCACCCCGGAAGGCCAAACTATCGGCAAGCATCACGGCTTGATGTATTACACTTTCGGCCAACGCCAGGGCTTGGGTATAGGCGGTGTTAAAAATGCGCCGGATGAGCCGTGGTATGTACTGGAAAAAGACCTGAAAAACAATATCCTGATCGTCGGTCAAGGTCACGATCACCCGTTGATGTTGCATAACACCTTGGAAGCCAGCCAACTGGATTGGTGCAGCAACCGGCCGTTGACAGAAGCCTTGCGCTGTACCGCTAAAACCCGCTATCGTCAGGCAGATCAGACTTGTTATTTGGAACCGATCGGTAACGATAGATGCAAAGCTACATTTGATCAACCGCAAAGAGCCATTACCCCCGGGCAATCCGTCGTTTTTTACGATGGGGACATATGCCTGGGCGGCGGGATTATTGAATCCAAATATAACAAATAAGTATCTACTTTAAATTTCAGTGTATTGGAGCCGCGACTCCATTTATAAATCACCCTGCTTTTTAAAGTAGATACACGAATAACAACACACTTAAATACTCGGAATAAACTATGACTAATTTCGCCCTCACCGCTATTTCTCCTATCGACGGCCGCTACGCCGACAAGGTTGCAGAACTGCGTCCTATTTTCAGTGAATACGGCCTGATTCGTTTTCGGGTCCTCGTCGAAGTGCGCTGGCTGCAAGCCCTAGCCAATCATCCGCTGATTACCGAAGTCAGCCCGTTTGGCGATTCGGCAACGCAGCTGTTAAATAACATCGTCGACAATTTTTCAGAGGCCGACGCGCAACGCGTCAAAGACATCGAAAAAACCACCAATCACGATGTCAAAGCCGTTGAGTACTTGCTGAAAGAAAAAATAGCAGGTTGCGCAGAGCTGGAAAAAATCAGCGAATTCATTCATTTTGCCTGCACCTCGGAAGACATCAATAACCTGTCTTACGCGTTAATGCTCCAGAAAGGCCGCGAAGTTATCCTGGCGCAAATCAGCGACTGCATCGCGGCGTTGAAAACCATTGCCGTGGAAACCGCAGGCCAGCCGATGTTGTCGCGCACCCACGGACAATCCGCCACGCCGACCACCACCGGCAAAGAGTTTGCCAACGTCGCCGCGCGTATGCAACGCCAGCAAGACCAACTGCAAGCCGTGCAATTATTAGGCAAAATAAACGGTGCCGTGGGCAACTATAATGCGCACTGCGTAGCTTATCCCGATGTGGATTGGGCGGAATTTGCCCAAAACTTTGTCGAATCTTTAGGTCTGCAATTCAATCCCTACACCATCCAGATTGAACCGCACGATTATATCGCCGAATATTTTCATGCACTGTCCCGTTTCAACACCATTTTGCTGGATTTCGACCGCGACATCTGGGGCTATATCTCCTTAGGTTACTTCAAACAAAAAACCATCGCCGGTGAAATCGGCTCCTCGACCATGCCGCACAAAGTCAACCCGATCGATTTTGAAAACTCGGAAGGCAATTTAGGCCTAGCCAATGCGATATTCGGCTTTTTAGCCGAAAAATTGCCGGTGTCACGTTGGCAGCGGGATTTGACCGATTCAACCGTATTGAGAAATATCGGCGTCGGTATCGCTCATACCAGCATCGCCATTCAAGCCAGTTTAAAAGGCGTATCCAAATTACAGATTAATGTCGATGCGATTGAAACCGATCTCAATGCCAACTGGGAAGTGTTGGCAGAGCCGATACAAACCGTGATGCGTCGCTACGGCATTGAAAAACCTTATGAAAAATTAAAGGAACTCACGCGAGGTCAGCGCATTACTCCCGAACAAATGCAGGCGTTTATTGAGAAACTGGACATTCCGGCTGAAGCCAAAACCATTTTGCTGGAATTGACGCCGAGCAATTACACCGGTTACGCTGAAAAGCTCGCTAAAGGAATTTAGGGTATCTTGGGAGTGACTGCTCAGTCATTATGATAGACGCAGATAAACGCCGATAATTAAGATAAAAATAGGATTTTTTTTGAGTTGTCTGCGTTTATCTGCGTTCCATTTTTCGGGTGTTGATTTCAGAGGGGGGCATTTATTTTTACCATGAAGAGCATGAAGAATTTACTGTAGTTACTCTCTACGTTTTTCTTCATTATCTTCATGTCCTTTATGGTAATAAAAACAAGTTATAAACTGGATAAAGGATCAATAATATGTCTATGCATACAAAACTATTGCAGTTTTATCCGCACCCCTGCGAAAAAGCCTCAATTAAAGGCCTATATCTTGCCCATCAATTACATGAACTGGGAACGGTCGCATGTCCGTTTGTTTATGCCAATTTCCTGTCGAGTCTGGACGGACGCATTGCGTTGGAAGATACCGTCCTCCAAGGCACATACATCCCCAAACATATAACAACCGGTTCCGACTTTGGCCTGTTTATGGAACTGCATGCCCAGGCGGACTGTCTTATTACTCATGGCGGCTATATGCGGGCGCTGGGTGAAGGGCGCCTGGGCAATATTTTGCAGGTTAGAAACAAAGATATTGTTGAATGGCGCCGGAACCATGGCTTAAAACCTCAGCCTGCCGTGATCATCGCCAGCGCCAGCCTGAATTTTCCGCTGCACGACAGTCTCAAAGAACATGGGCAAGACGTTTATATAGCCACGGGAAGAAATGCCGCAGCTGATCGCATCCGTTACTGGCAGGACTTGGGGTATCCCCTACTTTTTACCGGTGAAGACAACATGGTTCACGGCGCGCCTTTGATCAATGCGCTAAGCGAACGGGGTTACAAAACTATTTACCTTATTGCCGGCCCGCAAATGCTGGACACTGTCATCCGGGACAAGCAGTTATCAAGGTTATACCTGACCATTACCCATCAGCTAATAGGCGGCAAAGACTTCCGCACCTTATTGACCGGGACTATGCTTGGGCCGGAAGGCAACCTGATACTTGAAGCACTGTACTACGAACAGGACTCGCCGCCCGGATCAGGCCAGTTTTTCATGCAATTCGGTTTGGAGCGATCCACTGACACTGACATTTAAATTAAATCCTTTAGCCACTAACCGAGTGCAGATAATGAAAATCCTCACCGTTCCTGACATCGGGAAAATGATAAAGATCATTGGCCTGGAAAATTTTTTCAAGCGTATTACTACGGCGTTAGAGGAAGATTTCGGCCGTTGGAACGAGTTTGTTTTATCGCCGCGTCACGGAACCTATTATCCTCAAGGCGTCATTGAATTGATGCCCTGTGCAGACCAACAGTTATATGCATTTAAATATGTTAACGGCCATCCTGACAATCCGCTTAAAGGCAAGCTCAACGTTGTAGCGATAGGAATCTTAAGCGATGCCGGTAGCGGTTATCCGCTGATGATCAGCGAAATGACCTTATTGACCGCGTTCAGGACAGCGGCAACGGGTGTTCTGGCAGCAAAATATCTGGCTCGCAAAGATTCAAAATCATTAGCCATTATTGGCACCGGAGCGCAGGCGGAATTTCAGGTATTGGCATTCGCCGGTTTTTTTCAACTGGAAGAAGTCCGATTTTTTGATACCGATCCGCAGGCGATGGTCAAGTTCTCAAAAAATCTGGCCGAGCAAAAGTTCAGGTTAATTCCTTGCAATAGCATTGTCGAAGCCGTGCGTCATGCCGATATTGTGATAACGGCGACCGCCGCCAAAAAACGGCAGTCCTTATTTGAATTCGAGGATATTTCACCGGGTACATATATACATGCGATGGGCGGCGACTGTCCGGGGAAAACCGAGCTATCCGCCGAATTTCTGAATCAGGTCAAGCTGGTGGTGGAATATAAACCGCAGAGTCTGGTAGAAGGGGAGGTGCAGCAATGCAAAGCCGATCTTATCTATGCCGAATTATGGGAACTGGTCTGTAATAATAAGCCCGGAAGGCAGAATAATGACGAGATTACGCTCTTTGATTCAGTCGGTTTTGCTTTGGAGGATCATTCAATACTTCGAGTTGTCTATGAACTGGCAAAAGAGTATCAACTGGGCACAGAGTCGGCTTTAATACCCGAACTCAATGATCCTAAAAACTTGTTTGGCTTACTGAGTCCTTAAAATATTGCTTAGATTCAACCCACAGTCGCAGTAATCTCTTTCCGATTGGTGACACTACCTATTGATTCAAGACATCGATTTCTTTAATCTGCGACTATTCAAAAAGCAGCATTCTCGGTACGAACGTGTTGTTTTACATGGAACCCAAATGGAGAATATCTATGACTGACCTGACCGGTAAAACGTGTGAAGTATGCCGAATTGGCGCTCCATTGGCTACTCAGGCGGAAATTGACGAATTTATGCCGCAATTACAGGACTGGGAGCTTGTTGAAATAGACGGCATCAAGCGCTTACAAAAAACCTTCAAGTTCGATAACTTTGCAAACGCCTTGTCATTTACCAATAAAATCGGCGCGCTTTGCGAGCAAGAAGTCCATCATCCGGCCATTTTAACGGAATGGGGCAGGGTGACGGTGACCTGGTGGTCTCACAAGATAAAAGGATTACACGTTAATGATTTTATTATGGCGGCCAAGACCGACGCTTTACTGTAAGGTCTCGCCGTAGAACGCCTCAATAATGTCTTTCATCAGGTGTAAGGTTTTATTTTCAGAGTCTTTTTCCGGATTAAACTCGCTGATTTCCAGGCCGCATATTTTCGGACGCCGATTAATCAACGAAAGCGCTTCGAGCAGTTCGAAGGCTTTGATACCGCCTTGAGCAGGCGTTTCAACGCCGGGAGCATCGTCAGGATCGATAAAATCCAAATCAATGCTGATGCCGATAACCTCGCAAGACAGGCTGAGTTTATCGACTGCCTTAATTAATACTTGGGCAAGCCCATCAATCCGGTCGGCAAAAACGATTTCTACCGATGCATGCTTTAACAGATCGTATTCCTCATCCTCAAAACTTCGGACGCCGATCAGAATGAGGTTTTCCGGTTTGATGAAATCGGAACCGGGATACATCGTTGCCAGTTTTTTGTCTGCCCTTCCAAGCAAAGCAGCCAGCGGCATGCCATGAATATTGCCGGATGGCGACGTAGCAAAAGTATGCGCATCCATGTGTGCATCCAGCCAGATCAGGCCGAATTTACCGGGCTGCTGCAATCCATTCAGCACGCCGCCCCAGGTTCCCAATGCACAGGAATGGTCGCCGCCGATGACCAGAAAAGCCTGGTTCTGTTCTGTCCAGTATTGAGTAAACCGGCTTATCGATTGATTAATAGTGGCTAGTTTTTTCTCCTTCGACCCGTGATTTTCAGGATGAATCATATGCCATTGGAGTTGCAGGCGTTGTTGCTCAGGTTTTTGTCGAACAAATGCATCGTGCAGCATTTCCGCCGCATAGCCGCATGTACGCATTGACCCGCCCAGACACGATGCTACGCCTAAAGTTGGTAATATAGCCATAATCCTAAAAAGCGCAGTTAGTCCACGAAAAGCACGAAAGAAATTAGCCTATTGTATTACACAATTATTGACTCTTTAGGTGACGATCCACAATTTAGTGTTTTTTTGAATATTTTCGTGCTTTTCGAGTTTTTCGTGGATGAAATTATTTTTCTCGTAGAATCATAATGTCAGGTTTCCAAGCTACCCTGGTTAATCGGAGGCAATCAATATGAATCAGTATAAAGCTAAAATTAACGTTAGTTGGTAGCCATTTAAGGCGGCCAATTTAAACCGGGACAGTTGAGACCCTTGTGGGAGCGACGCCCTCGTCGCTATGATGGCATCGCTCCCACATTGATATAATATCAGCGCTATCAAATTTTAAATGGCTGTCTCAGCTTAAATAGGTAGCCGATTTAGAGACAAAAACAAGTCATGCGTTCACATCCCTGCCAGCACAAACAAAGGGGTCAGACCCCTTTTACACAAGTCTTCAAGGTCGATAACGGCATCCTGGAGCTTCAAAAGCTGCTTGCGGCGGTACTCCAAATCGTTCATTTGGTTGCCGGATTGCTGCTCGATGACGTTTTCTTCACCCGTGGCGGAGATGTCCAGCAAGACCATCCG
>JAURVK010000003.1 GCA_030655535.1 Methylobacter sp. | reverse complement strand
CGCCGGAAAACCCGCGATGCAACAAAAAACGACTGCGTTTTGCCCACTCATTGCGATCCGACACTGCATCGTCGGCGTATTTCTTACGGTAAACCCGCTCCAACAACGCCATCCAGCTACCGGCCTCTTGTTGCACGATGGCGTCAAGATCAATCGCCGCTATGCCGTTTTGCGAAAGTTCGTAGCTCACCCGAATCGGCCCGTAGCCCTTCAGGATACGAAACCTGGCATAGCTTTCCGCATAGCGTAAATCGTCTTGCCAACCTTGCTCGGCCAGTTCGTCAATAACCGGCAGCGCGTCATCCCTGTCAAAACCTCTTAAAGCCAATTTAGCCAGCAATTCCTTCTGACTGTGCTCTCTTCGCGCCAATAGCCGCAGGCAAACTTCCTTGATTTCCTTGGCAATGTGAGACTCTTCAATCAAAACGGATTACTCGTCCTCATCAACTGTCACAGCGCTATCGATTAAAGGCACCGCTTTCTTAGCAAAAGCCTCGGCTCTGATTTTCGCTTCAATTTCTTTGGCTTTTTCAGGATGTTCTCTTAAGAAAGCCTTTACATTATCCTTGCCCTGACCGATTTTTTCATCGCCATAACTGTACCAGGAACCCGCTTTCTGAATAAAACCGTAACTGACACCCAGATCGACCAGCTCGCCCAGAAAGGAAATGCCTTCCCCGTATAAAATCTCGAACTCGGCCTGTCTAAAAGGCGGCGCGACTTTATTCTTGACGACTTTTACCCGGGTTTCATTACCGATCACTTCATCGCCCTTTTTAATCGAACCGATGCGCCGAATATCCAGACGCACCGAGGCGTAAAACTTAAGCGCATTACCGCCGGTGGTGGTTTCGGGACTGCCGAACATCACGCCGATTTTCATCCTGATCTGATTAATAAAAATAACCAGCGTATTGGAACGCTTGATGTTACCGGTCAATTTCCGCAAAGCCTGAGACATTAAACGCGCCTGCAAACCCATATGGGAATCGCCCATATCGCCTTCAATCTCGGCTTTAGGCGTTAATGCCGCAACCGAATCGATCACGACCACATCAACCGCACCGGAACGCACCAGCATGTCGGTAATTTCCAGCGCCTGTTCGCCGGTATCCGGCTGGGAAACCAGCAAATCATCGACATTAACGCCGATCTTTTCGGCATAACTGGGGTCTAAAGCATGTTCAGCATCGACAAATGCCGCCGTGCCGCCGAGTTTTTGCATTTCGGCGATTACTTGCAGCGTCAACGTGGTTTTACCGGACGATTCAGGGCCGTAGATTTCAATAACACGACCGCGAGGCAAACCGCCGCAGCCCAGCGCAATATCCAAGCCTAAAGAACCCGTGGAAACCACGTCGATGTCGCGCGAAGCCGCCACAT
Organism: Methylobacter sp.; assembly: GCA_030655535.1. GTDB lineage: Bacteria > Pseudomonadota > Gammaproteobacteria > Methylococcales > Methylomonadaceae > Methylobacter_A. The sequence continues at coordinate 34,448 of JAURVK010000003.1, read as the reverse complement.
CGCCCATGCGCATCACCGAGCCTTTACCGAACTGCTTTTCTATCTGCATCAGCGCCGCGCCTAGCGCTTTCTTTTTGTTCTCATCCATTATGTAGTGCCCTTTACGCCCTGCGGCTATGTCGGTTAGAAAGAAATATCGCCAAAATCAAGTCGATTATTATCACATACAGACAGGGCTTCGGATAGTGTTGATTGCTGGAAAGTGTTCAGACGAAAAGCGGAAAAGCTCTGTCGGGCATACTGTTTATGCCCGACATTCTCATATTTCGATAGCAGGGCGAATTCAGGCTTGCCAACCCCCTTCCATCACCCGTTTCGATCCACATATAAATTTTTTATCAATCCATTACTCGCATTGATTTTTATAATCGAACACGGCCAGGTATGATTGCAAGAACTTGTGACGCTGCAATCCTGGCTCTAAACTATATCCATGGAATACGGAAAATAGCCGACAGCCTGGGTTTTGTGATCAGAAAAGGCTAGAAATCAAAAGGTTTATTTGATGAAGACAAGAATTTTGACGTTGTTGGCGTTGCTTTCTGCTATGGTTACTGATCTTGGGCCGATTCCGACTGTCAGTCTTATTTGCCTTTATACAGTTATTTTCAGACCACTATGGTTTAAACGTCTTGTGGATGAGATTTATCGATGAAGACAAGAATAATGACAGCTCTGGTATTGATTGTGTTGGCAATAATAGGCATTGGCCCTATCCCGACAACCAGTCTTATTGCTGTTTATGTGGTGATTTTCAGACCGAGTTGGTTTAAGCATTTGGTTGATACCATTTACCGATGATAGTTATAGAATACCCGCCTATACGGCTCTTCTCGCACAGCATAGAAAATTGATGAATTCACCGCGAAGGCACGCAAAACACGAAGGTAATTATTTTTCTTCGTGATCTTCGCGTCCTTCGCGGTAAACAGTTTTTTCACTTTGTTAAAAACTTTTGGCTCTCTACTTACTGGTAATTTTTGGCGCTGCAAAGCTTGCCTTGCAATTACGAGGGGCGATTTGGACTATTTCAATAATCCATCGTTCGCTGTATTCTATTACAATGAGTGATTATCGTTCCTATGCGCCGCTCCGGTAGCGCTGAATAGAGCATCTACAATGTCACTCCCACGGTTTCCATGGGAGCCGTACCCTAAACTAAAAGTTGGAATCTATTAAATAATGACTAGCGAATCCCCCCGGCCTTCCTGGCAAAGTTATCTTGAGTTATGCAAACCCAAAGTGGTTGCCCTGATCGTTTTTACGGCTATTGCGGGGATGTTACTAGCCGTGCCCGGAATACCGCCTATCGGCCTGTTTATCTACAGCAGCTTAGGAATTGCACTGGCCGCCGCCTCCGCCGCCGCGATTAATCATTATATCGACCGCGAAGCCGATGCGCTGATGGATCGCAACAAACACCGTCCTTTACCCAAAGGCGAATTAAGCTCTACCAATGTCATCGTTTTTGCGTTGGCGTTGGGTCTTATCTCGATGGCATTGCTGATATTCATGGTCAATGCCTTAACCGCATTGCTGACTTTTTTGTCGGCGCTGGGTTACGCGATTATCTATACGGTCTATCTAAAGAGAATGACCCCGCAAAATATCGTTATTGCCGGCGCTTTCGGAGCCACGCCGCCGATGCTGGGCTGGTGCGCGATGACCGGGGAAGTGCATCCTTACGCGCTGCTGTTGTTTTTGATTATTTTCGCCTGGACGCCGCCGCATTTTTGGCCGCTGTCTATCGCCAAACGAAAAGAATTCGCCAAAGTCGGCATCCCGATGTTGCCGGTCACCCACGGCGTGGAATATACCCGGCTGCATATTCTGCTGTATTCCCTGCTGCTGTTTATCGTTACCCTGCTGCCCTATCTGACCGGCATGAGCGGCCTGATTTATTTGCTTGCGGTGGTGCCGTTGGGTCTCGGCTTTATTTATTTCGCCATTTTGATGATGCGCCGGAAAGATGACAAAACCGCGATGCGAACCTTCTTTTATTCGCTGATGTACCTGACCGGCGTGTTTATTGCTTTGTTAGTCGACCATTATTTTAAATTTACCTTCGCCGCGACTGCTCCCGGCAGTCTTGCGGCATACATACCATCCCTGGCAATATGACATTTACCCATCACGAACAAACGCCGCACCCGGAACATCCGTTCGCAGAAATCATCCGCATCCTGGGTAAAGGCAAAAAAGGCTCAAGACCGCTAACCCAGGATGAAGCCTATCGCGCGATGCACATGATCCTGACCGATCAGGTGCTGCCGGTTCAGCTGGGAGCATTCCTGATGCTGATGCGCGTCAAGGAAGAAACCCCTGAGGAATTGGCCGGTTTCGCCCAAGCGGCTCGGGAATCATTCGATATTGCCGACAATGCCGTAAAAGTCGATCTGGACTGGTCGTCTTATGCCGGAAAACGTCGGCATCTGCCCTGGTTTTTGCTGTCGGCTTTGCTGCTGGCTGAAAACGGCATTACCGTTTTTATGCACGGCGCCAGCGGCCATACCGCAGGCAGACTATACACCGAAAACATGCTGGGCTATTTGGGTATCAAATGCGCAAGCTCTATTGCGGATGCCAAACAGCAGCTTGAACAGCAGCATTTCAGTTATTTATCGCTGGAGCATTTTTGCCCCAAGTTGCATGAAATTATCGAACTGCGCCCGATTCTGGGTTTGCGCTCACCGGTACACACGCTGGTGCGCTTGTTGAACCCGTTTAATGCGCAACACAGCATCCAGGGCATCTTCCATCCCGGTTACCGTCCCGTGCATCAGCAAGCCGCTGCTCTTTTAAACCAGTCGCATATGGCGGTGTTAAAAGGCGAAGGCGGCGAAACCGAACGTAATCCCGATATGGAATGCCTGGTGCAAAGCGTACACAACGGCGAACTATCCGACGAAAACTGGCCCGCTTTATTTAGGCTCCGGCACGTCAAACCCGAGCTGCTTGAGCCTGAGCAACTGGCGTTAATCTGGCAGGGAAAAGTGGAAGATGATTTTGCAAAAGCCTCCATCATCGGCACGGCTGCTATTGCGCTTAAGTTGTTGGGCAAGGCTGATACGCAGGAACAGGCTCAGCAGCTGGCGACTGATTTTTGGTTGGGGCGGGATAAGAAAAAATACGCTGGGGTTTAACATTGAAAGCTGTAAGGCGGATTATTTGTAGGGTGGATTCGCCGCGAGGCAATCCACCGCAACTGCGACAGACTGTCATCGGCGTTGTACATTGATTGGCGGTTTGCTAGCGCGAAACCGCCCTACGCTTAATTTACAAACGTGGCGATATAAAATTTTTTTGTATGGGCAAAGGAGTATCAAAACATGAGTAAAATAACCGCAACAGACACGCTTGAATTATCAATACCCGAAAGAATTCAATTGGTCGAAGACATCTGGGATACGATAACCGCAAAAGCCTCTTCTATCGAACTGACCGCCGAGGAGAAAAGCATAATTGATGTACGGCTGGAAAAGTATCACCAGAATCCTGAATCAGGTTCCCCGTGGGAAGACGTCTACAAAAGAATCGCGAGCAAGCAGTGAAATTTTCCGTCATTGTAAGCCCCGAGGCCGAACATGATTTAAAGGAGATATTTTCTTGGTACGAGGACACCAGAATAGGCTTGGGATATGACTTTCTCTTGCAAGTTGACGCGGGACTCAACTTCATCAAGAAAAATCCCGAACTCCATCCGATTGAATACAAAGGAACCAGAAAACACATCATCAAAAGATTCCCATACAAAATCGTCTATTCTGTTAAAGAAGAAAAAATCATAATCCTTGCGGCGCTTCACGGTAAGAGAAGCTCCGAACTACTGAAAAACAGAGTAGACGGCATTTAACCTTTGACTATCAAACCGATGCTTTCAATCCTGCTGACCTACTTACTGCTCCTGCTGATCGTTTTTCTATTCCAGCGAAAAATGATCTATTTCCCCGATACCTATTCGATTGAACATCAGCAGCAACTGGCCGACCAAGCCAACCTGAAACTCTGGCCGTCAACGGATGATTACCGGGGATTGATCTCGAAAACACCCGATACGACCGGCAAGGGCACGGTTATCGTTTTCCACGGCAATGCGGGTTCTGCAATCGACCGGACTTATTATCTGGACGCATTAGAAAAACAGGGTTACCGGGTGATCCTGGCCGAATATCCGGGCTATGCCGCCAGAAACGGCGCGCCATCGGAATCGGCGTTGATTTCGGACGGCATTCAAACCGCAAAACAGGCGTTAAACGATTTTGGCGAACCCGTTTTTCTGTGGGGCGAATCAATCGGCGGAGGTGTGGTCGGCGGCATAGTGCAGAGCGGGCAAATTTCGGTTAAAGGCATTGTCCTGGGCATGCCGTTTAGCAACATGGCCGATGTTGCCCAACACCATTACTGGTTTTTCCTGGCCAAATGGCTGATCCGCGATAAATTCGACAATATTGAAAATCTGCAAAATTACTCGGGGTACACGGCGATTCTGATCGCGGAAGCGGATGAAATTATCCCCAATAAATATAGCTTAAAGCTGTTCGAGTCACTGCACGAACGAAAGAAAATCTGGGTATTTAAGGATACGAACCACAACACCCTGCCGCTGAATCAGGAGCTTCTCTGGTGGCAAGAGGTTATGCAGTTTGTTAGCGGGCAAAACGAGGTATCCCTTTAATAGCTGTTTTTTCCATGTGCATATATTCCAACCCGAGCAATGTTCTGCCATCGGCGATACATTCAACCCACATCACTTTTATCTCACCTTCAAATTCCATCTGCTCAAATTCAAACTCGGTTATCTCACCCGCTTCGACGGCTATGGATTCGGCAATGCTAATCATTAACCCGTCCACCGAAACATTGACGGTATTAAAATCGCGATATTTACCCTCTAACAGGATTTTGCCCGGAGTCGTCATGTTTTTTCTATACACTTTTCTCTTGTACAGCTGGCTATCGACATCATAAACAACACTTTTAAATTCCAGTGCGAGCAATATATGATCATCGAACATATCAACCCTGACCACCTCGGCTTCGCCGGCTAAACGCATTTCCGGAAGATATAAATCTATCGTAGCCGATGCCGACAGCATATTAAAAATCTCTTTGACATCGCTGCTTGCCTGATCAGACTTTAATTCTGCAAGCACACCGGTTAACGAAAGGTTTTTAATGGTGATTTCCCGCTCTTCTCCCCCCATATAAATCAAACCATGCGACATTAAGTTTTTCCGATAAGGCCGGTTTAAATCTAAACTCATCTAACTTTCCTCTCTGATTATCCGTGTTATGCTGTTGCTCAAATACTGCACAAGGCTACCAGTCGCAATTATAGTGCCTGTGTTATTTTTTTTCTTTTCTATTACAATTATTTTTCCTGTCCTGAGCTTGTCGAACAGGATCGTCTGCATCATCTCACTCTTACATAACCTTCTTCATCATGAGAAAGCCATTATTCCTGCTCTTGTTATTGTCTTTGGCGGCCTGCACGGCACTTCCGCCTAAAAACAGTGACAATATATGCTCTACTTTCAGAGAAAAAGAGGATTGGTATGATGACGCTAAAAAATCATTTGAGAGATGGGGGGTACCTATCCACATTCAAATGGCGATCATGCATCAGGAATCACGCTTTGTCGCAGATGCACAACCGCCACGCCCCTGGTTGCTGGGGTTTATTCCGCTGCCCAGAGCAAGCAGCGCCTATGGCTATGCCCAAGCCAAAGATGAAACCTGGGATAATTATCAGAGCAAGGCAGGCAGCAGCTGGGGAGCGGATCGTGATGACTTTGCCGATGCCGCTGATTTTATCGGCTGGTATTGCGACATCAGCCATAGTCGATTAGGCATATCGAAACTGGATGCCAAAAATTTATACCTCGCCTACCATGAAGGACATGGCGGTTATCATCGCAAAAGCTATTTACAAAAAGCAGGCCTAGTACAAATTGCCAACAAAGTAGCTAGGCGGGCAAATCTCTTCCAAAGCCAATTAGGCGATTGCAAAAAGGAATTAGAAAGCGAAAGCTGGTTTTTTTGGTAAACTATTGCTCTTAACATTCATAAAAAGGATAAGTCGTGAGAAAAATTCAAACTCAAGTTCTTTTAATTGTCAGCATCATTCTTATAGGATTTACTATGTTTTCAATGGCCAATGCCACTACCCCTGAAGAAAATAAAGCAGCAGGAACCGCCTTTCTTGCAGAAAATGCTAAAAAAACCAATATCATAACGACATCAACCGGCTTGCAATACGAAATATTAACAGCTGGAACAGGCGCTGCTTCGCCCTCAGCTACCGATAACGTTACGGTACATTACAAAGGCACAACCCTTGATGGTGAAGAGTTTGACAGCTCTTACAACCGAGGCGAACCGGCCACATTCCCGCTAAACCGGGTAATCGCAGGCTGGACTGAAGGCGTACAACTAATGAAAGAAGGCGCAAAATACCGCTTTTATATTCCGTCGGAACTTGCTTATGGCGAGCAAGGCGCAGGCCGGGCAATCGGTCCGAATGCCGCATTGATCTTTGATGTTGAGTTGATCAAGATTCAGTAAGAAAGCAGGCTAAAGGCGCAAGGCGAAGGGCAAAAAGCCGTTGCTTTGCGTTTATGGTCTTTAAGGAATGAGCATGAAATAACGTGAACAACTCGCGCCATAAGTTTGTAGCGGGAGTGCAAGCTTTGCTTGCGTTTGCACGGGATGCCTGCACTCCGGCTATTGGAAACGTGCTCACTTTATTTCGTGCCTGTTCCTAAGCTATTTAGCCTCAATAATACCTGCTCATCCGTTCTAACTATTTTCAAAGCCAGCTTTGAACTCCAATGTGTGGAGTCCAAAGCTGGCTTTGGACATATAAATTCAAAGTAATTACCTTGCGCCCTTAGCCTTTTGTCTTTCGCCTTACTCTCTTATGCCCACTTACCAACTATTTGCCACCACCCCCAAAGCGATGGAAACCATCCTTAGCGATGAACTCCGCGCACTCGGCATAACCCATATCAAGGCCACTCTGGCCGGGGTCGCTTTTCAGGGCGATCTGGAGACCGCATATCGTGCCTGCCTGTGGTCAAGAACCGCAAATCGCATCCTACTGGTGCTCAGCTCATTCGAGGTAAAAACCCAGGAAGATCTTTATAACGGCGTACAAAAAATCGACTGGTTTGAACATATTAATCCTGAAGACAGCTTTGCGGTGTCGTTCAGCGCGAAAAACTCGGAGGCGATTAACAACACCCACTTTGGCGCCTTAAAAGTTAAAGATGCCATCGTCGATCAGATGCGGGAGAAGTTTCAAACCCGGCCCAGCATTAACACCGAACAGCCCAATATCCGCATCAATGTTTATTTGAATGGCGAAACCGCTCAGCTCAGCCTGGATCTTTCCGGCGAAAGCCTGCATCGCCGCGGTTATCGGGACGTCAATATCAAAGCTCCGATGAAAGAAAATCTGGCGGCGGCGATGTTATTGCGTAGCGGTTGGCCCCAAATCGCCAAGCAACAGGGTTCATTAATAGACCCAATGTGCGGTTCCGGAACGCTGCTGTTGGAAGGCGCGATGATCGCCGCCGATTATGCACCCGGTTTGTTACGCGATTATTTCGGCTTTACCGGCTGGAAAAAACACGATGCGCAATGCTGGAAAAAATTACGCGCAGAAGCCGAACAACGTAAAAAAATCGGCCTGGAAAAATTACCGGTTATTGTAGGCTTCGATCAAAATCGCCATACCGTCAACACTGCTCTGGCACATATAGCCAATGCCGGTCTGCAAAATAAGATTCATGTTGAGCGCCGCGATATTGAAGACGCGGAACCTGCCGAAAGCTGGAACCCCGGCCTGTTGATCTGTAACCCTCCGTATGGCGAACGCTTGGGCGACGAGCAGGAAACGGCTGAGTTATACAAAAAATTCGGCGAATCGCTCAAGGCGCATTTTACCGGTTGGAAAGCCGCGATGATCATCAGCAACCCGGAACTGGGCTTTCGCTTAGGCATACGCTCGCAAAAACCGATTACCCTGTTTAACGGCGCGCTCGAATGCAAACTGTTACGACTGGATATTGAACCAAGCAATTTCTTTATCCCTAAGGCCAGAACCCAGAAAGAGCGCATTGCTCAAGCAACCGAGATCAGCAAAGCGCAGGAACAACGAATTACGCAAACAACCGAGATTCGACCGACTCCGCAACTTGAGACTACCGGCACCGACAAGGAAGCCAGTGTTTCGGGAGAGGTAAGTTTCGCCGACAGAGATGTCGCTGAGCCCGTCGCGGCGGAGATGTTCGCCAACCGGCTCAAAAAGAACCTGAAAAAACTGTCCAAATGGGTTAAGCAAAATCACATCACTTGTTATCGGGTCTATGATGCCGATTTGCCGGAATACGCGGTCGCTGTCGATATTTATCAAGGCTCTGAAACCTGGATCAATGTGCAGGAATACGAACCGCCAAAAAGCATCGATCAGCACAAAGCCGATCAGCGACTAGCGGGGCTATTGGCCGAAATACCTCGGGTACTTGGCGTCAATAGCGATCAGGTGTTCCTGAAAATACGCCGCAAGCAAAAAAGTACCGATCAATACGAAAAACACGGCGATCAGGGGCGTTTTCACATTATTGAAGAAGGCGGCTGCAAGTTACTGGTGAATTTTGAAGATTATCTGGATACCGGATTATTCCTCGATCACCGGCCTATACGCATGATGATTCAGCAACAGGCCAAAGGTAAAAGCTTTTTAAACCTGTTTGCTTATACCGGCAGCGCGACAGTTCATGCGGCAATGGGGGGCGCAGCATCGACGACGACAGTCGATATGTCCAATACCTATATCAACTGGGCAAAAAAGAACCTGGCGCTGAATGCTAACGAAGGCGAAGCTTGCCGCTCCCAGCTCACGCCCCTAGCCTACATCCCTGTAGGCGCGCATGAATTTATCCAGGCCGATTGTCTGGAATGGCTAAACACTGAAGCCCAACTGGCTAACAGACACTACGATTTGATTTTTCTTGATCCGCCGACTTTTTCCAATTCGAAACGGATGGACGAAGTGTTCGACATACAAAACGACCATGTACAACTGATTAATAACGCCATTTCCTTGCTGTCGCCGGGAGGTGTCCTATACTTTTCTACCAACTTCAGACGTTTTAAAATCGACAAACAGGCATTGTCTGATTTCATCGTAGAAGACATCAGCGCGGCAACAATACCGGAAGATTTTGCCCGCAATCCAAAAATCCATTATTGCTGGAGAATTAAAGAGTGATACGTAAAGTTAAGATTCTGGTTTCCGGTCGAGTTCAAGGAGTTTACTTCCGCCTTTTTACCCAGAACAAGGCCAAACATTTTGCTATAAAAGGCAGCGCCAAAAATCTCCCTGATGGCCGGGTTGAAATCATCGCCGAGGCGGAAAGTTTGGCTATTGAAAAGTTTATTAAATGGTGCCACAAAGGCCCGATAACCGCCCGAATCGATCATGTTGAAATCACTGAACTTCAACATGATGAATTGTTAACGTCTTTTGAAGTAACATAAAAAACCGAATACTGACATGGAGGGTGTGAATGCAGGCAAATGCAGGAGCAATTTGAATTTGTCGTCTCTGCCCATCAAACTACGCGACTACTAATGCTTTCGGCGACCCCAGCCGTCCTGCTTTACTCGTTGCATACCCAACAACAAGGGGTATGCAGCAGAGTTACGCAATGACTCGACGCAATGTCGTAAAACCTGCATTTTCACTACGCTATGCTCCGTGGAAACACACGCCCTATCGCTACTGATGACTACTCGGCTCCTGTCTCGCAGCGAAAGTTTACGGGTCTTTCGGCAATGAACAACAATCCGTATTGCCAATAAAATACTGATCACCGCTGCATAAATCAACGGTTCGGTATAATCCGCTTTTACCAACCAAAAATAATGTATCAGAGCCGTTAACCCTGCGATATAAACCAAACGATGCAGTTTTATCCAATTTCGCCCCAATCTTTTCTGCATGTTTTTGGTTGAAGTTACGGCCAGAGGAATAAGCAACGAATAAGTCAGCAAGCCCATCAGGATATAAGGGCTTTTCGGCACCTCGTCTTTAAATGCCTCCCAGGATAGCGACAAATCAAACGCGATAAAAATCAGCAAATGCAGACTGGCATAAAAGAAAACGAACAGGCCTATCATGCGTCTAAAACGCATTGGCCAGCTCTGTCCGGTTATTATTTTAATCGGTGTCAGCGCCAAACCCATGCACAAAAATCGCAAGGCCCAATCGCCAAAGCCGAAATGCAGGGTTTCTATGGGATTGGCGCCCAGTTGATCGTTGATGCCATCATTTACCAGCAAGCCAAAAGGCAGCAGACTCAGCAAAAAAACGGTTACTTTTATGCCCGCCCAGCCTTTTTTGCCCACTAACATCAGAAATACCGCTTTAGATCCATGCCGGAATAAAGCCCCACGACTTCCGCGCCATAGCCGTTAAACTTTTCCGTATCGCGCTTCAGGGTAAAAATACTGCTGCCTAAAACCCGCTCACGACTTTGACTCCATCTGGGATGGGGTACTTCAGGGTTAACGTTGGCATAAAAACCATTCTCCGCAGGAGCGTTTTTATGCCACGCGGTTTCCGGCATATTTTCCATAAAACGTATTTTAACGATCGCCTTGATGCTCTTGAATCCGTATTTCCACGGCACAATCAGACGCAACGGCGCGCCGTTCTGCTTGGGCAACTCATCGCCATACATGCCGGTAGCCATCATCGCTAACGGATGCATCGCTTCATCGATACGCAAACCTTCCACATAAGGCCAGTCCAAAACGCCGGAACGCTGACCAACCATAATTTCAGGGTTATAAAACGTGGTAAATTCGACAAACTTGGCTTTCGAAGTAGGCTTAAAGCGCTTCAACATGTCGCCCAACGGAAACCCTATCCACGGTACCACCATAGACCAGGCTTCCACGCAACGGAATCGGTAAATACGCTCCTCTACAGGATTGTCTTTTAGAATATCTTCCAGATTGTAAACGCCCGGTTTTTCCGCCTCGCCTACAACTTCCACGCTCCACGGCTGGGTTGTTAAGGTCCGGGCTAAGACAGTCGAATCCTTTTTATTGGTGGAGAACTCATAGTAATTGGTGTAACCCGCAACATCCTCACGATCGGTAACCGCTAACTTAGCGGAATAGGGTCCAACCGGAACATCGGCATATTTCCCCGTTTCCGCCTGTCCCAGGCTCGGCAACATAAGCCCCGCCGAAAACGCAGCAGCCGCTTTAATGAACTCCCGTCGGGATTCAAAAACCGTCCGGTCGGTGATTTCGCTGCTTAAGATGTTTACTTTGGTTTTGATTAACATGCTCAACCCCTTTGTTATGTGCGTTTACGCTGTGGAACTTAAATAATACATTAAACCGTTTTTACATCGCTAACCCTGACAGCCGGAAAATCTATCTCAGTCAATACAATTTCGCTAAAGTAACTGATAAGCATTTTTATCACGAAGGTCACGAACGCCTTGAACAGCTATTTACTCCGAGTGCTATTGTCTAACGACTGAATCATTACATTTATTCATCAGAATACCCATAAATTCACACCTATAACTCAAGCAGGGGAAATTTGGTTGTACCTTATCTGCTTCATATCTTACAATTCTGTCGGATGTGCAGTAAGGTTACTGGGCTATATAGGTTTTCCGCATTAATAATAACTAATATTTTGGAGGATAGTATGTTTAAAATTCGTTCGCTGGTTACAGCGTTGGCGTTGGCAAGTTCGGTTTCGGTGGCTTCGGCTTGGGATGTATTGCCCAAAGAAGCCCCTGAACCGGCTGATAATGCGACAACGCCTGCTAAAGTTGTGTTGGGTCAAATGCTCTATCATGATCCACGTTTATCCTCTACAGGTACGGTTTCTTGTTCTTCCTGCCATAACACCATGCTGGGCGGCGAAGATAACAGACCGAATTCTATGGGTGTTAACGGTCAGACAGGTGGACGCAGTGCGCCGACAGTCTGGAATGCTGCGTTTAATATAGTCCAATTTTGGGATGGCAGAGCGGCAAGCCTGGAAGAGCAAGCGGCAGGCCCCGTGACCAACCCGATTGAAATGGGCATGAAAAACTGGGATGAGGTCGTTGCCCGTTTAAAAACGATTGAAGGTTATCAGATGCCCTTTGAGCGGGCTTTCGGTACGGATACCATTACTAAGGATGCGGTAACTAAAGCGATTGCCGCTTATGAAAGAACCTTGATTACGCCTAATAGCCCTTATGACCGTTATGTTTCCGGCGATAAATCAGCCTTATCGGAACAACAGGTTCGCGGCATGGAAAAAGTGGCGGAATTGGGTTGTACCACTTGTCATAGCGGCCCGGCGTTTAACGGTCCGGGTACATTCCAGAAATTTCCTGTCATCCCCAACGGCTATTGGGAAGCGCAATATCATTTCAGCAAGGATAAAGGCTTAGCGGAAGTCAGCAAAAAGCAGGCAGACGAACATTTGTGGAAAGTACCGACTTTGCGTAACATCGCTTTGACTGCGCCTTATTTCCACAATGGTTCGGTTAAAACGCTGGATAAAGCGGTAACGTTGATGGCAAAACTGCAATTAGGCAAGGATTTAAGCAAAGAAGAAGTTGCCGATATTGTGGTCTTTTTGAATGGTTTGACCGGCGAGTTCCCTAAACAACAAATGCCTGTTTTACCAGGCACACCGGGTTCTACTTTTAACTAAGCTGTTAATTCGGGGGCGATCGTTCGGTCGCCCCTATAATCTGCCTGTGGAGGCAAATTTATATTCGCCCTGGGCGACTAAAGTCGCCCCTACAATTATTCCGCACTATAAATTGGCATTTCAGAAATACGCACATCAATCTGCTTTAAAATTTCCAGATAAATTGGACTGTTTACCGATTCAAAACGCTGTTTAAATTCAACCTCATCCATATGCTCGGGCAGATCTCTGGGATCAGGCATAAAATCGCTGTAATCTTTAATCCCGGACATGGCTTTTTGCATTTTTCGTGCATTTTCCGGTGAGGATGTTGCCATTTCACCAAAGCGTATCCCCGCTTTATCGGCGGCCAAGTCAATAAAACTGAAGCCGCTACCGCTGTGTGCATCGCTTAATTCTTTTTCTTCTCCTGCAATTTGGGCGGCTTGCTTGTTTACCAAGGCGGTCAGCGCGGCTGATCCTATAAAATGTTGCGCCAGATCGATACGTTTATACAAAAAGGCAGCATATTGTTTTCCAGTCACGGGCTTGGCTTCAATCGAAGACAGAAGTTTTTTCGCCTCATGTTTATTAACATAGTCATTGATCGTGGAAATAACGGCCCTGTTTTCGTCTATGGCGGTTTCCATTGTAGAGCGTTGGTAAGCCAATTCAAACAATGGACGCAACAACTCCGCCAGTGATAAGCGCCATTCCGGGTCATGCTTGGCAACAATGTCGGCTAGTTTCTGCTGATAAATATTCAGCGTAGAATTATCGCCAGTATGCGTCAAAAAGTTTCGCGCCTGTATCAATGTATTCTTATTGGGATAGTAGGTAATGGAGAACTTTTCCGCATCAATGGTTATCGCCTTGAGGGGACGGGTTGCCAGAATAAAATATTCATTCAACGATGAATGCTGAATAATGGTGTCGATAACAAAAGCCGCCAATTTTGCCGGCAGTAATAGTTTTCCCGCTTTAAATTTGGTTATGACCGGAAGATCATTGCCTTTAACGTTGCCTAATCTAAAGCTGATATTCAAATATTGTCCCAAGCTATTTTTAGGCAAGGTCATGGTAACCACGAATCTCAACTCATCGTTTTTCAAATCCAAATCAACCGCACTTTTACTGTAGCGGTTTAACAAATAATTACCGGCAAGATTGAGGTCGGCTTCGGTTAATTCGATGATACCGATTTCATCAGGCTTAGTTTTAGATCCTTCATACAGGATCTTTTTTGCCCTGACCAAATCGTCACGGGTGGGCGACCACCCTACTTCAAGCTCGGGTTTGTTGCCTACGCCGAAAAGAACCAGCATCACGCATAAAATCAATAATGCACTAATGCAATAAAACAAAATGCGAAATAAAATTCTCATTAGTTTACGGTTAAGCAAATTCCAGTTTGAAACCGGCAGACTTTAAATAATCAGCCTCCTGGATTAAATCGGCGCGGGTTAACGCGGCCTGATCCAGCCAATTGTCTGGGAACTGCACACGGATTTTTGATTTTATTAGCGATATTTTAAAATCGGGCAATACATGTTCCTGGCGATTGCGGTGCAACAATACCGACAGTCGCAAAATAACGGTCAGATTGGGTGCGTCAATATTCCAGGGGGATGGTAATTCATTGAAACGAGAGCGTAAAAATTTACGTCGATGCGATTTTACAATGGTTGACAATAAAATCTGATCCTGCCTGGAAAAACCGGCAAAGTCGCCATTCTCAATAATATAAGCGCTGTGTTTATGGTACTGACTGTGGGCGATATCCTGCCCAATCTCATGCAGGTCTGCCGCCCAGTTTAAAAACTGCACAACGTGTTCGTGGTTAGGCTGGCAAAAATGACTGCCCAATTGGTTCAGTATATAGCTAATCGTCCGTTTAATGCGGGAAGCATGTTCCTTATCGATATGATAACGATCCGCCAAAGCCTGCACAGTTGCGGAGCGAATATCATGATCATAAAGCCGCCCTAGTAAATCCTGAATGAGACCCTCCCTAAGCGCCCCATCGGAAACAGTCATTTGCTCAATGCCTAAACTTTTGAAGGTAGCGTAAACGATGGCTACACCGCCTGGAAATACCGGGAGACGTTCAGGATCGAGTTCCGGCAGATTAAGCTCATCAACATGATTGCACTGGCTGATATGAGCGACCAAATGCTCCAACCCTTCCCTGGTTATGCCGTTATTGCTCCAGTTTTTAGCTTGAAGAATCTTATCAATGGCTCGTAAACTGCCTGACGCGCCGATCGCTTCATCCCAGTTTTTGCGCTGAAATTGTTTCTGGATCGATTCAAGCTGCTGTTCGGCGAACAAGGTTGCCTGAGTAAATGCATTTGTGGATAAGTTGCCATCCTTAAAAAAGGCATTACTGACCAGTACGCAACCCATCGGCGTACTTTCTTTTACTCTGGGTGTGTCGCCTGAGCCTATGATGTATTCGGTACTGCCGCCGCCTATGTCCATGACCATGCGCAAATTGGCGTTACTGCCCAAACTGTGCGCAACGCCCTGATAGATTAAGCGGGCTTCTTCGATGCCTGAAATAATATGGATAGGATGATTTAGCGCTTTTTCAGCCTTATCCAAAAACTGTTGTGAGTTTTTAGCCATGCGCAAAGTGCTGGTTCCGACAACGCGGACGCTTTCCGGCGGAAAGTTGCGGATTCTTTGTCCAAACCGTTCCAGGCAGTCTAAAGCTCTTTCCTGGGTGCTGGTATCGAGATAATTCCTTTTGTCCAGGCCGGACGCAAGTCTTACCATTTCTTTAAGACGGTCGAGTATTTGTAAATTGCCATCAGTTAAACTGCAAACAATCATGTGAAAGCTGTTAGAACCCAAGTCTACAGCAGCAACAATTTCAGGAGGTTTGTTCGGCACGCGTGATCCAGTTTTGTCTATGAGGCTTGTTAATATCTGATAAAATTATACAGGTTTAGTCATCCAAATACATGGATGCCGCGCGTAATTTAACTTATTTAAAGGCCTCCGTTAAGTGTTAGTTTCAACATGAATGCATTATCCCTGCGTAATCTTAAAAAAACCTATAATAATGGATTTGATGCCTTAAAAGGCATCGATCTTGATGTTGAGGCCGGTGATTTCTTTGCCTTGCTGGGACCTAATGGTGCCGGCAAGTCAACGGCTATAGGTATTATCAGTTCGCTGGTCAATGCCAGCAGCGGCTCAGTCAGTATCTTCGGGCATGATTTAATTCGTGAACAGGCAAAAGCCAAAAGCTGCCTCGGCTTGGTTCCTCAGGAAGTCAATTTTAATCAATTCGATACTGTCAAAAGTATTTTACTCAACCAGGCCGGTTATTACGGTACGCCGCGCAAACTTGCGCTGCAACGCACCGAACACTGCCTTAAACAAATGGATTTATGGGACAGGCGCGATACCGTTTCCAGGCGATTGTCCGGCGGCATGAAACGTCGGGTGATGATTGCCCGCGCCCTGGTGCATGCGCCCAAGTTATTGATTCTTGATGAGCCGACCGCAGGCGTTGATATAGAAATACGCCGTTCGATGTGGAACATGATGCAAGAAGTCAATCAGCAAGGCACGACTATCATTTTAACCACACACTATCTGGAAGAAGCGGAAAGCCTGTGCCGCAATATCGCCATCATCAATCACGGACGGATTATTGAAAACTCCGATATGGCAAGCTTGCTGGCGAGACTGCATATCGAACATTTTGTCCTGGATCTGGCTCGCCCTATTGCTGCGGCACCGGTGATTGAAGGCTGTCAAATCGAACTTGTAACAGACAAAACCCTTGCTGTTGCCATACCTAAAGAGCACGGCCTTAACAAGCTATTCAGTCAATTGACCGCACAGAATATCGAAGTCATCAGCTTAAAAAACAAGACCAACCGGCTGGAACAGTTATTTATGGATTTGATCGACTCGAATCCGACAGGTGCTAAACGATGAATTATTCTATTGCTTTTAGAACCATTGTTACCAAGGAGATATTCCGGTTTATCCGAATCTGGCCGCAAACCTTGCTGCCGCCAGCCATCACCACCGCACTGTATTTCCTGATTTTCGGCAAGCTGATCGGCGACCGTATCGGTACTATCAGCGGCGCCAGCTACATGGACTATATTGTCCCCGGTATTATTTTAATGTCAGTCATCAGCCACTCCTACGCCAATGTCGTGTCTTCATTTTACTCGACCAAATTCCAGCGCAATATTGAAGAGTTATTGGTTGCCCCGATACCCAACTGGGTGATTCTGAGCGGATATGTCAGCGGCGGTATTATTCGCGGATTACTGGTAGGCGTTGTGGTAGCCTTAATATCCCTGCTATTTACCGATATTAACATTAATAATATCGCGATTACCCTGACTATCGCGGTACTGACAGCCGCCGTATTTTCTTTGGCCGGTTTTATCAATGCGATACTCGCCGAGAGTTTCGACGATATTTCGATTATTCCGAACTTTGTATTAACCCCGTTAAGCTATCTGGGCGGCGTGTTCTATTCGGTCGATATGCTGCCCGGTGTTTGGCAGACTATCTCGATGGGAAATCCCATTTTGTATATGATCAATGCCTTTCGTTACGGATTGATAGGCGTGACCGATATCGATATTCAACTGAGCTTTATCATTACCGGCGGATTTATTGTCACCTTAACCTTGTTTAGCCTTTACCTTTTGCATAAAGGTATTGGGATTAAGAATTAGCAGGGTGCGTTACGTCAATTACTATTTTAGAACAGGATAATTTATGCGAAATCTAACTGATCGGCAGGTAATAACAGCTGTATTTTTTGCAATATTTCTCAGCTTAATGTTTGCTACTCAAGCGAGAGCCGAGGACTTGCATCCCCCTCAGCAAGTCATACAAAATGTTTCGTCACAATTACAACAAAAAATGAAGGACAAATCCTTTACCAAAAATTTTGTGCAAGTTACACAGTTTGTTGATGGCGTTATTCACCCGCATACCGATTTCGACAAAATCGCACCGTTAGTGCTGGGAAAACATTGGAAAACAGCAACAGCAGCAGAACAGACACGATTTAAACACGAATTTCAGACACTATTGGTAAGAACCTATTCCAGGGCGTTTGTGGAATACACCGATTGGTCAATGCGTTTCCGGCCCCTTGACATGCCCAATGAAGCCACAAAAGTTATCGTCAAAACAGACGTTCTGCAACCCGGTCGCCAAGCTGTTGAGGTCAATTACCGAATGTTCCTGAGTAAAGACGAATGGAAAGTCTACGACATTATGATTGACGGTGTCAGTCTGGTGACCAATTACCGCTCAACCTTTAACGATGAAATTCAAAGAAAAGGCTCGTTAAGCATCGTGATTGATAATCTGGCAAAACGTAATGCCGAAGCGCTTTCAGGTAAAAGTTCCTAATGACAGTATTCAGTCACAAGCTAAAAAACTTCGTTCATACCTTAGCGCTGTTTCTTTGCATGGGCGCCATTTTTTCATTGGTCGGTTTTATTCTAGCCGGGGTTGAAGGCATTTTATGGGCGACGTTTTTAGGCGTTTTAATACTGGTTGTTAGTCCGAACATACCGCCATATTTGATTTTTTCTATGTATAAGGGCAAATTGCTATCGGCAAATAATGCCCCCGATCTTTATCGGATAACACGGGAACTGGCTGCCCGCGCCGACTTACCCTCGCCACCCGCGCTTTATTACTTGCCCAGTCGATTGATGAATGCTTTCTCTGTGGGCACCTCGGAAAATTCGGCCATCGGTCTGAGCGATGCACTGTTAAACACCCTGAGTATGCGCGAACTTATTGCGGTACTGGCACATGAAATCAGTCATATCCAGCATAATGATGTACGCGTGATGACTTATGCCGACATTATCAGCCGAATCACCAACACCTTGTCTTTAGCGGGTTTTTTGTTGATTTTTATAAACTTACCGCTATATTTTTTGGGGCTGGTGACCATTTCCTGGTTTGCATTAGGCGTACTCATTATGGCGCCAACCCTGATGAGTTTTCTGCAACTTCTATTATCTCGCATCAGGGAGTTTGATGCCGATCGTCAAGCCGTATTATTAACCGGCGATCCCGAAGGTCTGGCAATGGCGTTAAGTAAATTGGAAGCCTATGAGACCTCAATTTTAGACATACTATTCGGCCGCGGTCATAGCGCATCGATTCCATCAATCCTCAGAACGCATCCGGACACCGAAGAAAGAATAGATCGATTGTTACGTTTAAAAGGACTACCGAATCAGGCTCTGAAATATTCAAATCACGATCGGTTTGCTGTACCGGTTCACTATCAAAAATCAGTCAGAAAACCGCGGTGGCATTTAGGTGGTTTTTGGTACTAGAACCACATCCTATTACAATCACAAATACCCTTGCTCAATACCATGACCGGTCGGCAACGATACCGGCAAGTCTTTCTGTAGCAATCTTTGATAAAGCGCCACCGGATTTCCGTCCAGAGCGGTAAGCGCTTGCTTTAATGCTTCCCGGTCAAACTCAGGCACGCCAGTTCCCGGCCGGCTTGCGGCATACACGCCATCCCTGGCGATATTGGCTTTTTGAATCAGCGTCAACGCTACATCGAATTTTTGATCCAACGTTGTTTCCTCTCCCTCCAAATCGGGATGCGCTTCTACATAAAGCGTATTGTCCAACCATCCAACCTTGATTGGCTGTTTGACCATATAGACCGGCGTTCCTACCGGAACCGAATTGTACAAGGCTTCAATATCTTCAGGATACATACGCACGCAACCGTGTGTTATCTGCATCCCTATGCCGTAAATCTTGTCAATATCGGTGCCGTGTATCAGGTAGCCGCCGGGAACGGCCAGATGCATCTTGTAGGCTCCCAGAGGATTATGCGGACCCGGTGGAACGACAGCAGGCAGCGGATCGCCATTTGCCGCATGTTCGCGCCTGATTGATTCCGGCGGATGCCACGACGGATCTTTGACTTTGCGCACAATGCTGGTTTTACCCAAAGGCGTTTTCCAGTCTTGCCTGCCTATGCCATGTGCATAGGACATTACCGTTCCTTTTTGAGTCGGTGGATAATAATACATCCGGTATTCGGCGATATTTAAGGTAATGCCTTCGTGAGGCGTATCCGGCAAGATACGTCTGTTGGCTAAACGAACAACCTCATCCTTTTTGACTTGCCAACGATCAACGTCGGGGTTCAACCGCACTATTTCCGTTTGTCCCAGCAGAAAGCGCCTGGCCACATCCGGTAAGGTCTCGTTTTGTTCCGCACGGGTTAAAGGCACGTCGTCATGGAATTGGGTGATGACACTGTCATTGCTGTTTTCCGGCAAGGTGTAGGTCGTAGCATTAGCGATGCCGCTGATAGCGGACCATAAAATCGAAATAGCAACTAGCGAACGAACTTTCATTACGATAATCTTCTCAGGTTTATTAATAGGAATTTAACAACGGGCAATCTTTAAACAATTAGCAGGACAACTCCCCAGGCAAGAAAAGCGGCGCCTACCGTTTTGCAAATAAGCTTCGATTCAACAGGCAGGGTTTTTTCTGCTATGACCAGCAAGGTTATCAAAGCCATTCCCAGCAAGTTCATCACGCCCACCGCAAACATGATCAGCATTTGAGCCCAGCAACAGCCCAAACAGTTTGCTCCATGTTTCAGCCCCATCTTAAATGCGCCTACAGAGCCATCCTGCCATTCATTTAATAAAAAACCCATCGGGGTTTTGCAATGTGTTAAGCAGGCATTTTTTATCGGCATAAACTGATAAAAACCGGCTAAAAATAAAATACCGGCCGCTAATATCGGGTTTTGATTATTCATCATCGGCGATAACCAGGCTAGGCCATGCATTTGCCATTGTAACAGCGTTAACGCGCTACTGAATAACAGCCATATACTCAGATAGGCCGACGTAAATAGATATGTCTTGTAATAAGGCGCTTTGTTTTGTTGCCGACAAACACGGGCAAACGCCAGAATCATCGGGATTGCAGAAGGCAGCATCATTGCCGCCATCATTGCCGCCCACATAAAATAAACTAAAGCGAAATCGATAAAGCGCCAGGTCAACGACTCTGAAGGAGGCATCCATAGGCTCGCCATTGCTTGTGATGCCATTTGACGATGCTGATAAAACAGATAAGCCCATGCAGTAAAAGTTACCGCTAACACACTGCCTAAAATAAAAACTTGTGGTTTAAACCAAACCATTACGATTGGTAAATAAATGCTGAGAAATAACCGTTACGCTCGGAAAATTCCCAGTTTTTATCGTAATCCCGATACCGATATTTTTTTGATTTGGCGACCACCGTAGGATGACTGGTTACCACGCACAAGGGCGGATTGTTTATGGTTGCTTGTCCGCCGGTTATGCCCTGAATACTTTCAATATCGGCCTGGGCGATACCGGGAATAATCACACGCCGACTATTGCCCTGTTCCTGATAATCGATTTTCACTTTTTTCACGCCTAAAACCTCACTGACAAAGCTCATTAAAATCGACGGGTGTCCGCCCTGTCGGCCGCTAAAGATTTGTACAAGCGCATCAAATTGATGGTCATCGGCCCGTTCGTCGACATATAACGCCGCTTGCCAGTTACCGTCTTTCATCTGTCCCGGCGAGTAACAGGCCATCGCAACATTCAAGCCATCCAGCGATTGATCATCCAGATGCCCCTGTTCAATATGCCATGCCGCCAACAGCTTGCAATCGCCTTCTGTGGGCGGTTGCAGCCATACGCAAGGACAGGCGGTTTCGCAGTTACAGGTTTCAAAATAACTGCCCTGCAACATCCAGTTTTTGATTGCCGACATGCTGCCTCCTAAAACGGTTCTTTAAACGGCCTCAAGTCCAGTTCATGCGTCCATGCGCTGGGATGTTGTTTGTGGATAGCCCAATAAGTTTCGGCGATGGCGTCCAACTGCAACAAGCCATCCTTGCCTTTGGCCTTAACATAATCGGGAAACTGGTTTCTTGCCCGTTCGCCGTCAATGACTCCGTCAATTACAGCGTGAACCACATGTATGCCTTGCGGCGAAAATTCTCTTGCCATGCCTTGCGCCAACGCCCTTAAACCGGCTTTCGCAGCAGCAAATGCAGTAAACGGCGGCTTTGCTCTTAGTGACGCGGTCGCGCCGGTAAAAATTAGCGTTCCTTGTTGTTGGTCTTTCATTGCCTTAAGCGCTTCCTTGCCGAAGAAGAAAGCACCCAGGCAATTTTGTCGCCAAAGCGCGGTAAAGGTTTCCGCATCGGTTTCCAATAAAGGCGATGGAATATTGCTGTCTACATTGTAGGCGGCAATATCAACACTATAACCATCGAGTTGCGCTATTTTGAATAAATGCGCTACATCGCGTTCAATGGTTGCATCGGCAATCACTATGCTGATTGAGCCGCCCTGTTGCCGAATTTTTTCTGCTACCTGTTGAAGCTTGCCTTCACTTCGACCGGCTATATAAACGTGCAAACCTTTTGCTGCAAAATATTTGGCGAGTGTTGCGCCCAAGCCTTGCTCCGGGCCAACCCCGATAATAACGGCTGAACATTTTCTCTCCATAGTTAATTTCCTAAAATTGAGTATCATTGTAGAAGGGCTAAAGGCTAAAGGCTAAAGGCTAAAGGCTAAAAATTGAAAAAATCTTAAACCTCACTGCAAGCTTTTTTTTCGCCCTTCGCCCTTCGCCTTTTACCTGAATTTAATCCTTTCTGCGAAATATCAGCGAGAAATTATTGGCCGGCATATTGATTTGCTCTTTTAATTCCAAACCATGGTTTGCCGCCGCCTTTTTCAGGTCTGCGACATCTTTTAAGCCCCATTCAGAAACCCCTGCCGAACTCAATGTCTGATGAAACTCTTTATTGGAATCAGTGGTGAATGTGCCTTCCACCTGAAACGGACCGTAAATCAGCAAAAAACCATCGTCATCCAGTAGATGTGAAGCACATTTCATCATGCCGTCGGCAATTGAAATGGGCGCTACCTGAAAAATATTGATACAGAAAATGGCAGCAAATGAACGTGGCTCGCCTGCATTAAACCAGGTTTCAGGATCGGTTAAATCCAGATGAACTGGATCGGCAATATTATCGTTCTTGTGATCGATTGACAGTTTATTGATGTTATTAAAAACCTCTTTGTCCTTATCGGAAGGATGAAAATGCAAATGCTCGAAATGCGGTGCAAAATAGTTAATATGCATACCGCTGCCGCTGGCGAGCTCCAAAACATTTCCCGGATCTTTAGGCAGCTTTTCTTTTAAAACGCCCAAAAGCGGTTCGCGGTTGCGGCTTCCGGCCCAGGCAACATACTCGCTTAAGGGATGCGGATCTAAAGGGGGTTTATCTTGGTTCATAGTTAACGCCTCGTTATTAGTTAAGTTAGGTCTCATTTATCGTAGGGGCGATCCGGCAGGTCGCCCTAGTTTCAATACAAGCAAATGTTGCGCCAACAAACACAAAAAAATCACTTTATATTACAATGTCTTGGTTTTTAACATTGCCAGATGAATGAAGCCGTGCTTCAATTAAAGAAAATTTACTTCACAAAACGTCATGAACAATAACTCTCTTTCCGATTTAACGCCTGCTTTTTTCCTGCAAACCTTCATCCTTGAACTGATGCATGCCAGCGAACAACAGGGACAAAAGCACTGCGAGCAATTGATTGAGCACATTGCCAAGACTGCCGGATGCTTTTTTGAACAAACCTATCGGGAAGAAACACACAAAAGCGAATTGCTCGACAAAGAAGGCTATACCGAACTGATCCTCGGTCTTAAAAACAATATCGGCGGTAAATTCTCGCTGGTTTCCAGCAACCCCGATTGCATTACCGTAACCAACAGCCGTTGTCCTTTCGGCGACCGGGTGACCAATTTTCCCGAATTGTGCAGAATGACGTCCAGCGTCTTTGGCGGCATCGCCGCCAGAAATTTCGGTTACGCCAAAGTGGAAATCAAACAAAGCATTGCCCGCCACGACGGTCAGTGCGAAGTTTGCGTATACACCAACCCGAACGCGGCAAAAGACCGTCCGGGAATGGAATACACCGACACCACACCCGTCAAGGAAATGCAGGATATGAACGAGCTGCACTCCCGCATTGAACGGAGCATGCAACAGATTTGGCGCAAACAAAGCAAGCAGCCTGCAAAAAAACACCAGCCTCCGGCGATTATTGCCAAATCGCCGACCATGCAAAAAATATTGCAAGCCATAGAAGTCATTGCGCCGACGTTGGCGACAGTGCTGATTCAGGGGCAAACCGGTGTCGGCAAGGAATTGATTGCACGCGCCATACATGCGATGAGCGACCGCTGCAACAAACCCTTTATCCCGATCAACTGCGGCGCAATTCCGGAAAGCCTGATCGAGAGCGCGCTGTTCGGACATGAAAAAGGCGCGTTCACCGGAGCCATCGAAGTGCATCAAGGTTATTTTGAAAGAGCCGAAGGCGGAACCTTGTTTCTGGATGAAGTCGATACCCTGTCCCCTGCCGCACAAACTCGGTTGCTTCGGGTGCTACAGGAAGGCGAACTGGACAGAGTCGGCGGCAAACAAACCCTGTCGGTTGACCTGAGAATAATCTCCGCAACCAATAACAACCTGGAAGAACTGGTCAAACAAGGCCTGTTCCGCAATGACCTGTATTACCGCATCAACGTGGTTCGATTAAGCATTCCCCCTCTGGTCGAACGCCCGGAAGACTTGCCGTATCTCGTGCAATTGATTGTGCAGCGCTTGAGTAAGAAATATAACAAGGCGGTTGAATCGGTCAGTCGCGAAGTCATGCAAAAAATTCGCGCTTATCCTTGGCCGGGCAATGTCCGTGAACTGGAAAACATCCTTGAACGCAGCATTTTATTTGCCGCCGGCAAAGAAATGACCGAGTTGGATTTGCCGCTTCCGGCCAAAACAGAAAACAATGCAGAATGGAAAGACATCAAAGAACGCGCTATTGCCAAAGCTGAGCGGGCGTTTCTTGACATCGCTCTAAAACAACATCAGGGCAACATCAAAGAAGCAGCGGAAGACATGGGAATCACATCGCGCGCTGTTTACACCAAGCTGAAAAAGTATGAAATCAATTTAGCCGACTATCGCAGGATTTAACCGCTAGGCAATGCTTCATATAAATGATGTTACCCCGGCCGATAGAAGCAGTGGTTTTCTTCAGGCTATCTATCAAACAACTTGTACTATAAAAATTTTCTCTGTTTTTCGTGCCTTTTGTGGACAGTCAGCAACATCAGTTATAAGGATAAATTTATGCGACAAGACTTGATTATCAGCGGCCAAACTATTCAACCCGGAACAAACCTGGTCATAGACCTGCCGTTGCCGCCACTCTATACCCATACGCCAATGACCATGCCCGTTCACATTATCCATGGCAAAAGACCTGGACCCCGATTGTTTATCAGCGCCGCGATACATGGCGATGAGCTGAATGGCGTCGAAATCATTCGCCGTCTATTAAAAGATCCCGCATTAAAACGGATCAAAGGGACCTTGATCGCAATACCCATCGTGAATGTCTATGGCATTATTCATCGATCCCGCTATTTACCCGATAGGCGCGATTTAAACCGTTCCTTTCCCGGCTCAAAAAAAGGCGCTCTGGCTTCACGAATAGCCGATTTGTTTATGACGGAAATTGTGGCTAACAGCACCCATGGCATTGATTTACATACGGGTGCCATACATCGCAGCAATTTGTCGCAAATACGTGCCAATCTGGATAACGAAGCGACCTTATCCTTGGCCAAGGCTTTTAATGTTCCGGTGTTGATCAATGCCAACGTGCGCGATGGCTCGTTAAGAGAATCCGCATCAGAGCAAGGCATTCCAATGCTGCTTTATGAGGCTGGAGAAGCCTTACGATTTGATGAAATATCAATCCGTGCCGGTGTACGGGGGATTCTAAATGTAATGCGTCATTTAGGCATGATTGCAACCCGAAAAAAACGCAGTACGCCTTCCAACGAGCCTTATATCGCTCGTTCCAGTACCTGGATCAGATCGCCGGGCAGCGGTATTTTTCGTACACTGAAGTCATTGGGTTGCAGGGTAGCAAAGAATGAATTGTTGGGCATGGTTAGCGACCCGGTTTCCAGTCTTGAGATAGAAGTCATATCGCTATTCAGCGGCATTATTATAGGTCGCAGTGAAATACCCCTCGTGTATGAAGGTGAAGCAGTCTACCACATCGCAAGATTTGAAGACTCCAGGGAAGTTGCCGAACATGTGGGCAACTTTCACGACGATATTTCGCCGGATATAGGTGACGATGCTAATGACGCCGAACTCGCTATTGTTTAGCCGGCAACCGTCAAATAACGGTATGCTCCTGGCATATTTTCTCGCTATCGATTTGACTAAGCGGTTCTTTGGTTAAGCCGCAAACGAAGCCATCCGCCGTTGTGGTGAAATATTTACAGGTTTTACAAAGTCCGAATGATTGGGATTTATTGGCTTTTTGCAGCGCGGTCAGCGCATTAACAAAAATATTTTCCTGGCTATCGTTTTCATTAAATATTGCCGATGCCTGACTGTATAAATCCGTCGGACGGGCTTTATTCAAGATAGCATCGCCTTCAGCCAAAAGGCAAAGATGTACCACACGCCGGTCATTTACATCGGCTGTTTTTTTAATGTAGCCTTTTTTTTCCAGCAACAGCAAGGTTTGGGAAACCGTACCGCGGGTCATGCCCAAGTAATTAGTGAGCGCTGCCGGGGTGTCGCTATAACGGTTGCAGCGGGACAAATAATCCATTACCTGCAAATGAACCGGTTGCAAGCCTAATTCCGTACATTTTTTACGTTCTTCAGACCGGATCAGCGCGGACATCCGCTCGATCAGATCAAATACATCAACTTTTTCCATAGAGCCTGTAAACATTTATTAATGCTGACAAAAAATAACATTATATCACATTATGTCAGTTGGTATTGAATCGATATTATTATTGCTTGAGAGTTTTTTTTAACTGCCTGATCTGTTCGCTAAATAAGCTATTGCGGCAGCAGGAGCGCAGTCAGCTGCGGTCATATCGGACTGAATTGCGGCTGCCGGAAATAAATCGGAAAAATCCAGATACGGACGATCTAAATTTAATGCCATCTGTTTAACCAGAAAGCGCCCGACTCCGGCACCGATCAAGGGGCTGTTTGACGGAAGCTCATATTGGGATAACCGATGCTCACAGCCGCGCTGTATTTGCTGTATTTGCTGGCCACGAATATTTTTAGCAAATTGTTGCCAGCGCGGCAGTTCATCGGCATAAAAATCACAACCTATCATCCGCGATAAGCGTCTGGCGCTGGCGAGGATTGTTTTTTCCGCACCATCTGCGGTGTCGGTTTGATCATGTGTATCATTGAGTTCGCCGGTGACGCGATAGACATCGGCCATGGTCGCAAAATATTCGGCCATCAAACCGATTTTTTTGCCTTTATCCAGCGCTGTTTGCGTAACGGCCATCACTGCGGTTCTGACGATACCGGTATAAATCAACTCTTCAGAGAGTAAGCGCTGATAATCGGTGTAACCTTCCGCCAGCACTTGTCCGTCATTGAGTAGCAGTATATCGGTAGTGGTACTGCCGCAATCGACAAAAAGCCCGTTGTTGATTTTTTGTGCGGCAAATGAGGCACTGGCCAGCCAGTTGGCAGAGGCGATGGACGCATAATGCCGGGCTTCAATCTGTGAGGGCTTTAGAAAGCCTTGCTGACCTGCAAAAACCAGCAGTTCATACCCCGGCAACAGGCCGGTCATCGTTTGAATGATTTGCTTAACGCCATCATCCCGATTATCAAACAAATCGACCAGTTCGCCGGTCATGGTGATGGCATGATGATAATTCACCTCAGCCAGTTCCTGCATAATCGCGTTGACAGCGATTGTCAGTTGATCCAGACCTTTCCATAACGGGCACGGTTGCTGATAAACGCCGATGATATTACCGGCGCTGATGACTGCCGCTTTAACATGAGCGCCGCCTATATCCCAGCCTACATGTTGTAGGGGCGACCGGCCGGTCGCCCCTACGGATGCCTGTTGTGTTTGAACGGTAATGGGCTTATTGCAAGTCGGATTGAGTACCGGTTCGCCCTGCAATAATTGCATCACAGCTTCGGCAACATTGACGCCTAAAGCGTCGTATATACCGACAAATGAAGTGGTTAGACGGGGATTTATTTCAAGCACCCATGTTTGCTCGGCGCTTTCTATTAAATCGATGCCGACATAACCCCATAATTCAGGCAAAGCGAGGGCTATTTCAGCTATCACAGTCTGGTATGAGCCAAGATCGGGATGATGATTAACGTCGATTTCGGTCAAATGATATTGCCGATTAATCAGTTCAAAGCGCTGACAATTGACGCATATTAACCAGCCGCGACCTTGCTTGAATAAACATGAAAGACTGGTTTTCGCTCCTTGAAGATGCGGCTGGATGATGAACCTGCCTTTCCGGGCAGTCATCTGTTCGAACTCTTGCCGATTGCTGACGACATAGCTGTCTGCACAGCCTACGCCATCAACCGGTTTAATCATCCATTCACCGGGGGAATATTCATCGTCGAGCATACGGCTAGGAACAACGCTGATAGCGTGCTGACTGAGCAGTTCATAAGTCTTGAACTTGTTACCGGCAATGGCAACGGCGGATGCAGGCGATGTCAGCAATATCTTGTCCAATGAGGCCACCGTTTGGCACAGGGCTTGTAAAATACCGTCAAATTCCGGCGCTATCGGCCAGACTAAATCGACTTGCTTCACACATCGCGCAAATTCTTCAGTAATATCCTGTCCAGGCTTGATGATGACGGTGTTTATGCCGTTATCTCCGATCAACTTGTTACACCGCCAATCCAGCATCACAGTGATTTCAAGATAGTTTAATCGAATTAGGTGTTCGAGCAGCGCATTAAGCATCAAGCTCCCTTCACCAATCAGAGAATCCGGCAGCTCCTGCTTATCAAAGCCGCCGCCAGTGATATACTCAAACACCAGAATTTTCACAATACTCAACAAATAGCTATAAAATAAAACACAATATTGTACCACCGGTTCAAAGCCAGCTTTGAACTCCGGCGTTTGTAATTTTTGGAGTCCAAAGCTTCCGCTCCTGCTAACGCCCCTTACCTACATCCCTGTAGGCAAAGCTTCCGCTCCTGCTAACGCCCCTTACCTACATCCCTGTAGGCAAAGCCGGCTTTGGCCTTGAACCCTGTTTTTTATGAAAATAATACCGGTAATCGATTTAAAAGACGGTGTCGTCGTTCATGCCAGGCAAGGCAATCGTGAACACTATCAAGCCATTAACACGGCCTTGTGCAAGTCGCCTGATATTTTTCAGGTTATTAAGGCCTTCCTGGGTATTTATGAGTTTGATACTTTCTATATTGCAGACCTGAATGCGATTACCCGTCAGGGTGATCATCATCATTTGATCACTGACGTTTTGACTCGTTTTCCGCAAATAACCTTCTGGATAGACCGGGGTTATCAAAAATACGCCCGGAACCCACAACATCCCTGCAACACACTGCCTGTTTTGGGTAGCGAATCCTATCGGGATGAAACTATTTCGGAAATTAAAGCCTATAACGACAACTTCATCCTGTCGCTGGATTATTCAAATTCAACTGCATTGGGTGCGCCTAGTCTTTTTTCCGACTCCGGTTTTTGGCCGAAGAATATCATCATCATGACGCTGGAGCGAGTAGGTAGCAACCATGGCCCCGATCTGAACAAGTTAGCTGAGTTTTGCAGACAACATCCTGACAAAAACTTTATTGCCGCAGGCGGCATTAGAGATACACAAGATTTATTGGCGTTAAGCGCAGCGGGAATTCATCAGGCACTGGTTGCCAGTGCTTTGCATCACGGCACTATTGGCACGGACGATATTGCTGAGCTTGAGCAGTCGATAAACTGTAAACGATAAGGTTCAAAGCTAGCTTTGGACAATTCAAACTCGGCTTTATGATTTAATAAAAGCCTGAATAGTTACGATATTGCAGAAATCTCAGGCAAAAAAATACCCCGCCGAAGCGAGGTATTTTTAACATTCTCTAACTTAAATAAAACTTAGTTAGCAGCGAATGGATGTACAGCAGTACCTTTAGCAGCAACAACTTCAGCAGCAGTAGGAGTACCTGCAATAGCGCGTTTCAAAGCTTCTTTAGTCGCTTCGTAGTTGTATTGTTGGATTTTAGCATCGTCTTCTGCAGCCCAGTGAATAAACACACCGACTGATACGAATAAATCATCAGCTTCAGCAGCAGGGATTGTGCCGTCTTCTACACAATCAGCAACAGCCATAGCAACACCGCGTTGTGCTGGGCCAAACATTTGAACAGCTTGTTTTGCGCCTTTGATGGTTACTTTGTTGAACATAACAGTGGCAGGTTTTACCATCAAGTTAGGCGCAACAACAGCCAATAAGCTAGAAAAGCCGTCTTTGTTGTTTGTTAAGCAGTTTGCGAATGCTGTTTCAGCAGCTGAACCGCGTGGTCCTACCATTAAATCGATGTGAGCAACTTCGTTGCCTTCGCCGATTAAAGATTCGCCAACGCATAATTTATTGATTTTAGCCATGTTTAATGTCCCCTGTGAAGAAAAAAATGAAAAAATTGAATCTACTATCGACACTTTAAATGTCCCCTTATTTGTTTTAAACAAATTTCGTTTGAAGCCCTATTAGTAACAGTATTGTTACTAATTAAGATCCTCTAAAAATGCCGTTAATACTGTCGCCACGATCATATCAGCTGTAGTACCCGGATTTATGCCATAAAACTTAAGCTCCTGATCCAGGCAAAAAAGCAACGGCTTTATTTGTTTAGGATTATCAGTTTTAGACAACTCCTCACTAAGCTGAGCCATTTTCATAGCGACCATCTCAGTGTACCGATCTCCATATTTCCTTTCGATATGACTGTCTGGAAATTGACCTAGCATCTCAGCATACACTGCCGCCGCCGCCCAATTCCGATCATCCCATCGATCAAAAGCGACATTATACCTCAAAACCGAAAAATTAAAAATATCGTTATAATCCGTTATGTATTGAAGCGCAATGCGGTCTTTTGCGCTGGCTAATTTCATCGCATCAAACAATGTAACCGATGCCTGTTCATTGACATCCTGCTGGTCAGAGCTACCCAAGCCACCCGGCGACGCTAACGTTATGGCTTTGAAAACCCAATCGGCATCTGCTATCGTTGCCTCGCTAATGACCTTAGCGACCGCCTGTCTTAATGTTAAATCCGATTTTTTATAACTGCTTGCCTGAATCAGCGGCGCACACAGCAAAATAATACCCAGATTGGTATTGCAGCCTACCGCCTCACGCGTAGCCTTGACCGCATAATAGATTTTCTCGCCCAAGGAATAATCAAGATTGCAAAGAGGCCCTGCACTGACCTCGGCGCTGATTCTAAAATCGGCCACGGTCATATCATGCCCATCCGCATAAACACTGACATTACCGGGCTTAAAAGCCTGCACATCGACCTCGCAGGCCTGGCGATAAAGTTCACTGAGCTGCCGGGACGAAATCGTCATGCGACTGCAAACAGCTCTGTTTTGCCCATCTTGCGGGCGATTAAATCATCGGCCATCAGCTCGGCAATATTGACATCGCAAACGCTTTCCAACCCTTTCCATGCCGGTATGCTGTTAACTTCAATGACCGTACAACGCCCTTCCCTATCGCGAATAATATCGACGCCGGCATAATCCATCGCCAATGCAGTCGTCGCTTTAACGGCCAAGTCGACCATGTCGGGATCCAAATCGATCAGCTCGCAGGTCGCGCCCCTGGCAACATTATTCAGCCAGAATTTTCCGCGCCTGCGCATTGCGGCAACCGCCAGGCCGTTAATCACAAAAACGCGATTATCGGAAAAACCGACGCCTTCGCATTGAACGAAACGTTGCAGATAATAAACGCCATGACTGCCGGTTAACCAGAATAAGTCGGTCGTTTTTTCAATGCGGCGTATGCCTTCGCCCTGCGAGCCGAACAAGGGTTTGCTGATCAGCAGATTACCCTGCTTTAATTCAGCTTCCGCAATCCTTAACGCTTGTTCCCGGTCACGCAACACCCAGGTCATCGGCGTTGGCAAGCCGGCATGATGCAGCAGAAAACTGGTCATCGCTTTATCGACACTGCGCTCAACCGCATGGCCGTCATTGTAGACGGGAATGCCCATCGCCTTTAGCGCATGCAGAATATCCAGATATAACACAACTTCTTCAAGCGAACCGCCGGGCACGCCGCGCACAAAAACCGCATCGGGCAGCGCCTGCTCAAAGCCTGGAATAAGGATCGGCAATTGGCCGGGCTCAATGACAAAGCGGCATTGAGTCAACGAAACGTAATCGCAGGCATAACCCCGACTGGCAAAAGCCAGGCTCAATTGCTTGCCATGCCAGCCGGGATCATCGGTAAAAATGGCTATACGACCCACGCTGATGCTCTACGCCCCAAACGATTGGTCCAACAACGCATTGTCCAACCTGCCCGCACGGAAACTTTTTCCGGACTCCACCGCAGTCACAATGACGCTGGCAGGACTAAACAACATCGCATCGATTTTAAAGAAGTCGTATTCATACTGCTTGAAGATTTCCGCAAACGGCTTGCCGTAATCTTTAGAGGTTGAGCTGGGCAATTCGTTAGCCAGTTTTTCAGCCGCTTCATCGCTGCCTTTGACAAAAATATGCACTTGTCCGGCAAACAGGATGGCGTCATTGGTACGCCCCATGGCTTTAACAAAGTTAGGGTGCGGAGGACAGATAGGCGCGCTGCCGCTACCGTCGATGATGTGATCTAACGGGAAATGCAGCGCATGAGCCTTGTGCATCGCCACTTCCAGCACCCGCGCCACCACTTGCACGCCACCCGCCAGACTGCTGGTCGGCGTCACGATGACAGTCAGCTTGGACGGATCGACCTTGCAGGCCGCAGCCACTTTTTCAACAATCTCGATCGGCGGAACCGCATCGTTTTCAATGACCAAAACCGTAGAATCATGGCTATCCTGATAATCCAGCTCTTTGTACAAGTCTTCAACCGGTTCCTGTTTGCCGTTTTTCAACTTGGTTGCCATAGCCCGCGCCGGGCCCGAGCCTAAGGCGTAATATTTCTCATGAGACAAACTCCAGCCAGCATATTGGCTGCCCAAACAACCCAGAACCGGATTGCCGGTGTGTACATTCACCGACAACGGCCAGTTATCGGTATAAGTGCTGTGATTGATGGTGACGGTGCCCATGCCGCCGAGACAGATTTCAGCGATAATACGTCCCGCCTCGATTCCGCCCGGCACGTCAATCCCTGCATCGATAATGGTGCAGCCATTGGCTAAGGTTTCCACGCCTAAACGCAATTTGTCTGCATTATCGAGCAAATGTTGCACCAAGGGCTGGGTCAATTTATTAACGCTGGCTGTATATTCCATGACTGTCAAAACCTTTCTAGTTTATTAATGATAAGTTGTTGTTTAATCAGCAGCTGTACAGCTGCTGACCGTGAGTCTTTTTGGTGGGCAATAATA
Source organism: Methylobacter sp. (assembly GCA_030655535.1). GTDB lineage: Bacteria > Pseudomonadota > Gammaproteobacteria > Methylococcales > Methylomonadaceae > Methylobacter_A. The sequence goes on along the minus strand of JAURVK010000003.1, from coordinate 1,149 downwards.
CTGCAAATCGGCTGTCCTGTGGGAATAAATGAACCGGATTTGGGCAAATCCATACACCATTCGGGCCATTCGAATCGCTCTGGAATGGTTAAATTACGTTCGGCATAAACGATTTGATAACCGCTTTCGCTTTGTGGGGACGATTGTAGGGGCAATTGTAGGGGTGACTTTAGTCGCCCAGCTGCCAAAAACAGGGCGACTGAAGTCGCCCCCACAGCCACCTCTACACAGGATTGGATATGCCGAACCAGCAAATTCTCATCATATAACTGCATACTGGCAGAGGGCCGGGGATTGATTTCCAGCACATAACTGCGATCATCCGCATGGATAAAATCCAGGGAATTCAAACCTTTTAGCGCAAATGCCGGAACCAATTTCGGCAACCAATCGGTTATCACTGCTTGATGCGCATCAGCCGGATCGCAGCTGTTGCTCACGCCTGAAAAAACAAATTCCCGAGTCTCGCTTAAACGCACAGACCACTGTCTGTTAAAACCGATGACTTGCACCTGTTTTCCGTCAGCCAAAAACAACACCGAATGCGGCGTGCCGGCTTGAAATTTTTGCCAGTAAGTCGATGCCATTACAGCGTCACCGACCTGACAACGTTTTATTCCGACACCGCCCTGCCCTTGCATAGGCTTAAGCAGCCAGTCACCAGCACGACCATGATCAAAATGGGCAGGCGCACCAAAAACAACCTCGGGGTACGGAATGTTTAACCGATCCAGCGTCGAAAAAAACGCCCGCTTATCCAGCTGTCCGGCAAAAACATCCGGATGATTGCCCAGCAACATCAAGCGGCTGTTCAGGTAATACAAGCTTTGGGGAAAACATTCAAAACCACTGCCGTAAATGACACGGGCGACTGCATAGCGTTCGATAAAATAATCTACGGCAGGTGCCAAGTCTTGTTCGGCTAATGACTTTACCTGACGGAAATCTTCTGCGTAGCTTTGCGTGTCCAGATCGGCAAACAGATCAATGACCAGCGGCCTTAAGCCCGCGTTTTTTGCAGCCTGCGCCAGCATACGTCCTGAATGGGCGACAATCAGTATCGTTTCCATGTTCCCGTCACTGCCATTAAGTTTATATTGTGGGCGCGAATTTATTCGCGCTTTTCGACCTACCGCGCGAATAAATTCG
>JAURVK010000037.1 GCA_030655535.1 Methylobacter sp. | reverse complement strand
CCGCCGCCGGGTTTGCTGCAAACCGCCTATAACATGGGCAACACGGCATTCAAGCGCTGTGTCATTTTCCACAGCCTGTCCAAACGCTCCAACGCGCCGGGCTTGAGGTCAGGCTTTGTCGCTGGCGACGCCGGGCTATTGAAACACTATTTTCAATACCGGACTTATCACGGCTGCGCCATGCCCTTGCCTACCCAACATGCCAGCATTCAGGCCTGGCAGGATGAGCATCACGTTGTCGAAAACCGCCGTTTATACCGTGAAAAATTCGCCGCCTTCATCGATATTCTTGGTGAAGCTTGCAGCATCACCAAACCGCCGGCCAGTTTCTATGTCTGGCTGAAAACGCCGATAGCCGATACTGAATTCGCACAACGGCTTTTTGCCCAAGAAAACATTACCGTGCTGCCCGGCAGTTATTTATCCCGTGATTGCGACGGCATCAATCCCGGCCTTAACCACGTCAGGATTGCCCTGGTCGCGCCGCTTGATGAATGCGTGGATGCCGCCCAGCGTATTAAAAATTTCCTTAACTCTCTATAAAAGAAACCATGTCACAACTAGAAAACATCATTAACGACGCCTTTGAAAACCGTGCCGACATCTCGCCTGCCAGCGTTTCTGCTGAAGTGCGTTCAGCCGTCGAAGAAGCGATCAACTTACTGGACAGCGGCAAAGCCCGTGTCGCTGAAAAAACCAGCGGCGCATGGGTCGTCAACCAATGGCTGAAAAAAGCCGTGTTGCTGTCGTTCAGAATCAACGAAAACCGTGTCATAGAAGGCGGCAACAGCCGTTACTATGATAAAGTTGAAGCCAAATTCGGCACCTACTCGCCGGACGACTTTGCAAAGTCCGGCGTGCGCGTAGTGCCCAACGCCATCGTCCGTCACGGCGCTTACATTGCGCCGGGCGCAGTGTTAATGCCGTCGTTCGTTAACATCGGCGGCTATGTAGACAGCGGCACCATGGTTGACACCTGGGCCAGCGTCGGTTCTTGCGCGCAAATCGGCAAGAACGTGCATCTTTCCGGCGGCGTCGGTATCGGCGGCGTTTTGGAACCCTTGCAGGCAGGCCCGACCATCATTGAAGACAACTGCTTTATCGGCGCACGCTCGGAAATTGTCGAAGGCGTTGTGGTTGAAGAAGGCTCGGTCATTTCCATGGGCGTTTACATCGGTCAAAGCACTAAAATCTTCAACCGCATGACCGGCGAAATCAGCTATGGCCGTGTACCGGCAGGTTCAGTTGTCGTTCCTGGCAACTTGCCTTCCGCTGACGGCACCTACAGCCTGTATTGCGCTGTGATCATCAAGCAGGTTGATGAAAGAACCCGCAGCAAAACCGGTATTAATGAATTATTGCGGGATTGATTGTACAAAATTTGACACCTGCCCCAGGCTAAAACAGGAGAAAAACAATGAGCTTAAAATACGCAAATAACAAGATAAGCGAAGAAGAATACCTACGAGGCGAGCTTGTTGCGGAATTTAAGCATGAGTTCATTGATGGTGAAGTTTATGCCATGGCTGGGGCGAGTGAAAATCATAATTTGCTGTCAGGCAATATATTTGCTGAATTGAAGAATCAATTAAAAGACACGCCTTGCAGAACTTTTATAGCTGACATGAAAGTTAAGGTGAATAATGATTTTTTCTATCCTGATGTGATGGTGGTTTGCGAGAAAAACAGTGATCCTGAATACTACCAACAATCGCCGGTCATTATCGTCGAAGTCCTGTCCCCATCGACCCGGAAGTTTGACAAAACGGCCAAGCGTTTAAAATACCAAAATATTTCGACCTTGGAAGAGTATGTTTTAATTGATCAAACTATCGCGGAAGTTGAAGTCTTTAGAAGAAAAGAGCATTGGCAATCTTTTTATTACTATCTTGGCGATGCGATTACTTTTGATTCATTAGGCGTTACCGTTCTTGTTGAAGACATTTACTATCAAGTCAACAATGACGATGTGCTTGCTTTCTTGCAGGAAAAGAATCAAGCCGCTGTTGAAGAAATGGATGCTAACCCTGCACAATCACACTAACTTGCCACACAAAAACCATGATTAACAACGATGTATTACGCCGGGTACGCTACGCTTTAGAGCTTAAAGATCAAACCATGATCGAGATCTTTGCATTAAACGATGTAGAGATAAACCGGGACGAGTTGCTCAAGCTGCTTAAAAAAGACAATGAAGCCGATTTCGTCGAACTTGATAATAAACTGCTGGCGCAATTTTTAGACGGCTTGATTATCTATAAAAGAGGCAAGCAGGAAAATCAAGCCGAGCAGCCCAAAAAACCGGAGCAGTTAACCAATAACACCGTACTCAAAAAACTGAGAATTGCGCTGGAATTTAAAGAAGAGGACATGCTTAGCACCTTAAAACTGGCCGATTTTGAATTATCCAAAGGCGAACTCAGCTCTTTTTTCAGGCAAAAAGGCCATAAACATCACCGGGAATGCGGCGATCAGATTTTAAGGAATTTTTTACAAGGTCTTACCATTCGCTTTAGAGAGCAAGGCTAATAACTGCTCTTACGCATAGAGTTGCCCAAAAAAAATTCTGACTGCTACCCCCATCGCTGTAGGCCGTGCCGTGCGCGCCTTAGCTACCAAGGCGCGCACGGCACGCCCTACGTATACAGACAACGCTTTTCCAAATAGCTATACTAACCCACCCATTACTTAACCAAGGCCAATACCATGAGCGAACAAATTTCAAACAATGCCATCATTTACGCTACGCTTGCTTTAAACAGCGAAGTTGCCCTGCAACATGAATATTTGGAATCCAACGATGTTCCCGCTGATGAGCGCGAAAACGAAGAAGAAATTCTGGGCGATCTGGAACAAGCTTTTATGGAGTTTGTCGATCTGTATAAAATCCGCTGCAAATCCGACAAACAACTGCCCAGCATAGACGAACTGCTGAACAGCCAATTGTAAAAACCATGCACACGCTTTACGGCATCAAAAACTGCGACACCGTCAAAAAAGCGCGCAACCGGCTGGATCAAAACGGTATAGCTTATCGATTCCATGACTTCAGAACCGATGGTTTAACGCCTGAACTGCTACAGCATTTTGTCGATCATTTGGACTGGAGAAAACTGCTTAACCGCAGCAGCACCAGCTGGCGGCAACTTAGCGCCGAGCAGCAAAGCGATCTTACCCAAGAAAAAGCCCTGCAACTGATGCTGACCAGCCCTACCCTGATTAAGCGCCCGATTTTAGAGTTCGGCGACCAGTTAATTCTTGGTTTTTCCAAGGATGGCGGATATGCCGCAAACTTTATGGAGGGCGAATGAATTCGCCCCTACAAATATGGGACGTAGCGCGTCGCTGCCATTAAGTTTATATAGTGTGGGCGCTAATTTATTCGCGATTTTAAACCTGCCGCGCTAATAATTTCGCGCCCACAACATAATGGCAGTAACGCAGCGCGTAGGAACGAGAAATTTATTATGAGCGACACCCTAGAACTGCTTAAAGACCTTATCAGCCGTGAATCGGTAACCCCAAAAGACGCAGGCTGCCAGGATGTGCTGGCCGCGCGTTTAACAAAACTGGGTTTCAAAGAAGAACGCCTGGACTTTGCCGATACCCAAAACATCTGGCTGAGACGCGGCGATGCCAAACCGCTGTTGACCTTCCTCGGCCACACCGATGTTGTACCTACCGGCCCGTTGGATGCCTGGGTTTCACCGCCATTTGAACCGACGATTCGTGACGGCAAGCTTTATGGCCGCGGCGCTGCCGATATGAAAGGCGGCATCGCCTGCTTCATCACCGCCGTCGAACGCTTTATTGATCGGCACCCGGACCATCAAGGCTCTATCGCGGTGATGATGACCAGCGACGAAGAAGGCATCGCCACCAACGGCGTGGTTAAAGTCGTCGAAGTGCTGGAACAGCGTAACGAAAAAATAGACTGGTGTCTGGTAGGCGAGCCGTCCAGCGACAAAAAAATCGGCGACGTGATTCGCGTCGGTCGGCGCGGCTCTTTATGCGCCAAATTGACCGTCGCAGGCATCCAAGGCCATGTCGCCTATCCCGAGCTGGCCGACAATCCGATACACACTTTTGCCCCGGCGTTAAAAGACCTTATCGATGAAGTCTGGGATCGCGGCAATGAGTTTTTCCCCCCGACCAGCTTGCAGGTTTCCAATATCAACTCCGGAACCGGCGCGGAAAACATCATCCCCGGCAGCGTGGCAGTTCAGTTCAACCTGCGTTTTTGCACCGAACTGAACGAGGAAACCATCAAGCAACGCACCCGCGCCCTGCTGGACAAATACGATTTCAACTATGCGCTGGAATGGCGCTTGTCCGGCAATCCTTTCTTGACCGAGTCAGGCGCATTAATCGATGCCGCCCATGCCGCGATCAAAACCGTGACCGGCTTTGAAACGCTCGACGACACCGGCGGCGGCACCTCGGACGGACGTTTTATCGCTCCGACCGGCGCCCAGGTTATCGAACTCGGCCCGTTGAATGAGAGCATCCATAAAATCAATGAACACGTCGGCGTGGAAGATCTGGAGATTTTGTCCCGTATTTATGAACAGATGCTGGTTAATTTACTGGTGTAAATTAACCTAAGGTAACTCGGCCAATCAGTTGTAATCTTGTGCCGGACAACAAAAACCGGTTGCCCGACATTCATGGTTTCAGGAGTGCAGGCTCCCTGCTGTACAAGCAAAGCTTGCACTCTTCCAATTTTATTCACTGTAAGCTACCTAACACGGGAATAACCGAGGTAATCGCAGGCAAATATCCGGCTTAATGTAGAGCCAGGCAATGCCATGCTGCATTTTTTAGATTTAAGGGATTATTGTTTTACATGACCAATTTTAACACCCATTTATTCGTCGCTTCAGCTGCCAGCGCCGGAGCCGCCCTGATCGCCGCTAATGCCCATGTGATCAGCAACACCGATATACCATTTATACGCTGCAAAGCTTACAAGACCCGTCACCTGTATTATTTGCCTTTTCTGACGCGTCACCCCGTGGCGTCCCGCTTTCATCCATCACGGCAATCGACTCCTCACAGCTGATGATGTTTTCTCTGTTTTTAAGAATATAATCCGCCAGACGTTCAATAGCCTGCCAATAAATCGGTAAGTTTATAAACTGAAAGGCTTTGTTAAACAGCTCAACCAACTTCTCTTGTTGCCGACTTCTGGTTGCGATAAAAGTATCCAGATACTCATAAACCTGCTCAAGATCGGATGTACCGCCGTAATAATGCAAAGCATTGATGTTAACCAGTCGAGCATTAAACTGTTCATCATCACGTAAGGCGACATATTTTGCTTCCGCTAAAGGCCCGATCAACAAATTGATCATATCCGCTTCAAAAGCAGTCTGATACGCATCTTGCTCAGTGGCTGAGAAATAATGCGTACTTTCAATCAACGCAACCGGCAGGCTATGAATCAGGCGGCCTCCCTCTACGACTGCGGCAAAGTGATTATAGCCTAATGGGTCGGTATCCAAAGAGCCGTCTTTTTGGCGACCCAAGGCCTTAATGGTGATTTGAAAATATACCGGAGGCAGTTGTTTTTGTTTATTGTAAAGATAGATGGCGGCAGCGTGACCCGCCTCATGGAAAGCGATTTGTTTGAACAAATCTTGATCGTTAATAGCGTAGGATGTATCAGTTTGGTTATTCCGTTTCATGATTCCACCCGTAGGCTAAAAAGATGCGGCCAGGGCTGCTGACCGCATTTAAAAGGAAGGACAGTCAACTCTAATACCCCTTAAACAAGGGATCGATACAAGAGTTGTAACCAGTCTAATGACTAAAGTCAGCCTTGAAAATGTGACCGATTGCCGCGCGACAATAAGCCGCGAAAAATGGCACGGTAACTGCAACATACTTTAGTTTGCGTGATGAAAAACGCTTTAAAGCCGCATCGCTGCTGGACTCAAAATAGCTCATTATACGAATTACTGAGGCATTTCACATGGCACTATAAGGCATATGACACACAAACTCGCTCGACGGGTTGAATCGACTAAAACCGACCAAAGTCATTGTCGTTAACCGGACACAATAATTCCAGGCCCGAAGTCAATCCTTTCGGTTTTACCAAAACGGTTAATCTGGAATGCATGTGGTCGCCACCAAAAGCACACTCCGAACGAGCTCGGGGGATGACCTCAAATGACTGTCAAACAGACGTCACAATCAGCAAGTATAGTACCGAAAATCAACCGACCCATTTGAAACCAATCCAAGGATGTATAAGCCATGACCGTCCCACAAACCCAGCTACCGCAAGAAGACATCGACAAGATCGACGCCTATTGGCGCGCCTGTAATTACCTTGCGGCAGGCATGATTTATCTGCGCGACAATCCGCTGCTGCGCGAACCGCTCAAGATGGAGCATGTGAAGAGTCGCTTGCTGGGACATTGGGGCTCAAGCCCCGGTCTCTCCTTCACTTATATTCATCTCAACCGACTGATTAACAAGTACGATTTGAATGCCATTTTTTTGGCCGGGCCGGGGCATGGTGCGCCCGGCGTGCTCGGCCCCGTCTATCTGGAAGGCGCTTACAGCGAGATTTACCCGAACAAGAGCGAAGACGAGCACGGCATGCACCAGTTCTTCAAAGAGTTCTCTTTTCCCGGCGGCATCGGCAGCCATTGCACGCCGGAAACGCCGGGCTCGATTCATGAAGGCGGCGAACTCGGTTACAGCGTCTCGCATGCGTTCGGCGCGGCTTACGACAATCCCGAACTGATCGTTGCGGTAATGGTCGGAGACGGCGAATCCGAAACCGCCCCGCTGGCGACCTCCTGGCATTCCAACAAATTCCTGAATCCGATCCGCGACGGCGCAGTATTGCCGATCCTGCATCTGAACGGTTACAAGATCAACAATCCGACCATCCTGTCGCGCATCTCGCACGAGGAACTGGAAAACCTGTTCAAGGGCTACGGCTGGACGCCTTATTTCGTCGAGGGCAGCGACCCGGACACCATGCACCAAGCCATGGCCGCGACGATGGAACACTGTGTACTGGAAATTCGCCGCATTCAACAACAGGCACGCAGCAGCGGTCAGCCTATTCGCCCGCGCTGGCCGATGATCGTGCTGCGCTCGCCCAAAGGCTGGACAGGGCCGAAACAGGTCGACGGTAAAAAAGTGGAAGGTTTCTGGCGCTCGCATCAGGTGCCCTTGGGCAACGTGCGCGATACGCCGGAGCATTTTAAACAGCTGGAAGACTGGCTGCGCAGTTACAAGCCGGAAGAACTGTTCGACCAGGACGGTTGCCTGTTACCCGAACTTAAAGCCCTGGCGCCCAAGGGCGCTCGGCGTATGAGCGTGAACCCTCACGCCAATGGCGGTCTGTTGCGTAAAGCCCTGCATATGCCGGACTGCCGCGAATACGCCGCGGTGGTGACCCAGCCGGGCACCGCCAGCGCTGAAAACACGCGGCCGCTGGGCAAGTTCCTGCGCGACATCATGAGCCTGAACATGAATAATTTTCGCGTGTTCGGCCCCGATGAAAACAGCTCGAACAAGCTGGACGACGTCTATGAAGTCAGCAAGAAAACCTGGCTGGCCGACTATCTGCCGGAAGATGCCGATGGCGGCGAACTGTCGCCTGACGGACGGGTGATGGAAATGCTGTCCGAGCATACGCTGGAAGGCTGGCTGGAAGGCTATCTGCTGACCGGCCGCCACGGTTTTTTCTCCACCTACGAAGCCTTTGTGCATGTGATCGATTCGATGTTCAACCAGCATGCCAAATGGCTGGCCATGTCCAAGGAAGTCCCTTGGCGCGCGCCGGTGTCATCGCTGAACCTGCTGATTACTTCCACCGTATGGCGGCAGGATCACAACGGCTTTACCCATCAGGATCCGGGCTTTCTCGACGTGGTAGTCAACAAAAGTCCGAAAGTGACGCGTATCTATCTGCCGCCCGATGTGAACTGTCTGTTGACGGTTGCCGATCATTGTTTGAAAAGCGTCGATTACATCAACGTGATCGTTTGCGACAAGCAAAAGCATCTGCAATTTTTGGACATGGATGCGGCGATCAAACATTGCACCAAGGGTATCGGTATCTGGGACTGGGCCTGCAACGATCAAGGCGTGGAACCGGATTTGGTGATAGCCAGCGCCGGCGACATTCCCACCAAGGAAGCGCTGGCCGCCGTGGTGTTGCTGCGCGAGAATTTCCCCGAACTCAAGGTTCGCTTCATCAACGTGGTCGATCTCTACAAACTGACGCCTGAAGCAGAGCATCCGCACGGTTTATCGGACAAGGATTTCGACAGCCTGTTCACGCTGGACAAACCTATCCTGTTCAACTTCCACGGTTACCCCTGGTTGATCCATCGTCTGGCCTATCGTCGCAACAACCACAAGAATCTGCATGTGCGCGGCTACAAGGAAAAAGGCAGCATCAACACGCCGCTGGAACTCGCCATCCAGAATGAAATCGACCGCTTCAGTCTGGTGATCGACGCGATCAACCGCATCCCGGCGTTGCGTGTAGCGGGCGCTCATGTCAAAGAAAACATGCGCGACAAGCAGATCGAATGCCGCAACTACGCTTACGAATACGGCACCGATCTGCCCGAGGTCGACAACTGGGTGTGGCCCTATTGAGCCGCTCGGTTCTAACCATCAACAGCGGCTCGTCTTCGATCAAGGCGAGCCTGTTTGCAGCTAGCGGTGCGCGGCGCAATTTCCGTTACGAACAGGTAAGTGACCAAAAGAATGCGCTCGACCTGCTGTTGCACGATTTGGCAGGCGAGCTGCCGGATCTGGTGGGACATCGTTTTGTTCATGGCGGCGATATGACCGATCCGGCAAGGCGGGTTGATGCTACCGAGCGTTCCCGGCTGGAACAGCTGATTCATCTTGCCCCGCTGCATTTGCCGGGCAATCTGCTCGGGCTGGATTTGTGCCTGCAACGATTCGATGTGCCGCAAATCGTCTGCTTCGATACCGCTTTCCATAGCACCCTGCCCGAGTTGGCTAAACGGCTGCCGATTCCGAACGAACTTGGCATGCGCCGCTTCGGCTTTCATGGGCTCAATTACGCCTACATTGCCGGCATGCTTGCGGATATGTTAGGCGACGTAGCTTATAAAAAAGTTGTCGTCGCCCACTTGGGCAGCGGCGCCAGCCTTTGTTTGCTGGAAAACCTGAAATCGGTGGACACCACCATGGGCTATACCCCGGCAGGCGGTATCCCGATGGGAACCCGTAGCGGCGACCTCGATCCGGGCGTCATGCTGGAACTGGCGAAACGTTTCAGTCCGGAAGCATTAAGCGACATGGTTTTTCACAACATGGGATTGCTGGCTTTGTCGGCGGGTGAAAGTTCGGAAATGGATAGGCTGCTTGCCAGTGACAGCGACAACGCAAAATTTGCCGTCGACTATTTTTGCCGTCAGATACGGGCGGCGATAGGCGGCTTTGCGGCCAAGGCGGGCGGTATCGATGCGCTGGTTTTTACCGCCGGTATCGGTGAACATTCTGCCGAAATTCGTGAAAAAATCTGCGCTCCGCTGGCCTTTCTGGGCTTTGCCCTGGATCGGACGGCCAATCATTCCGGGATCAATGAAATCGGTCTTGCTGGTTATAAACCCGTGTTGATCGTCCCGGCTGATGAGGAAGTCATGATCCGCAATCTATGCCTAAACACTTGCCTGTAGATATTCAAACTTCAGGCCTTTCCTACATTTTCCTCGTTCCCACGCGCTGCGTGGGAATGCAGTACAGGCGCGCTGCGCCGAGTGAAGTCATAGGAAAGTTTTCCGTGTTAAGCCGTCATCCGAGTGCGATTAAACGGCTTTGAGCCATTTGTAAAAGTTCAGGTTTGAACTGGCAATATTAAACGCATAACGACCATAAACAGGCGCTAAGATTTCACTCGGTGTTATCTGGATATGGCGAATTCAACTCATAACTGAATTTTAAGGCTGTCTGATCAAGCCTGAATTTTACGAGTCGTTCCTGTTAAACGCTTGAGTAACTTCTTGACGGCTCCCTGAATGGGGTGCTAGCTTCTAGGCTAAACATCGAATTCCATCGATTGTGTTTATGGAATGCACAAACTTTGCCTTTAGGAGGTCAAAATGAATGAAGATACATTTAACATGGAAATCAGAAAATATCTCAAAATTGTTGGAGTCGCATCACAACGGGAAATAGAACATGCTGTTCTCAAAGCTGTTGAAACCGGAAAATTGAACGGCTCCGAGACCCTAGAGATTAAAATGACGCTGGAAGCTCCTGCTGTCGGCATCAGTCACTGCATCGAGGGAAAAATAGCACTTGAATAGCGTCTCTGCTTGAAAGAAGCCAATCAATTCGAACTAAGCGAAGTCTTTAAAACATGAAAGACTTCGCTTAGCGCCTAACCGCATTTGAAACGGCTTCTTTATCGGAACAATCCTGAGATTATCCTGGACTCAGGTTCGCCACGGGTGCGCCGGCAAATCGGAAACGCCGATGGCTTCGGCTCCGGCTTTGGCGACTTGATGATCGTTTTCAACCGAGCTGCCGCTGACCCCGATAGCGCCGATCAGAACGCCATCCTTATCAACGATAGGAACGCCTCCGGGAAAGGTAATCAGCCCGTCGTTAGAATGTTCAATCCCGTAAAGCGGCCCGCCCGGTTGCGATAGCTGGCCGATTTGTCCGGTGTTCATCGCGAAGAAACAGGCGGTTTTGGCTTTCTTGATGGCAATGTCCACGCTGCCTACCCAGGCATTGTCCATTCTCACGAACGCCTTTAAATCAGCGCCGGAATCCACTACGGCGATACACATCTGCGTACCGATTTTTTTTGACTCGGCAATTGCCGCAGCCATTGCCTGTTCGGCCAGTTCGTATGTTACATGCATGGTCTATTCCCCTTTATTTTTTATCAACAGTGCCTAATGGTAGTCTTTTTGTAACTATTCAGCAGTTATAAAAATGGAACGCAGATGCAGCTTCCGCTCCTGCTCACGCTAAGCGCCTACATCCCTATAGGCGACGCTGATTATTAAGATAAAAATAAGATTTTTCTTAAATTATCCGCCCTTATCATATCTATCAGCGTCATCCGCGTTCTATTATGCCTATTATATTGATGGCTGAGTAGTTACGTCTTTTTTTTACTTTATTTTGGAAAAATCATTTGTTCCGGACGGATGAGGTCGTCGAATTCCGCTTCGGTCACAAAACCGCCGGAGACTGCCTCTACACGCAGCGTACTGCGATTTTTCAAGGCCAGTTTCGCAATTTTTGCAGCATTGTCGTAACCAATGCGCGGGGCCAGTGCGGTTACCAGCATCAGCGAATTTTCCATCAGCTCGGCAATACGGTCGATATTCGGTTCAATGCCCGCAACGCAATGATCGGTGAAACTCATCGCCGCATCGCCGATCAGGCGGATGGACTGGAGTACGTTATAAATAATGACCGGCTTGAAAACATTGAGCTCCAAATGTCCTTGCGCTCCGGCAAAGGTGACGGTGATGTGATTGCCCATGACCTGCGCGCAAACCATAGTCATGGCTTCGCATTGGGTCGGATTCACTTTACCCGGCATGATCGAAGAGCCGGGTTCGTTTTCAGGCAGCCGGAGTTCCCCGATGCCGGAGCGCGGGCCCGAACTCAACAGGCGAATATCATTGGCGATTTTATTGAGGCCGACCGCGATGGTATTTAACACTCCGGAAATTTCCACCATCGCGTCGTGCGCGGCCAATGCCTCGAATTTATTGGCCGCAGAGATGAAAGGCAGCTGGGTGAATTTTGCAACCTCTTCGGCAAACTGGCCGCCGAAACCCGGTTTCGAGTTCAGGCCGGTGCCCACGGCTGTGCCGCCTTGCGCCAGAGGATACAGCCGTTTGAGACTGTCGTTAATCCGGTCGATACCCAGTTGTACCTGAGCGGCATAACCGGAAAACTCTTGGCCCAGTGTCAGCGGAGTTGCATCCTGCAAGTGAGTTCGGCCGATCTTGATTATGTCGCTCCATAACTCGGATTTGTCGGACAGCGCGCGGTGCAGGTGCAAAAGCGAGGGAATCAATAAATGGTGCAATTGCTCGACGGTGGCGATATGCATGGCTGTCGGGAAGGCGTCATTCGAAGACTGGCTGCGGTTGCAGTGATCGTTCGGATGAACCGGCGTTTTAGATCCCATAGCGCCGCCAAGACGCTCGATAGCCAGATTGGAAATCACCTCGTTGACGTTCATGTTGGACTGGGTGCCGGAGCCGGTCTGCCAGACGACAAGCGGAAAGTTGTCGTCGAGATTGCCGTCGATAACCTCCTGAGCCGCAGCCGCTATCGCGTAGCCGATTTTTTGATCGATGTTGTTCAGTGCGATATTCGATAGCGCGGCGCAATGCTTGACGATGCCCAGCGCGCGGATCAAAGGCCGAGGCAGGCGTTCGTTGCCGATCTTGAAGTTAATCAGGGAGCGCTGGGTTTGTGCGCCCCAGTATCTGTCGGCGGGCACTTGTATCGGGCCGAAAGAGTCGATTTCTGTACGGGTGTTGTCGGTGTTTTTTTTCATGACTTGTCCGTTTGTGGTTGGGTTATGGCATAAATAGGCCATGCGCATCAACTTAAGTCCAAGTGGAACGGGGTTTGCAACCCCGTTCCTAACGTTTTTGGGATAACTGAGTTCTATGACGACACTTAACCAACGCAAAACGTTTCGGACGGGGCAACATGCCCCGTCCGGCTATGAATTTGACGTCAACGATGCTCAGTTTGTCGCTGAGAAATTCTTTGTCGTTGTAAGGATTGAGGATGTCGACCCAGACTAACGGTTCGCTGAGTTCTTGCGCCAGGAAGGTGTTGAGAAAGTGGATTAATAGGTTACGGTTTTCGTCGCTACCCAATAGGGCTTTGAACACGCAGTCTATTTTGGGGTCGATGGCATGTTGCATGGTTGACGGTGAGGGTAAGTCAAGAAAGGGGCAATTGTAGAATGCTTTGGCTGGGCGGGGCAATGGTTTAAATGGGGCTTAAAATGTCAAGCAGAGCTTGAAGATAGGCGTTCCCAAGCTGGAAACTTGGGAACGAGATAAAAATGGTGCAGGTGCTTGTGATAATGGTTTTAAGGTGGGATACTTTGGCCGAGGCGGTTGAATTTTCTATCCGTAGAGCCACTAGATAGATAACTAAAATCTATCTGCCTGAATTTTAATTTATTTGAGGGTCAAGTATGAACAGCAAACAGCAAACAAAACTATAATGGTAAGCAAGAAAATCAATCAATTTACGGAGAAGGATACAATGAATCTTTTTAGAATTTTTTTGATAATCATCTTCATTCTCTGCCTGCCGCTAAACTCTGCGTTTTCACAGACGCAACAAGCCGCGAGCAATTCGAGCGATTATCCATCCTACAGCAATGGCATTCTGACGTTGCCGCTGGTCGACACGGACGAACAACCGGGACTGTTCCAGAACGCCATATTTCAGTTCGATCCGACCATTAACGCCTGGCATTTACAGTCGTTTGCGACAACTCCTGCGCATAGCATTTTCTCGCTCTCGCTGAGTGAAAGTGGCGTGGCAGCCATTGTCACCAACACCCTGCCTGCTCAGGTATTCCTGAAAGTCAACGGAAGCTTTTCAGACCCCTGCTGGGAAATCGGCAAAGTCAGTCAACGCCTGCAAGACAACCATTTTGAGGTTATCCTGCATGTAAACAGCACGATCCCGCGCGATGGTACCATGACATGCGCTGCGATAATTGGGTCATTCGAAGAAATTGTGCCGTTGCAGGTTTACGGGTTGCCAGCCGGGACCTACGAATACCGTGTCAACGGCGAAAAAACCGGAACCTTTGTTTTGCCGCAGGACAATCACTTATAAAATTACATAATTCATGATCCGCAAGGGGGTAACAGGAATAAACCTGTTACCCCCTTGCGCATGAAATAAAACGCTGTAAGGCGGTTTCGCGTTAGCAAACCGCCGATCAACGCACAACGCCGATGGCAGTCTGTCGCAGTGTGGCGGATTGCCTAGCGGCGAACCCGCCCTACGGCACTAACCGAAGACCGTAATCGGCTTGCCACCTTGCTTTCGGCGGCTCGGCAGGTGAATGCAGACCGCGACGCCAAGCTTAACGCGCTACGCCAGGCTATCGAACAGAAGGCGCTCAATCCGCTCAATGCGGGCAATCGCAAGGTCATCGTTTTTACCGCTTTCGCCGATACCGCCCAATATCTGTACGATCAGCTCGCACCGTGGGCGGGCAAGAAACTGGGCTTGCATACCGCTATCGTCACCGGAAGCGGTATGCAACAAGACGCCCCAGCCCAAGCTGCGCAACGACCTTGCCAGTATCCTCGCCGCGTTTTTACCACGCTCCAAGGAACGCCCGGAAGAGCTGATTAACGAGGGGGACATTGACCTTCTCATCGCGACCGATTGCATTTCTGAGGGGCAAAACCTTCAAGATTGCGACACCCTTGTCAACTATGACATCCACTGGAACCCGGTTCGGATCATTCAGCGCTTCGGGCGAATAGACCGTATCGGTTCGATCAACACCCATATCCAGCTCATCAACTTCTGGCCGAACATGGAGCTGGAAAAATACATCAACCTGGAGCAACGGGTGAGTGGACGGATGGTCTTGCTGGACATCTCCGCCACGGGTGAAGAAAACGTCATCGAGCAGCAATCCGGCAACCAAATGAACGATTTGGAGTACCGCCGCAAGCAGCTTTTGAAGCTCCAGGATGCCGTTATCGACCTTGAAGACTTG
>JAURVK010000178.1 GCA_030655535.1 Methylobacter sp. | reverse complement strand
TGGGCGCAAATTTATTCGCGCTTTTAACTTGTCGCGCGAATAAATTTGCGCCCACAAATCCGAGCAGCTATGCTGGAAATTGCGATTTCCATTGCAGGCAAGTAGTTGTAGGCCAATGGGAGGAGTCCATCCCATTGGCTTAACATCTGACATCAATCAGGAGTGCATCATGAGTCGTATCGTCTGGCTATTCTTTAGCGCCGTATTGTTTGCATCAGCCGCTCAGGCAAAACCGTTAACCCCGGAACAGGTACCGGAACCGCTTAAGCCCTGGATAGCCTGGGTGTTGCAGGACAGCCCCGAACCTCCCTGCCCTTTCATCTACAACAGTTACGAGCAAAAACGCTGTAGCTGGCCTACTCAAACTCAGCTGGATTTAATGCCCGATAAAGGCGTATTTTCGGTCACCTGGACGATGTATCGGGACAGCTGGATCAGCTTGCCGGGCGATAAAACCCACTGGCCGCTGAATGTGACGGTTGATAACAAGACCGCGCTGGTCATGGATAAAAACGGCGACCCCTCGATTAAACTGGCTGCGGGCTCTCGGCATCAAATCAACGGCGAGTTCTTCTGGGCCGCTATTCCGGATAACTTAAAAGTACCGGCCGATACCGGGCTGATTGAGCTGCGTATTAATGGCGCGATCATACCGACACCGACCATTAAAGACGGACAGCTGTGGTTAAAGGAAAGCGATATAGGTTTAAAAAAGCAGGAAAACAGCCAGAACAATCTGGATATTCGGATATTTCGAAAAATCATCGATGAAGTGCCCACGCAGGTTTTAACCCGGCTGGTGCTGGAAGTTTCCGGCGAGCAGCGCGAAGTTAAATTACCCCAGTCAATGTTGGACGGTTTTATTCCGCTGAGTTTGCAAAGTCCACTGCCCGCCCGATTAGAACCCGACGGACAGTTATTGGTGCAACTGCGTCCCGGCCGCTGGCAAATTGATATTCTGGCCAGAAACAGCAAAGAACTGAATGAACTCCCGCTCAAGGGCGACCGGACGGTCGCCCCTACCGACCAAGACCTCCGATGGCCGGAAGCGGAAATCTGGTCGTTTGACGCGCGTCCGCAACTGCGCGTGGTTGAAATCGAACAGTTAAGCGCCATAGATCCCAGCCTGACCAATTTGCCTGACGACTGGAAAAACCTCCCGGCCTATAAAATCAATCAAGGTCAGGCTATGGGATTTAAAACCATACGCCGGGGCGACCCGGAGCCTGAGCCCAATCAACTCAATTTAAGCAGAAAGCTGTGGCTGGATTTTAACGGCGAAGGCTATACCGTCAATGACATCATCACCGGCAACATGACCCGCGGCTGGCGGCTTAACAGCTTGCCGCAAACGCAGTTGGGAAGAGTTACTTTAAACGGCGGCAACCAGTTTATTACCCAGGACAAATCCGGCAAGCAAGGCGTTGAAGTCAGAAGCGGCACGATAACGTTGGATGCCGACAGCCGTATTGTCGGCGCGATCGGATCAACCGGCGCAGTCGGTTGGGAGCAGGATTTTCACAGTGTCCGCGCCGAACTGAACCTGCCGCCGGGCTGGCGTTTGCTGGCGGCCGGCGGCGTGGACAATGCGCCTGACAGCTGGATTTCCCGCTGGACGTTGCTGGACTTGTTTGTGGTGTTAATTGCCGCGCTGGCAATAGGCAGGTTATGGAATTATTATTGGGGCGGCCTAGCGTTGGTCACTTTGGCATTAATCTGGCATGAGCCGGGCTCGCCGCAGTTCGTCTGGCTGAATATTCTGGCCGCGACCGCATTGATCAGGGTATTGCCGCAAGGCCGATTTTTGAAATTCATAACGTGGTATCGCTATGCTTTCTGGCTGGCGTTAATCATGACGACCTTGCCTTTCATGGTGGAGCAGGTACGTACCGGACTTTATCCGCAACTGGAAAAACCCGATCAAGCGATCAATATGCCCGGCTTCCAGGATAGCGGTATGCTTGGAAGAGTGGCACAAATGAGTGTACCTGCACCGGCCTCTGAAGCGATCAGCGAGATGAAAGCAAAGGTGTTCGGAAAAGCGATGCGATCCGATTCCTCATCGTCTTATGGTTATACAGACAAGGCGGTCGATTTCGACCGCATCGATCCTAAGGCCAAGGTGCAGACCGGCCCCGGCTTGCCGCAATGGCAGTGGAGCAAGGTAATGTTGTCATGGAACGGTTCGGTTGATGCGGGGCAACAACTGCGGCTATGGTATTTAACGCCGACGCTGACCCTGCTGCTCAATTTCGTCCGCGTAATTTCAGTTGCGGCGCTGGCCTTGCTGATGTTCGGCGTTGCTGAAAAGTTCAGCTTTAAAGGCTTTAGGCCTTCGACACCGTTGCTGCTGTGGTTTTTGCTGTTGCCGATGCTGTCGTTGCCGTCAGCCAACACCTATGCCGAACTTCCGGACAAGGCTTTACTGGACGAACTCAGAAACAGGCTGCTGGAAAAACCGCTGTCGCCGGACTGTTTGCCGACGACTGCAGGGATGCAGGAGGTAGAGCAACGCAGGGAGCAGTTGCCGAGTTGCGCGCAAATCCCGCAGATGAAAATAGCCATTACCGATAAGGAATTGACCATCGCCCTGCAAATTCATGCCCAACAAGCCGTGGCGATTCCATTACCGGTCGAATATGAACAATGGTTCCCTAATCAAATTCGGGTTGACGGCAAAACAGCGCCAGGGCTTTATCGCGATAATAAAGGCTTGTGGATTAACTTAGGCGAAGGCGAACATCAAGTCGTGCTGAGCGGAGCTGTACCTTTATTAAGCAAATTCACCCTGCCGTTACCGTTAAAACCGAACTGGGTCAGCATTCAAAGTACCGGTTGGCGAGCCGTCGGCCTACAGGAAAACAGCCAGGTTGACGATCAACTGCAATTTAGCCGAATAAACCAAACCGAACAGCAACAAAAAGAATCGGTGCTGGAGCCGGGCGCGTTGCCGCCGTTTGTCAGGATCGAACGCACCTTGCAGCTGGGCCTGGATTGGCGCGTTGTCACCCGGATTATCCGGGTTTCGGCGGCTGATACCGCCGTAGTATTGGCCGTGCCCTTGTTGCCGGGCGAGTCGGTTACCAGCGCAGGTATTCGGGTTAAAGACGGTAAAGTCGAGGTTAATATCCCGGCACAGCAAACCATGCTGCAATGGGAATCCACGCTGGAAAAATCGGAACAAATCGATGTTATCGCCACTAAAACAGAGCAATGGATAGAGGTGTTGAAAGCGGATATAAGCCCCATCTGGCATATTGAAACTTCCGGTATCGCAATGATTCATCTCAATGATGAAGGGCAATGGCTGCCCGAATGGCATCCCTGGCCCGGAGAGAAAATCACCCTGCAAATAACCAGGCCGGAGGCGGTAGAAGGACAAACCCTGACCATCGACAACAGCCGCTTAAGCATCAAGCCGGGACAACGCAGCCGGGAAGCCGAATTAAACCTTAACTTAAGAAGCTCGCAAGGCTCGCAGCACACGCTGATCCTGCCGGAAAATGCGGTGTTACAAAGCGTCGCCATCAATGGAGAGACCCAACCGATCAGGCAGGACGGCAGAAAGCTCACCCTGCCGATTAATCCCGGCAAGCAGCAAGTCTCAATCAGCTGGCGGGAAGCGACCGGAATAAGCGGCATCATGAGGACGCCGCAGGTCGACTTAGGAACGGCGAGCGTCAATGCCAACCTGGCTATCGGCCTGGGCCAGGATCGCTGGGTATTATTTGCGTTGGGGCCGAAAATGGGGCCTGCGGTGTTATTTTGGGGCGTGCTGACGGTTATTTTTATGGTGTCGTTAGGTTTGGGCAAAATCCCGCTGACGCCTTTAAGAAACCGGCACTGGTTTTTGTTGTTGGTAGGGCTTAGCCAGATTCCTCTGCTGTCGGCAGGCCTGGTGATTGCGTGGTTAATACTGTTAGGTTGGCGCAAAACGCAGTCGGTTGCCGACTTGCGCTATTTTAATACCTTACAAGTTGTTATCGGCGGTTTAACCTTGATATCGCTGAGCCTGTTGTTTTTAGCGGTCGAGCAGGGTTTGCTGGGTTCGCCCGATATGCAGATCATCGGCAACCAGTCCTCGGCATTCAACCTGAACTGGTATCAGGATAGAAGCTTGGCAACGTTGCCCATAGCAACGCTGATCTCGGTTCCGCTGACAGTGTATCGGTTATTGATGCTGGTCTGGTCGCTATGGTTGGCGGTGTCATTGCTCAACTGGCTGAAATGGGGCTGGGCGTGTTTTTCAAGCAACGGGATTTGGCATAAAAGCGTAGCCAAGAAGGAAACGGTAGTTGTTGAGCCGGAAGATAAATGGCTAGTCGATGATGAGCATTAAACATTATTGCCAATGTAGGAGCGGGCTTTAGCCTCGATTATCGCGGCTAAAGCCCGCTCCTACATTTTAATTTCTGGAGCGCGAAGGAGTCGTAAAATAGTGTAATCCGACATTACTCGGCTCGTTCCACATCAAACACCGTGCCGCGCACTGCGATGACTTTTACCTTGGCGTTAATGTCGCAATCTTCCCCGTGAACTTTCCATATGGAATCGTCGACTTGTATTTTACCTTCGCCATTTTCTATCGGCTTGTATAGGCTAAAAACCCTGCCGATGTATTGCTGCCCCCGCTTATTTAACAAAGGGTGATCTGTCGCCATGGGATGCTTTTTGCCATAAAAACGCCATAAGGTGATAGCAGAAACCGACAGTACGGAAAAAATCAATATCTGCAATTCGACACTCATTGAGGGTATCAGTAACAGCAGGCATCCGGTGACAAAGCCTGAAGCCGCCAACCACATAAAGAAAAAACCGGGGGCTAACAGCTCTACTACCAACAGAATGAGGGCTAATACCCACCAATTCCAAAAAACAATCTCCAGCTCAGCCATATCAGCTCTTTTTAGCCAAGGCTTCTTTAGCCAGTTCGCCGATGCCGCCAAGGGCGCCAATCACGCTGGATGAGTCCAGCGGCATGAAAACCAGTTTGCTGTTGTTAGACGCGCCAATATCTTTCAGCGCTTCAATGTATTTTTGCGCGACAAAATAATTGATGGCCTGGACATCGCCTTTGCCGATGGCTTCGGACACCATTAACGTCGCTCTGGCTTCGGCCTGAGCCAGACGTTCACGGGCATCGGCATCACGGTAAGAGGCTTCTTTGCGACCTTCCGCTTCCAGAATGGCGGCCTGTTGCGCGCCTTCTGCGCGTAAAATTTCGGACTGTCTTAAACCTTCAGCCTCAAGTATGGAGGCGCGTTTTAAACGCTCGGCTTTCATTTGTCTGCCCATCGCTTCGACCAAATCCTTGGGCGGCGCAATGTCTTTTATTTCGATACGGGTGACTTTGATGCCCCATGGCGTGGTGGCGTCATCGACAACGGACAGCAGCTTTGCATTGATGTCATCCCGGCGCGACAACAATTCGTCCAGATCCATCGAACCCATGACCGTACGGATATTGGTCATTACCAGATTCAGAATGGCCCAACCCAGTTGACTGACTTCATAAGCGGCTTTAGGGGCATCCATCACCTGATAAAAAACCACGCCATCCACCGTCACCATCGCGTTATCTTTGGTGATGACTTCCTGTGACGGCACATCCATCACCTGCTCCATCATCAGCATCTTGTTGCCGATACGATCAATAATCGGCACGATAATATTCAAGCCGGGGGTCAGTGTATTGGTGTACTTGCCAAAACGCTCGACCGTATATTCCATACCTTGGGGAACCGACTTGACACTCATAAACACTATCAAGACAGCGAAAATTAACAATGCTAAAACAAAACCACCCATAGAACCTCCTGATTTTCGTATAAAAAAACTCTATAGATGCGAGTTTTTTCGACACGGAATGTGTCAATAAACGGCTTATAAATCTTGTTTTATTAGCCGACTGAAAAAAGCAATGCTAGCAATTAAAGTAAAACCGTTAAAATAACGTCGCGGCGTATTGCAAACAACCGCATAACTAATAATAATATAAATCTATTTAAATGTAAGTTAACGAGTAATTATAATGCTGATAAACGCCGCTTTTCACATTGGGATCTGGGCCCTGATTTTTTTTATTGTCGGAATGATTAAGCCCAAATGGCCTTTATTCTTTTTGAAAAAACCGGACAGATTCAAGATTCTGATTATATCGACCGTTCTGTTTATGATTTCCGCTACGCTTTATGGTGAAGGCAACCGGCAAGCCAAACTGGAACAGGCTCCCGAACCCGCTGTTTCTCAAGACTTCGATCCGGCTTCCGCTCCAGTTCCTGTACCTATGCCGGCACCTGTGAGTAAACCTGATACTCCAAAAATTTAACGCACCCACCCAGCTCACTGCCATTCAGTTAAGGATTTAATTTATCGTGGGC
>JAURVK010000177.1 GCA_030655535.1 Methylobacter sp. | reverse complement strand
ATTGCGTTGCCGGTAGAAAATGCGATACCGATAGAAGCTATCAACATGGCCTGGAAAACAACAAATAAAGGTAAAGTATTGCGCTGGTTCATTGAGCGGCTAGCCTTGCATGATTATAGTTAGCAAAGACGGGGGCAATTCTAACATTACGTTGAGGGGGAAACTGGCGATCTACAAGAGTAAACTTTTATCTCGCACAATCTATAGCTTGAAAGGTAAATAAATAAAAACCGGATGGCTGTGTATTCCTAAAAAACAATTGGTCGGATTAGCGTAGCGTAACCCGACACATCGGAGCGGCAAATGTCGGGTTACGCTACCGCTAACCCGATCTGAACTGTGCTCTCGGCCTTGTCACGCCGATGTCGATTATGGTCGGTACCGGCAGGGGCGCTCAGCTCGGGGTGTTGATTAAAAATGCCGAAGCGCTGGAAATCATGGAAAAAATAGATACCTTAGTGGTCGACAAAACCGGTACGCTGACTGAGGGTAAACCCCGCCTGATGTCGGTCATAGCCGGCAAAAATTTTTCCGAAGAAGAAGTGTTGTATCTCGGCGCAAGCTTGGAACGGGCCAGCGAACACCCGCTTGCCGCCGCCATTGTTAAAGGCGCTGAACAAAAAGGCATCAAGCTGACTGTCGGAGAACAATTTGAATCCGTAACCGGTAAAGGCGTTTGCGGCAGGATTTCAGGCCGCCAAGTTGCACTCGGTAATTCCCAGTTAATGGAGGCGCAGAATATCGATATTACGCCTTTAATAAAACAGGCTGACGAGCTTCGTCTGGAAGGACAGACTGTCATGTTTGTGGGCGTGGACGGCAAGCTCGGCGGATTTATCAGCGTCGCCGATCCCGTCAAATCGTCAACGCCGGAAGCGCTGAAAGCCCTGCATGAAGCGGGAATAAAAGTGGTCATGCTGACCGGCGATAATAAAACGACAGCCAATGCAGTGGCAAAAAGACTCGGTATAAACCAGGTTGTAGCGGAAGTGTTGCCCGAACAGAAAACCGCGTTCGTTAAACAATTGCAGGCCGAAGGCCATATCGTGGCAATGGCGGGCGACGGTATCAACGATGCACCGGCATTGGCGCAGGCGCATGTAGGTATTGCCATGGGCACCGGCACCGATGTCGCGATGGAAAGTGCGGGGGTCACGCTGGTCAAAGGCGATCTGCGTGGAATCGCCCGCTCGCGGCGTTTGAGTCAAGCCACCATGAGCAATATCCGTCAGAACCTGTTCTTTGCTTTCATTTACAACGCTCTCGGTGTTCCCGTTGCCGTCGGTGTGCCGTATCCGTTCTTCGGCATTTTGCTGTCGCCGATGATTGCGGCGGCGATGAGTTTTAGTTCGGTTTCAGTCATCATGAACGCTCTGCGACTGCGAAGTTTATCGCTTTGAAACATCATTTATCTAAAAAGCGATTATTTGGATTCGAAGGAGATGTTAAAGAATAAATATTTTCGAGATCGCTTTATTAGGGTGCGTTCATGGGTTTTTAATGCACATTTATTGTGCGAATAGAATTGAGTGGAAGATAAAAAACGCTCAACGTATTGATTTATTATAAATGGCATTATTCGTGCTTTGAAAAATAGCTGTGCGGACTGGGTTGATGCCCCTGTTTTTTGTTCATCAATCCCGAAAATCGGCTGGGATTTTGGTGATGTATAGCATTCAGCTAAATAGCGGGTTACCTGATAGGCAGCAGCGCCTATTGATCGAAGAAGCTGAATTCTCTATCCTTACCTAACAACCTGAAAAACGATGATATTTTAAATTTTTTTTGAATTACTTAGGAGAAAACCCATGAAAAAAAAGATACTGATTGCCTTGCTTTTAACTGTTGGCTTAGCGCCCGCATGTAGCGAGATAAAACCGCATCCGATGGATATGACTCAAGCCGTGCTAAACGCAGAATCCAAAGCCGATCATGAGGTGCTGGCGCAACACTATGAGGAAGCGGCAAAAGAAATGCAGCTTAAAGTTGATGAACACAAAAAACTTCTTAGCAAATATGAGTCAAAAAGCTATCGCTACGGTAGACAGGCGGAAAATTTGAAAGTGCATTGCCTAATGCTGATTGGGGTCTATGAAAAAGCTGTCGAAGAAAATTTGAGTATGGCAAACCTGCATCGCCAGATGTAAGGCTTGACACAAATCAGTGCGATAGGGCGGGCTGAGGTACGAAGCCCGTTAACCACAGACCAAGCAGATGGGCCGCACGATGTTTGGCCCATTTTATGCTCTGTCGTCCCCACGTTTTTAAAAACCCATCTGACCCAACTGTGATGTTTTTTCAATAGATAAGACAGCAACGGCGGCGTCATCAGTGTGGTAACGATGACCATCAACACCTCCGCAGGTAAAATACCGGTCGAGTGTCCGGGCATTGCGAGCACCAAGCCCACTTCTCCACACGGCACCATGCTCCCTACGACCATATTTTTAGCAGCGCCCGCATCCCAAGCCCGCCGCTTGAACTGACAAATCCGGATACCCAAAAAATCAAACAATAAACGGGCAGGTATGCGGTTTTAGTTATAACTGATGTTACGCACTGTCCACGAAAAGCACGAAAGCCACGAAAAAATGTAAATCCCTATATTCCTCGACTTACGGTGTAATGCCAGATTATTCATTCAATGTGACTGAAACTGGCATTCATGCCGACATAACGATACTAGCCAAGGTTCATTGTAATCAGGATGCATTTTCGACATGCTTCTATGTACCCCGATTGTTTTTCGTGGACTACGATTTTTTATAGGTACGCGCGTAACATCAGGTTATAAGTTAGCCTCTTTAGTTATTGCTAAGGAATGAAACCTCGGCTGAAATCCTGCTTAATTCAATTTTTGTTTAAAAAAAGTCGAATTTTCAGAAACAATGCCGAATCTTTCATTTTTTGAAGCAAACTTCTCGGCAAGAGTTGTCCGAGTCTACTTTTTAAAGATGCGATTTTTGCGATGATGCGTTGATGGATTGCACTGGATTTTATCGTATTAATGATCAGCATTAGAAAATCATAGGCTTTTTTAAACCAAGCGAAAGTCATCAGCTTTTCTTTAGAGAGACGAAACAGCCAAAAGGTCAATGCAGCGACCGGAATTTTTCCGGCATAAAGTCCGATCCCGGCAATCATTTTGCCTTTTGCGATCAGTCCGATTGCCACGATACCAAGCAATTCGACTTGAATGAATAATAATAAAAAAATAGTCAGTAAGGCGAGTCGGTCGAGCTCGATAAGCGATGTCTCAATTTTTTGTAAAATCTTAAGGCCGTGAATGAACCGATAAACAGGCTTGGCGATAGTTTCCCAAACCAGTTCTTCCAGCAAGATATAAACAACGACCCAAAAGCCTAAAAATAAATCGCTGAATTTTCTGAATAATGTCTTCAACATAACTGTCGGGAAATAAGAGGCCGCTTCATTGCGGCGATTAAGCGGCGTACGCAGCCGTGATTTTGCCGTTGTCATCCAACATGAGTTTTAACCGGCCGTAGCACGGTTTTTGGTCACACTGGCATCCGGAGCCTTCCATAATGCTTTCCAGGAATGTAACGTATATCAGCAGACTGTCCGGCTTTCGTTCCAATATTTCATATTCGATCGATTCGTTGATAATCCACCCGTTTTGACTGCAAAATACAGCTAATTCTTTGCAGTTTTCCAAGAATGGCGTGATAGGGCCTGCTTGAGACATGGTGCTTGATCCTTATGAAAAATAGATATCGATTCAGGTAACTCTCAAGAAGGATAATCGGGGTCAGGGTAACATAAAAATAACGTTAATCTGATTCCAAATTAACACGGTTACGACAGATGGGCAGCACGAGTTTGGCCTATACTATGCACTACTTGTTTTCGCAAAATCAACCGGCGACGGCCAGCATCACCGCACCGGCCTTAAACACCGCCGTGGCAGCTTGGCCTTTACGCAAGTCCAAGGCTTCGACGCTGTCGTTGGTTACCGTGGCGGCAACCTGCTCGCCGTCCTTTAAGTCGATATGAACTTCGGCGTTGACCGCGCCGAGTCGCACTTTGCTGACGGTGCCGGTAAACTGATTACGTGCACTTGCTTTCATGACGAATCTCCTGGTATTGATTAATTTAATATCGATGTACCCTTGATTTGCACGTAAACCGCCATGCCGATCTGCAAACCCAGCATTAGCGCCGATTTACGGGTGATGTGCGCCAGTAGCGCCTGATCGCCGACCTGGTCGCATCGGTTCCCTACCGATTGCGACACTTCTGACCTCCATGGATGGAGGAAATGCCGAGGACTGCCGGGAGCAGTCTCGGCCGCCATCCTTGGCAGCTCCCAAGGCGCGCACGGCACGCCCTACCCATCGTTGTCATTGAACATGCTTAACATCGGTTAATAAATGGCATTAAAACTCTTCCCAATCGTCATTATCAGCAGGCTGTAATTGTAGCTTTTGTTTGACCGGTGAATTTTTAGCTGCACTTGTCCCGGCTAGCGTTATTTCTCTTCGTGCGGGAGGTACATGAAAAGAGCGGCTCGAATTACGTGAGTTACCGTCCACTTTAAAACCGCTCATTGTGACCGCCAGATCTTGCGCCTGCTCTTCCAGCGATTCCGCTGCGGCTTGCTCTACCAGGGCCGCATTTTGTTGGGTTACGTCATCCATTTGAGCGATAGCTTGATTGACCTGTTCGATGCCGGAACTTTGTTCGGCGGAGGCGGCGGTGATTTCAGCCATCATGTCGGTAACGCCGCGGACGGAGGCGACAATTTCTTCCATAGTCAGCCCTGCCTGGGCAACCAGCTTACTGCCTCCCGAGACTTTGTTTACCGAATCATTAATCAGATCTTTAATTTCTCCTGCGGCCGTCGCGGCGCGTTGCGCAAGATTACGCACTTCCACGGCCACGACGGCAAAGCCCCGGCCTTGATCTCCGGCTCGGGCGGCTTCCACCGCAGCGTTGAGGGCGAGAATGTTGGTCTGGAAAGCGATGTCGTCGATCACCGAGATAATGTCCCCGATTTTACGTGAAGATTCGTTGATGTCGTCCATCGTCATCACAACTTGGCCGATCACTTCAACGCCTTTGCCCGCGATGTCGGACGCGTCAACGGCGAGTTGGTTGGCATGTTGGGCGTTTGCAGCATTATGCTGCACGGCGGAGGTCAGTTCTTCCATGCTGGCGGCGGTTTGTTCCAGGCTGGCGGCCTGCTGCTCGGTGCGGTGCGACAGGTCATTGTTGCCTGAAGCGATTTCTTTTGCTGCGGTATTAATCGTCTCGGAAGCTTCCTTGATTTGATTGACAATATCTTTCAGTTTTCCCACTGTGAAATTGGAATCATCTTTAAGTTGACCGAAGATGCCGGAATAGTCGCTGGTGATGGTTTCGGTCAGGTCGCCACGGGACAGGGCGCTAAGTATATGCACAACTTCATTCAGACCGGTAAAACTGATCTCCATGAGCTCATTAACGCCCTGCGCCAATTGCAGAAAGAAGCCTTCTTTATTCCCCTCGTTAATGCGCTGGTTGAAATCGCCTGACACAGCGGCGCTCACTACTTTGGCGATTTCCTGCTCAATGCCTACTTCGGCAGTTCGATCTTTCCATTCCACTACGACCCCGAGTCTTTCGCCGTTCTCATTATTGATGGGGTTGGCAACCAGATAAAAAGTACGTCCGGCGATAGTAACCTCGCTTCGTAAAATCGAACTGAACTGCGCCAGCAATTCTTTCTGATGCGCCGGGTTTTTGTGAAAAGAGTCGATGCTCGACCCCAGCAGTTTGCCGGAATCGAAATGCGGCATGGACTTGCGAATGTCGGTTTCGGCCAGCCGCATCATATTATGCACCGCCGGGTTCATGTAGATGATAGTGCGCTCATTATCGGCTACCATCACGTTTGCACTGATGCTATCCAGGGCGGTCTTGATGCGCAGGGCTTCGTTGGCTATTTGGCGATCCGCCGTTATGCGCTCAAGCAGTTGTTGCTGCATGTTTTTCATGGTTGCCAGCAAACTGCCGCTATCGTTTCGTTTAATCGCTATGGCATTATCCAGTTTGCCGGTGGCGATGTTTCCGGCCAAATCGGCAACATCGCCGGGCTCAGCGCCCAATTGACGAATAATGCCGCGACTGATTAGTGCAGTCAGCACTACGGCCGCCGCAACGCTGAAAGCGAAAATGCCGATCAGGATGATGCCGTACCGGTGGATCGTGTTGCGAGCTTGCGTCTCATCCGTTGCATTGCGAGCCGTCGTAAGCCGCACCACTTTATCAATAGCGATACGGTGTTGTTCATAGGCGCGGCGCATTTTTTGGAGACTGGTCAGCGATGCGTTGCGGTCCCCTGACTGAATCGCAGGCAGAAAATGATGGTCGGCTTCATTATAAAAGTCTTGCGCCGCCTGGTAAGAGGCTTGAAGCAAGGGAGTATGGAGCTCCTGTTCCAAAGCCTGACCTAACCAATAACTATGGCGGGACTCGTATTCCGTTTTTAGCGTTTGAAAACGCGTCACTAAAGCGCTGATTTCAGCAGGGTCGGCGGCTTGGGTTAATTGCAGCGTTACCAGATAGGATTCGATGATGTATTCAGGCGGAGGCAGAATATCGGCAATAATATCTTTACCCTGAACGATACGTTGATAAATGGGGCCATTAACATTAAGTGTGTTCATGGCTTTGAAGGTTGCGAAACCGAACAGCGAAAAACCGATGACCAAGGTGCTCAAAATTATCGTAAAACGCATTTTGATCGTTAACAGACCGGGATTTTTCATCTTATTTAACATGATGCACACCTATTTCTATTTATGATTGGGATTGTTGCGCGCCGGCTATGCCGAATCTCAGGATGTACTGATGACCCAAGGCGACACACGCTAATATCAAGTAACAGGATGTGTTCGTCGCCCAACCCAAGCGATTAGAAGAGTCGCCAGGACTGATCGGCCGCTTCAATTAAGTAGAATGTTCAATATGCTCATCCATGCAGGATCAGCGCAAACTATGCCGATTGTTTAAAGTGGTAACTATTGAACACGGATTTGCAAATTAAATTCTTAGCTCTATTCTTCGGAGCCGTAACATTTGGGGTAGTCGATACACACCTCACAAGAGGGTACGCGGCACAGGTACAAGCCTTCCGCTTCGCAGAGCTGTTTGTACAAGAATTTTTTCCATTTCATGTCCTTGTCATTTTTTACGGCTAATTCGGGAAAGTTGTATTGCAGCATGGCGCTCAATTGCGAGCGCGACCAGAGACCTAAATCCTGCCATAAGTGATCGCTACCCAGACTACCGGCTACGATAACGCCTATGACCCAGTCTATTTCGATAATATCAGGCTTACTGAAATGCTTGAGCAGATTAACCAGATCATCTTTTTCCAGCATTCGGCTAAAGTCCAGCTTGCTACCCGATGGCGCATGGTCCGGAATGCTGCTGCCGGGAAAAAGACGGTTTGTTAACTCGTTAAACTGTCCGGACTCCAACCCCATCGTGTCGGGCAAAACGCCTTGCCCTGCACACCAGCTGGCCATCATACAGGCCAGCCATTCATGATTAGGCGACAGCCTATCAGGCGTATTCGGTTTGAGCCGGGAATAAATTTGTTCCCGGTCATCCTGGAGTTGGAGAGCGGCAGACATGATTAATATTCGACCAGAATATCTTCATCCCTGACTATCATCTGGCAAGCCAAGCGCCAGGGCGACGGTATATCGTCAACAATCATTTGCTCCATTTCTTCTTTGCTGATTTTGCCGCTAACCCGCAGCACTTCTTTCTCTTTTTCGGTTAAAGGGCCGCCCATACGTTGGTGCTTTTGATCGACGCTGCTGACTTTTACCAGACAGGTGCCGCATTCCCCATCCTCGCATTCGTAATTGATCGGGATTTTGTTCTCCCGTGCCAGTTTCAGCAGTGTCTCTGTATGACTGCCGGCTACGGCATAGACGGTTTTATCCCGGTATTCGGGATTCGAAAAGGTAACTAAAGCCATGATTTACTCCTTATGAGTGTGATGTGTTGTCGCATGTTTCCGCGTGGGAATTCATCGACGTTTATTCTTATCTGCATTCCCACGCGGTGCGCTCATCGTTATACACAAGTGCCAGAGGGACTCCGTCATCCGGTAAGGATGACGGAACCGTCTCCGCTCCTGTGCAAGCCTATATCCATCGTTACGCATTGAAGATGACTTATTGCAACGGGAGTGCATGCTTTGCTTGCGCTTGGAGGAGAAGCCTGCACTCCAGCTATCAGCAACTTCCTTAAAAACTCTTTGCGCTGACTCCCAGACAGGGGATTTTGGAATCAACGAAAGATGTGCATAACGATGAGCGCGGTGCGTGGAATGAGAAACGTGTGTTTTTAAACCGGCCGGACCTTAATTGTTCCGCCCAGCACTTGCGCCTGACAAGCCAGCCGATTATGCTTACCGGCCATGTTTTCGCGCAGGACTTTATCTTCAAGTACAGACGGCTCGGCCAGATTGTTCCAGCCTTCGGTTACTTTCATAATGCAGGTACCGCAATCGCCTTCACGGCAGCCGTAAGTAATACCTGAACCGACCTTTTCGGAAATCTCGATCACCCGGGTGCCCGCAGGCGCCGTAACAGTGATATTAATATCTTCAAAGGTAATTGACGCTTTCGCCATTGCTACTCTCCTGATGTGTTAAAAAATATTAGGCAAGATCGGCCATATCGATCACTTTGGGTTGTCTTAAACCCATCAGATCCTGTGCCATTTCATGCCCGAATTCACGACAGATTTCGATTTCTTCTTCGGTCGGAATTAACTTAATGCGTATCCCCGGAATGGGCACACGCAATTTGAGACCGCGTAAGCGATCTTCAACCATTTTTACGCCTTCACCGGTCCAGCCGTACGAGCCGAAAACGCCGCCCAGCTTCGATTTGAGATTGATGACCGCCAGCGAGGACAATAAATCCCACACCGGTTTAACCGCATCGCCGTTAATGGTCGGCGTGCCGAACAGGATGCCGTCCGCTCCTTCTATTAAATCGACAAACGGCGCTATTTCACTGCCTTCCAGATCGTATAGAGAGACGCGAACATGCTCCACAGCCATCGCGCCTTCATAAACCGCTTCGGCCATGCGCCGCGTGTTGCCGTAGGAACTGATATAAAAGATCAACAGGGTTTTTTCGCCCGCACTGATTTCGCTTTCTAAAGCAGGTCTCGATAATTCACGATAGCGCTGGACATACCGTTGCGGTTGATCGCGTAACAGGGGGCCATGCGCAGGCAGGATTTTATTCAACGGCAGCAAGGGATCAATCAGAACCAGCGCCCTATTTACATACTCTTTAAACGGCCGCATGATGTGGGCATAGTAATATTCAAACGAAAAGCGAAAATCGCCGACTTCATCGTTAAACAGCCGCGCATCGCAAAAATGGCAGCCGAACACATCGCCTGAAAACAGGGTTTTTTCTTCCACTAAATAAGTGCATTGAGTATCCGGCCAATGCAAATAAGGAGTGTGAAAAAACGTTAAGGTGCGATCGCCCAGCGATACCTGATCGCCGGTAAATACCGGCGTAAAATCCAACGCATCCTGTTTTAGCAGGGCTTTAAGCATGGATTGCGCTTTCTGGGAAATGTAAAGTTGAGCTTGCGGAGCGCGGCGCATCAGTTCGGGCAATGCGCCGGTATGATCGGGTTCAAGATGATTCAGGACGATGACTTTAATTTCGTCGTAACGCGCTACCGACTCCAAACGGGCAAAAAAATCATCGGCAAAATTTTCCTTGACGGTATCGATGATTGCAACGCCCTCGCTGCCCCTGACTACATAAGCATTGTAGCTGGTGCCGTTGGCGGTTTTTAAAATGATGTCGAAGGTGCGCAGCGAGGGATCGAGCGCACCTATCCAGTGAACGCGTTCGGATAGCGTGACTGCCTGCGGTACGCCATCAAGAGTTAAGACCGGAGGTTTACTCATGACCGCAACTTGCTTGTGCAAGCGGGCGAGCGCAGCTTTCCATATCCTGATGAGGCTTGATTTCTTTTAAACCGATCCAGTTATCGACTGCGTACTGATCGAATCCCGCCATTAATCTATCGCCGACCTGCATTAAGGGGCGACGAATTAACAACGGATTTTTCACCATCAGCGCTAACGCTTCTTGTTCTGTCAGGTTATCAGGCTCAATTTCGCCCTGTTTGATTGCCGGGGCGCTGTAATTGAACCAATTCCGTACCGCCAATTTACCGAAAAAAGTGCGTAAGCGTTCAGGCTGCCAGGCTTCAGTCAATAAATTCAGCGCCACAACCTGATGGTCAGCCGCAGCTAATAATTTCTTTTGCCGGGTATTGTTAATACAACCGGGTTTTTCGTAGAAATAGACAGTAGCCATCAGGAGATCCTCAATCAGTGGCCTTGCATTTCGGCCATTGCTTCAGCCATTCTTTCCGGCGGAATACCCGTTAAAGAGCCTGGTAAGTTAATTGGCTCGCCCAATGAATTCAGTATCGCACCTTCAATAGGGCAAATACTGGCACATTGATAAACGGGGAAGTCGCCCTCGCATTCGGTGCATTTTTTACTATTAACCAAAAAATGCGGTTTAGCCTCATAAATGGCTTTACTTGGACAAACCGGTTCGCAAGCATAGCAATTTACGCAGGATTCAATAATTTTTACTGCCATGACAGGCTCCTAAAATACTATCGTGTGAAAATGTAGAACCGTAGGTTGGGTTAGCGTGAGCGTAACCCAACAATTGCAGCCATTGATGTTGGGTTACGCTACGCTAACCATTACACGATTTATCATAAAAAACTGGAGTCCCAAAACAGGTTTTTGGACTCCTCATTACTGTTTGTCGTATAACAGGAGTGCAAGCTTTGCTTGCCCGTTAACAATGCATCGCATAACTTGCAGGCAAAGCCTGCACTCCATCCTTAAGTTAATACGTATGGGGCTACGCTAACCCAATCTACGCACTGGCCCTGACCGAGTCTTTGACATCATCCAACTTACCCGCTGCCGCCATCTCCTTGTAAACAGCCAACACCGCTTCTTCGATGGGTTCCATCGCATGTTCGCCGTTCGGCGCGATTCCGGCTGCTTCCAGCTGCTCCCAGGGTTCATAGCCGACTTTCGAACACAACACCGCTTCGCATCCTGCCAAAGCGCGGATAGTCAGCTGTAAAGTGCTTTCACCGTCGCCGCAAGTGCTGTCGCCGCCGCAATATTGATCGGCTTTACGATGACTGATAAAGCGCACACCATCCGGCGAGGCTTCATAAATCAGGAATTCTTTGGCATGACCGAAGTGCATGTTAATCACGCCTTGCCCACTGGTGGCTACGGCCATCAATACCGGGCGGAAGTTAAGCTTGGGTTCTTCTTTAAGTTGCTGTGCCTTTTGGGCTTTTTCCAAACGTTTACTGTCCATCTCAGCCTGTATAGCGACATGAATCACCTTACGTTTTTCCATCGCCGCCTGATAGTCGATGTCCATCTCTTCAATCTTATCCAGCGTAAACTCGTCGCCCCGATCTTCACCCAACAAGCCTACGGCATCGGCGCGGCATTGACGGCAATGCCGCATCATGTTCATATCGCCGGAACAGCTGTCTTGCAGGTCTTGCAATTCATCGGGGGTAGGGCCGCGTTGTCCCATCACACCGTAGAAAGTGCCATGTTCGGCTTCGGCAATTAGCGGCATCACGTTGTGCAAAAATGCGCCTTTGGATTTAACAACGCGACTCACTTCCGCCAAATGCTGATCGTTTATACCTGGAATCATCACCGAGTTGACCTTAACCAAAATGCCTTTGGCAATCAGCATTTCCAAGCCTTTTTGCTGCTGTTGAATCAGTATTTTTGCGGCTTTTACGCCGGTAATGCGTTTATTGTTCCAGTAAATCCACGGATAAATCTTCGCGCCGATTTCAGGGTCGACGCAATTAATCGTGATAGTGACATGATCGATATTGTGCTTGGACAATTCCTCTACCGAATCGGGCAGCGCCAAGCCGTTCGTTGATACGCATAATTTGATGTCAGGCGCTTCTTCGCTTAAACGGCGGAAGGTTTCGAAGGTGCGTTCAGGATTGGCTAACGGATCGCCGGGGCCGGCGATACCCAGAACGGTCATTTGCGGAATAGTAGCCGCCACCGCCATGGTTTTTTTAACCGCCTGATCCGGCGTTAGCACTTCAGAAACCACGCCGGGACGCGATTCATTACTGCAATCATATTTACGGTTACAGTAATGGCACTGGATATTGCAAGCCGGAGCAACAGCAACATGCATTCTGGCAAAATAATGATGGGCATCTTCCGAATAACACGGATGATTCTGTACCTTCTCCCGTATCGAATCAGGCAATGAATCCATTTGATTGTCGGTTGTACCGCATGAACTGGCTGCACAGCCGCCCTTTGATGCAGGAGCATCGTTTAATATTGGCAATTCCATAGTATCTGACCTCGTAAGTTGCGTTTACTAGCTTACTAAAAGCAAATGCACAGGCCATGCCAACGGCGGTATTTTATTTGATGGTGTTGATTTATAGGGTTATTGTTTTGGTGAGTGGGGGTTATTGTTGCAAACACAACAGTCATATTTTCAGGTTTTGTAATTAATGAGACAATGATTTTGGTGGTGAAAAGCTGTTATTTCATGCTCTTGAGCTTATGACATAGTGGCAAGTCTGTAGTTTGGGTTGAGGATCGACTTTAATGGAACGCAACACCATAATGCATCACTGTTGAAGTTCTTAAATTAACCTATAGTGGTAAGTTTGAATTATTGTTTGAAAGTCAGACGAAATCGTTGATAATTGTAAAATAACGCAAACTGATCATTTAAATCACACTAAAGGTTCCGCTATGGCTACCCCGGAAGAAATTGCAGAAACAGTATCCTCAAAGACATTCAAGCAAGTCCGTGATTCGCTCGAACCTCGCGGTATAACTTGGGTGGTGCGCTCCAATTTATCGGTGTATCCTGCCAGAGTTGCGCCAACAACGGGGGGCGACAAGACTACATGGATGGAAAAATCGGTGAGTGGAGGCAAATTAGCAATTAAGGATAGAGGCAAGAAAGTTGCGGAAAAAAAAACGGTGAGCGGAGGCAAAGGTGCAGTACATCGTCAGTGGATCGAGAGGATAGGTCGGCAAGCGTTCAAGAATAGAGGCAAGAAAGTTGAGGCAAAGGCATTCGTAGCCTACCCCCTCACCTTGTTTTTCGAGAGCCAGGAGCAATGTGAAGAAGCAATTGCCGTCATTCAGGATTTGCCTGCTCTTTATCAAGATAAGCGCAAACAATCAGTTGAAACAGCCATCGGTTTTTTGGAAAACAAGCCCGAAATTTACCACCACCAAGGTTTGGCGTTCCACATTCTTGAAAATGCAAAGCTTCGCAATGAGTTCATGAGCAATGTCGGCGCTCTAACTAGCCAAGAGGTCGCCACACTAAGCCAGTCGCAGGCCAAGAACAAGGCTGCCTACGCGCACCGTCTGAAGGCTGAGAATAAAGTCTTTGCCGTTGAATTCCAGGGTGAACAACGTTATCCTGCGTTTCAGTTCGACATGGAAACCGGCAAGCCAAAGCTTATTATCAAAGACATTCTGGCGTTGGTAAAAGGCGAATGGTCGGGCTGGCAACTCGCCCTATGGTTCATCACGGCCAATGGTTATCTTGATGGGAAGACGCCCTTAGAGATGATGGATACCAAACCGGAAGTCGTTCTGAAAACCTTGAGCAAAGAGGTTGGTGAGGTTGATTTCTAAGGTTCCCACCCCACCCCCGCTTCTTGACAGTTTGGATCCTTCGGTAATCACTTGGGAATCAGGGGTACCGATATACCGCGTCCATGGTCGTCAACATGATGCGCTTGCATTTAACCGAAAACAGGGACTTGACTTCAGGTTTAGTTCGCTAAGCATTGATAGTCGGCCGATAGGAGTCATGTATGGTGCCGACCAACTTATCGGTGCAATATCGGAAACGATGTTCCATACCATACCAGCTGACGGCGACCGATTGAAGCCCCGCACCATTCCCAGAGCCAACATCGAGAAGTTTGCGGTTTCCATAATCGCCAGCCACCGCCCTTTAAGGTTGATTGACTTGACCGGGCACGGAATGGGGCGTGAAGGTATGCCCATTACTCACGAGGAACTGATCTTGTCGGAGGCTGCTCATTACGCAAATACCCGTGCTTGGGCCGAGACATTTTATCGTCACCCTTTGGCAGTTGATGGATTCATATGGGTGTCTCGCCAGTACAACCTCGCTCGGGCGATGATGTTGTTCGATGATCGGGTCGAACCGGACGTACTGTTTTTGGTCGAGGATACCGCTCTGGCCGGTCGCAGCCCGATGATCGAGATCATCGAGACTGTCGCCATGGAAGCCCGAATTATCATAACCAACTAGAAAGTAGGATGCTGCAAAAACCTTGTTGGGCATGTTTTTTATGCTCAACATTTCGAGGCTTCATATGGAGGTGGATTTTGGGTTTGCCCTCCTCCGTACCATTGTCGGAATGTTGGATTTAAGCAACATCATGGTACCAATCTAAAAGCTCTTCGCCGCCCCAGTTTTCAGCATGGCCGGGGATGGTTTCATCGGTTTCGTATAGCGTCATTTGTCCGGGTTTGGGCGACGTTACCAATAAGCTTTCTGCATAATCAACTGAACAGCCTTGCTTGCCGGTTTCATCTTTTAGCCATTGCGCTGCCATCGCGATGGCGTCTGTCCGGGTTTCACCAAAGCCGAACACGGCATAATCGTGTTGTACATATAAAATAGTCATTGTTGCTCCAAATTCGTTAAATTTGCTTCATGGTAATATCCAAGGTTAAAATCCGGTAAGCGATTTGCCTCGGCGTCATATTCAGCAGGCGGGCGGCTTTGGCTTGTACCCAACCGCTTTGCTCCAATGCGGCGATGACCCGTTCCCGGTCGTCCATGTAAGCATCGTTAAAATCAATCGCGGGTGCTTTTTGCGGTTTAAGGCTGTTGGCACTGCCGATTTCATCTTCCAGGCCGGTGCTGACCATCACGTCGCGGTCGATGATGCCGTTCGGGCTCATGATTGCGGCGCGCTCCAGCCGGTTCGCCAGTTCGCGGACGTTGCCGGGCCAGCTGTGTTTCATCAAAATGCGTATCGCGCTTTCCTTGATTTCCAGCGGCCGTCCGCCTTGCTGCTGCGAGATTCTGTTTAGCAGGAATTCGGACAGCTGCGGGATGTCCTCGGTCCGGTCGCGCAATGCAGGCATGAACACCGGCATGACATTAAGGCGGTAATACAAATCTTCCCTGAACTCGCCTTTGGTCACTTCTTCTTCAAGGTCGCGATTGGTGGCTGCAATGATGCGAACATTAACCTTGATGGTTTGGGTGCCGCCGACCCGTTCGAATTCGCCTTCCTGCAATACGCGCAGCAATTTGGCCTGGAACGAGGCGGAAATCTCGCCGATTTCATCGAGAAACAGGGTGCCGTTATCGGCCAGTTCAAATCGGCCTTTGCGTTGGCTGACCGCGCCGCTAAACGCGCCTTTTTCGTGGCCGAATAATTCGGATTCCAATAAGGTGTCGGGCAGGGCCGCGCAATTGAGTTTTAAAAACGGTCCGCCGGCGCAGCCCGAGTTGAAGTGAATAGCATTGGCGACCACTTCTTTACCGGTGCCTGATTCGCCGCGGATTAATACCGTGGTATTCCATTTTGCAACCTGGCGAATCAAATCGAACACTTTTAACATCGGCGGAGAATGGCCGATGATGTTCTCAAAGCTGTAGTTCTTGATCAGCGCCTGTTTGAGTTGATCCCGTTCGCTCAGCAGATGGCGCTGTTTGCGTTCGATGACCCGCAACATTTTGACGCTTTGCGCGATCAGGTTGGCAATCATCTCCATAAACCGGGCGCGCTCGCCCAGAAACTGGCTGTTATCCGGCTGGGCGGCCAGTACGCCGATGGTGTCGCCTTCTTCTATGTAGATGGGGGAGCCGATAAAAGGCAGTTCGGGATCGTACAAACCCAGACGGCCTAAAAAACGCGGCTCTTCGGACACTTTTTCAATGACAATGGTGCTGCCCTCGTCAAGTATGGCGCCCATCAAGCCTTCGCCCGGGTTGTATCTGACCGGTTCGGTAAATTTACCTGTGCCGTTGGTGTGGACGACGCTGACAATCATGCTGTTACTTTCAATTTCCCGCAGCGTTATCATGCCGGAACGCATGCCTGAGCGTTTGTGCAGTATCTCCAAAACCGCCTGTAATTTGGCATGCAAATCGTGGGTGCTGTTTAATACCTGACTGATGATATACAAGGTATCCAGTTCGGCTTCGATCAGTTGCAGTCGTTCAGCCATTACTCTATCCCCTTAAACGTCTGCTTGTGCAGAGGGAAACTGATTTTGAAGCGGCAGCCTTGATCGCAATCCGGGTCTATTTCAATAAAGCCCTGATGCTGGTTGACAATCTCCTTTGCCATCACCAGTCCCATACCCGCTTGGTTGCCGCCCATGGAGCGCGTGGTATAAAAAGGCTCGAATACTTTGGCGCGTTTTTCAACCGGAATACCGGCGCCGCTGTCTTCAATGCTGACATAAATCAAATCGGCATCGGTATCGGTAGTGATCTTGAGCCGCTGTTCCGGGCCATCCGACTCGCAGATCGCTTCAATCGCATTGTCTATTAATTGTTTAAATAATATACGCAGGCGATTTTCAGAACCCAGCATGGTCGGCAATTTTGACAAGGGTTGCCAATGTACTTCTATATCGTTACTACAGATCCGTTGGTTATTGAGTAACAATACTTCATGCAGAATCTGATTGATGTTAATCGGAATAACGGCTGTTTGCAGAATCTCGGGAATACATTTTTGCATGGTCGCGACAGCTTCTTCCCCGGATTGCTGAATCTGCTGCAATATTTGCAACAGACCGGCATGCTGATCATCCCGCTTGTGTCGTAAAATTTGCTCGGCCGCCCTTATTTGGTTCATGGGCATTTGAATTTGGTGCATCGCACCCAGCAATGTCTCCCTGATACCGCGCACCCGCTCATCCTCAGCCATAATGGTTTTTAAGGTCTGAATATGCAACTCTTCCATTTGTCTGCGTTGCCGGGTGATGTCTGTTAATGTCAGTATCAGATACTGTTTTGATGCATTCTCAAAAAAGGCGTCGGCATTCACCTCATTTTCCATAAACCAGTTTCCGGCGCAAGAAAACCAACGGGTTCTCTGGCTGCCCTTGCTTTCTATTTTAAACTCGCGGTTATTAAAGCCCTGTTCTTTGCTTTGCAGCTGCGACCATAAATCGCCCATCTCATCCCGCAGCAATCGTAAAAAATAAGTTGCAGGCTCGCCTTTATCAAGATCGCTGACCAAAGCTTTGTAGTTATGATTATCCAAGATAACCCTATCCTGATCGTCAAGTACAACCATGGCGATGGGGGATGAATTAATGACCGACTCGATCAATAATTTTTGGTTGACGATTTTTTTTTCGGATTCGTACGGCTTGGTAATATCTCTGTGCATAGCTATGTAGTGAGTGATCGCCCCGGTTTCATTCAACATCGGGGCAATGGTCAAATCGGACAGATAACGCTCGCCGGATTTATGCCGGTTGCATAAGGTTCCGCGCCATATTTTCTTGGTACTGATGGTGCGCCATAGATCGTGATACACCTCTTTAGGCGTGTGTTTGTCCGATAATAAAGATTCGTTTTCGCCCAGAATATCTTCAGGCCGGTAGCCTGTGACTCTGCAAAACTCTCCATTAACATAAAGAATTTTGGCTTTTTTATCGGTAATGGAAATGGCTATCGGCACCTGTTCAACCGTTTCGGCAAACAAGCTGTACAGCATCTTGTCGCCATATCCTTCACCGAATAAATCAGGTGCAAGTTCGCCGATGACGTTCGCCATGTTGGTATGCGTTTGTAAAAATCGCAATGAAGTTTTTTTCATAAGTGTTGGCCGGGAATGAGGGCTTTAAGGCGGCTATGAAATTATTTAAGCAAATATAGAGCCAACATTAATGATTATGTTTTGTGTATCCGCGTTCCCATATAGCGTGTCCTGAAATGCTGAATTACATTCCAAGCTATCCCACGGCGCAGCGCGCCGGATACTGCATTCCCACGCAGCGCGTGGGAATGAAATAATGTAGGGCGCCGTGCGCGCCTTTTCGTCAGGATGAAATCGACACCCTCTCTGGCGCGCATGGCGCGCCCTACTGCTTTAAATCGAGGATTTTATCGGTTGCCGAACAATAACCAGAAAGTCATTGTAGGGTTTGCGACAAAATATTTTTATCGATGTCGGTATGTATTACTTGTAACAGTTTTCATGCACTGATTTGGGGTGTTTTTACAGGGTATTCGACCGATAAATGTGCTGCGCCAGCAATTGGCATAATTGATGCTTTGATCTGATAAACAGAATAGCCCTTAAAACAGCCTGGAAAAAACAGTGAGTGAATATCTTCTTCTTTTATTAGGCACGGCTCTGGTCAACAACGTGGTTCTGGTTAAATTCCTCGGGCTGTGTCCGTTTATGGGCGTGTCGAAAAAACTGGATTCGGCATTGAGCATGGGCTTGGCGACAACCTTTGTACTGACCCTGGCCGCGATGACCAGCTGGATGCTGGAACACTTTATTCTGGCCCCGTTCAATATTCAGTTTTTACGGATACTCGCCTTTATCCTGGTGATTGCCGCCGTGGTGCAGTTCACCGAAATGGTCGTGCATAAAACCAGTCCGGTGCTGTATCAGATATTGGGTATTTTCCTGCCGCTGATTACCACCAATTGCGCGGTTTTGGGCGTGGCGTTACTCAATGTGCAAGAGCAATACGGTTTTATGCAGAGCATGATTTTCGGTTTCGGTTCTGCGGTCGGTTTTACCCTGGTGATGGTGCTTTTTGCAGGCTTGCGGGAGCGCCTGGCGTTAATGGCGGTCCCTCCATTATTTGCAGGTACGCCGATTGCGTTTATTACCGCCGGTATTTTATCGCTGGCATTTATGGGTTTTGCAGGGCTTTACAGCAAATGATTTACAGGAAATAAACTATGACTGTTTTATCCGCCATTGTAAGTTTAACCTTGTTAGGGCTGTTTCTGGGCTTGCTGCTGGGTATTGCCGCCAGATATTTAAAAGTCGAAAGCAGCCCGATTGTCGATGAACTGGAATCCTTGCTGCCCGGCTCGCAATGCGGTCAATGCGGTTTTCCGGGTTGCAGGCCTGCCGCCGAAGCATTGGCCGAGGGTAGTGCGCCTGCAACGATGTGCCCTCCGGGCGGCAGCGCCCTAGCTGAACAAATCGCCGCTTTATTGGGCTTGGATCTGGATTTAAGCGATGTAAAAGAACCCGAGTTACTGGTCGCCAGAGTCAGCGAAGCCACCTGCACCGGTTGTACCCGTTGTTTTAAAGTTTGTCCTACCGACGCCATTGTCGGCGCGCCCAAGCAAATTCACGCGGTCGTTGCCGACGCCTGTATAGCGTGTAAAAAATGCGTCGAGGTGTGTCCGACCGAATGTCTGCAAATGCACCCGATCGAAGTGACTTTGCGTAACTGGCGCTGGGCCAAGCCTCTGAATGTTCCCGCGCAATCTGCGGGAACAGGGAGTAATGCTGTATGTTAAGTTTTTTTAAAACACCGCGTATTCGCGGCGGCGTACATGCAGATGAGCATAAAACCGCGACTGCTGCACTGCCCATCGCAAGCGACTTTCCGTTGCCGAAAAAACTGTATATCCCGTTGCAACAGCACGTCGGCAAACCTGCGGAGCCGCTGATTATGGTCGGCGAGAAAGTGCTGAAAGGGCAGTTGTTAGCCTACAGTCAGGGTCTTATTTCCGCACCGGTTCATGCGCCCAGTTCGGGCATTATTCTTGATGTTAACGATTATCCTGCACCGCATCCGTCCGCGTTGCCTATCCGTACTATCGTGCTGGAAACCGACGGCAAGGACGAATGGGTGGAAACACATATTATTGACGACCCTTTCAAGCTAAATCCTGAAGAAATCAGTTTTCGTGTCGGTGCGGCGGGTATTGTCGGCTTGGGCGGCGCAACCTTCCCGACTGCGGTCAAGCTCAATATGGGCCGTGAAAACCGTGTCGATACGCTGATTATAAATGGCTCGGAATGCGAGCCTTATTTATGCTGCGATGACAGATTGATGCAGGAGCGCGCCGAACAGATTATCGACGGTGTGCGTCTGATGCTGCACGGCATGACAAATTCGCCGGGAGCGAATTTGCATTTACCCGAAGGGTGCCGTACAGGGAGGTACGGCATGAAAACCGAGCATGCGGTGGTGGCGATTGAAGACAACAAACCGCTGGCTTTTCTGGCGATGCTGGTAGCCGCAGAACCTTATCCGACGGTTAACGTTATACAAATCCCCACCCGCTATCCGATGGGTTGGGACAGGCAATTGATCCGTTATGTCACCGGCAAAGAAGTCCCTGTCGGCTGCCGCTCGTCGGAAATCGGCGTGACCATCCACAACGTCGGTACCGCTCAGGCAGTCCATAAAGCCATCCGCTATGGACAGCCATTGCTTAACCGTGTAGTTACCGTCGCGGGCGGCGCGGTGAAACGCCCGATGAATGTGGAAGTGCCTTTCGGCACCTTAATCTCCGAACTGTTCGACTTTTGCGAGGTAGATAAAGAACAAACCGCGCGCATCGTTATGGGCGGCCCGATGATGGGCGACTCCTTACCGCATGTTGCTTTGCCTACTGTTAAAGCCACCAGCGGCATTCTGGCATTGACCCAAAGCGAACTCAAAAACACCGACGAGCAACCCTGCATCCGTTGCGCCGGTTGTGTCAGCGTCTGTCCTGCGGGACTACGGCCTTTGGATATGGCGAACAATATCCGGATTAACCAACTTGATGCGGCGGTGGATTTAGGCTTGAAAGACTGCATCAGTTGCGGCTGCTGCTCTTATATCTGCCCGTCCAATATTCCGCTGGTGCAGTATTTTAAATATGCTTCGGGTGAAGTGATGGCCAGACAGCAGGCGCAACATAAATCCGAGCAAACCAAACGTTTGATCGATGCGCGCAATGACCGCATGGAACGCATAGCCCGGCAACAACGCGAAGACGAGTTGGCCCGAATAGCGGCTAAGGCAGAGCGGGAACGGCTGAAAGCCGAGCAAGAGGCATTGGTATGATTCTGCATATGAAGCCGAGCAGCGGCGCACATGTAGGCGCTAACAACAGTGTCAGCCATATCATGGGGCAAGTCATGCTGGCGCTATTGCCTGCGACAGCGTTTGGAATTTTTTGTTTTGGTTGGCCCGCGTTGAATCTGTTTATTATCACCGTGTTATCGGCGGTTTTTTTTGAAGCCCTATGTGCGCGCCTCCGGGGCAGGGTAGCCAAACCTGTCATTATGGACGGCTCTGCCGTACTGACCGGCTGGCTGTTGGCCATGACGCTGCCGCCTTGGGCGCCATGGTGGATAGGCGTGGTCGGTTCCGGGTTGGCGATTATTTTAGGCAAGCAGGTTTATGGCGGCCTGGGACAAAACCTGTTCAATCCGGCCATGTTAGCCAGGGTCGCGCTGCTGATTTCCTTTCCTATCGAAATGACGACCTGGGCGAATATGTCGCCGTTGTTTTTTTCGCATTCGCCGGGTCTGGTCGAAAGTTGGCACATTACTTTTTCAGGGCTGGAAAATAGTGACGC
Source organism: Methylobacter sp. (assembly GCA_030655535.1). GTDB lineage: Bacteria > Pseudomonadota > Gammaproteobacteria > Methylococcales > Methylomonadaceae > Methylobacter_A. The sequence goes on along the minus strand of JAURVK010000177.1, from coordinate 7,033 downwards.
AAGCACCGGCGCTACCACGCTGGGCTTTATCAAAACCGAGTTTTCTCAAAACCGTTTATTGTCCGACATTCTCAAGGACACATCCGGTTTTCTTAGCTTTATCGGTTGGTCGCGCGGCAGTTTGGGCGAAACCTCGACGCTGTTGCTGGGCTTGGGCGGCGTGTGGTTAATCCGCCAAAAGGTGATTCAATGGCAGATTCCGGTGTCTTTATTGCTGACGGTTGCGTTGTTAGCCGGAGTTTTTCATGGCATGGATAGCGAGCATTATGTCGGTCCGCTGCTGCATTTAAATTCAGGCGCGTTGATGTGCGTGGCCTTTTTCATCGCCACCGACTATGTCACCTCGCCGAATACGCCTACAGGACAGCTGGTGTTCGGCGCGGGTTGCGGGTTGCTGATTTTCGTTATCCGTACCTGGGGCGCGTATCCCGAGGGAGCGGGTTTTGCGGTGCTGTTGATGAACTCGGCGACACCGCTGATCGATCATTACATTCGCCCCCGAATCTACGGGCGCGACCGTAAAGGCAAGCCGCTTGAAATACCGAAATCGTAAATACCGTAGGCCGGAATAAGCCGGTTGCAGCGTTAGCGAAAACCGGTGTTTCCGGCATAGCAGTGCGCATGTCTGCAGGAAACGCTTTTCTCGCGCTAACGCTTGAAAAGCCTTATTCCGGCCTACGCGAGTTATGTAAATATTATAGTTCCCACGCTCCGGCGTGGGGATTCATCCAGCAACGCTTCGGCGGCGTTGCGTGACGCTGGAGCGTCACAGACCGCATTCCCACGCTGGAGCGTGGGAACGATAAGAATCTTGAACTGAGCGTAAGCCATGAAACTTGACCCAGCAACCATCGAACGCTTGAAAGAAAAAATCGCCGTTTACCGGGAATTCCTGAAAAACTGGCTGGAGCCATCGAATCTGGCACGGCTTAGACCCAAACTGGAGTTTCAGGCAGGCGTCTTAGCAGGATCCGCGTTAATTGCCAGTGTGCTGCTGGGTGTTACCAATTGCAGTACCGAAGGCACTATTCAACGCCGGCTCGATGAAGATTTAAAAAAATCGTTGGAAGAAGTGGTCCCCGCCGCACTTTACGACAACGACATGCTGCTGGACACGATGAACATTCCATCGACCGAATTCAATATCGGCGCGAACGAAACCACCGTTTATATCGCCAAAAAATCAGGCAACATCAGCGCCGTATGTTTTAAGTTTACCGCGCCCGACGGCTATTCCGGCGCCATCAATATGATCATAGGCATAGACCGCGACGGCAATATTCTAGGCGTGCGCGTGCTCAGCCACAAAGAAACCCCCGGCCTGGGCGATAAAATCGAAGTCGCAAAATCGGACTGGATATTGAGCTTTGTCGGTCGCTCCCTGGACAATTTAGCGCCTGCAAAATGGGCGGTTAAAAAGGACGGCGGCGAATTCGACCAGTTCGCCGGTGCGACCATCACCCCGCGCAAGTCGGTGCAGGCAATTTATCGCGGCTTGCAGCTATTCAAAGCGCATCAAGAACAACTGATCAATCCTTGAGGACATCGCCATGTTTATATCGGAAACCTATCGTAAAATCGCCGCCGACGGCATCTGGAACAACAATATCGTGTTCGGGCAAAACCTGGCGCTTTGCCCGTTACTGGCGGTGACCGGAACAGCCACCAACGGCTTAGGCATGGGGCTTGCCACTCTGGTGGTTATCATAGCGTCCAACGGCCTCATTTCAGTGGCGCGGCATTTAATCCCCGGCGAAATCCGTATCCCGATTTTTGTGCTGTTGATCGCCGCGTTGGTGACGTTGGTCGATATTTTAATGAATGCGTGGGCGCACGAGCTCTATAAAGTGCTGGGTTTGTTCATTGCGTTGATCGTCACCAATTGCGCTTTATTGGGCAGAGCCGAAGCTTTTGCCTCCAAGCAGCCGGTAAAACATGCGCTGTGGGATGGCTTGATGATGGGTTTGGGCTTTACCCTCGTCCTGGTCGCTCTCGGCGCGGCAAGAGAAATAAGCGCGTCGGGCATGCTGTTCGCCAATGCGTCCTTGCTGCTGGGCGAATCGTTCAGGTTTCTGGAAGTCACCGTTATTCCCGACTACAAAGGCTTTTTATTGATGGCGCTGCCGCCCGGCGGATTCATCATGCTGGCTTTCCTGATTGTCGGTAAACGCCTGATAGACCAAAAATTCGCGCAGAAAAAAGTACCGGTAACCGTATTAACCACAGCCATCGCTGGGGAGGAATCATGAACGTTGGAGTTTGTTACGCAGAAGTCGATAGACAACTATGGATGCGACTGGAAGTGCCCGATAACAGCACCATAGAAGAAACCATTAACCTGTCCGGTGTATTAAAACTTTATCCCGAAATCAATCTGACCAGCCAAAAAGTGGGCATATTCGGCAAAATTGCCGCGCTGGATACCCCGGTAAATGACGGGGACAGGGTGGAGATTTATCGTCAAATAACGGCCGATCCGCAAACGGTGCAGCGGCGAAGACGTTAAATTAATCCAACGTTTGTCGTTAATGCTATGCCGCATATGGAATGAATTCGTTATTGTCTTGAGTCAGAAGCTGAATCAGTTTCGGATGCACAAACAGTTTCTCTTTTCCAGCCTGAATTTCATACAGGACACCAATGTCAGATAGTTGCTTAAGGTAGAGCGAAGCAGTTTGCCGCTTAGCAATATCTTGTTGCACCAAGTTCTGTATTCGGCAATAAGGCTGCTCAAAAATCACTCGCATCAGCTCATGGCTATAAATTTGGGGTAGCCGATTGCGAACATATTCCGTTGTTTGTTCAATCAATTCCCGCACCGCTTCAATTTTTCGGGTGGTCCAGCCGGCACTCGTTTCTACTGTTTTAAGCATAAAGATTATCCAGTCTTGCCAGTTCTGGTTCTTGGTAACATCGAGCAGCAGGCGATAGTAGTCCTGTTTGTTTTGGACGATATAACGGCTTAAGTAGAGGATGGGCAGGCTGAGGAGTCCTTGCTCGATGAGAAACAAAATATTCAGAACACGCCCGGTACGGCCATTACCATCAGTAAAAGGATGAATGGCCTCAAACTGATAATGGGCAATCGCCATTTTTATCAACGGATCGATATCGTCATCGGTATGTAAAAAAGCTTCCCAGTCGCTCAGCAGTGTGCGGATTACCTGTTCGCCCACCGGTGGCGTGTAGATCGCTTCCCCGGAAGCTTGATTGCTTAGCGTGGTTCCTGGGACTTTGCGGATATCCATTTGTACCGATTTAATGGTGCTGCAAATTTCCAACGCCGTATTGGTACATAACGGCCTATGCTTCAGCTGTTCAAAACCCTGACGCAGCGCCGTCCGGTAACGCAACGCTTCTTTAGTCATGGGGTCGGCCTGACTGTCTTCTTGTGCGTACTGGAAAAGTTTATCGGTGGTGGTGACGATGTTCTCGATTTCAGAACTGCCTTGGGCTTCCAGCAGGGGCAGTAAATTAATCAATAAATCTTGGATGGGTAGCAATTCACCGGCTTTTTTTAGCTCCGCTAATGCCGACCGCGCAGGAATACACGCTTTTAGGACTGCAACATTTTCAAATTCGGTTGCAGGCGGTAGTAACGGTAAATGGTTATAAGGTTGAACTGGTTGCCACGTCATGTTTAATAATGCTTAATATTTCGACATGTAGTTACTATATGTCGATACGATAAACATGTAAAGAGAACATGTACAAAGATATGGGTATTTTCGACATGTAGCTGTTCTATGTTGATTCCATCGACATAGAAACATGCGGTGCAACACGGCTAAGGCCTATTGCACCTTACGGAGTGCGTCTTACCGCGTTTTAAGAAGTTCCTCGACTGTTAAGCCAATATCTTTTGCAATTTGCCGAAGTAAAATCGGTGACACATCACGGCCTGCATGAAATGGCACTGTTGTGCATCTACCATCAGGGTGGCGAAACTGCTTGTGCGAACCCCGCTGCCGAAGTTCACTAAATCCCAACACTTCAAGCAATGCAACGACTTCACGAGGCTTAAGAACAGGCAAGTGTCCCATGCTTAAGCCACAACAACGTTTTGGGTGCCGATAAATTCGGCTTCCAATATCGGTTCACCATCTTCAAGCAACATTTCAACAACTTCCCGAAGATTTTGATTTAGCTCATCCAAGGTTTCTGCTTGCGTATGCGCTCCTGGGAATCCAGGAATAAACCCAACATAAAAACCCGTATCAGGGCATCGCTCCACAATTGCCGTGTAACTTCTCATACGAATTTGCTCCTAAAGTAGTTGTAGGGCGGTTTCGCGCCAGCAAACCGCCATTTGACGCACAATATTCAAAACATTCGACCATAAAAACCGCTTGAAAAAGTCTGGGCGATAGTCAGATTGGATCATCCCGATTATGGCGGATTGCTAACGCGAATCCGCCTTACAGCTTTACAGCTTTGATCCGCCAATCCGGTGTGCGGTTTCCAGTCGGCAAATCTAAGGTATGCAAAACGTCGTGTCCCGACCACTTCAGACTTGCCGCAAGATGCCGCGGCAGTTGGGCATCGACAAGAAATTTCATGCCGCCAGTATTTCAATTCGTTTAACCTTGGCAAGACGAGAGGCAAACTCCAATGCAGCCATAATGTCTTCCCTTTCCAGATCCTCGTAATCTGCGAGAATCTCATCGACGCTCATGCCGGAACTCAGCCATTCCAGGATATTTTCAATCGGATAACGCAAGCCCCGGATAGTAGGCTTGCCATGACAAATGTTAGCGTCCATCGTAATCCGCTCGGATAATAATTCAGTCATATCAGTCACCGTATAAATATTGTTCGCTAGTTCGCTAGCTCCAGCTTGGGAACTAGCGCAAAAAAACGCCACGCTTCTTTGTATAGATTATTGTCCGCTTGCTTGAATCCATCCTTGATTAACCAAATGAAGCCAAGCTACTTCAATATGTGCTGGTTTCATTAAGTGTCGTTTACGATCATTCCATGTTTGTATCGCCGCAATAGCTTTTGCCGGATTATCCGCCTGTTCGCGCGTTGCCACCCAATGTACAGTTGAAAGCAGTTCCATGCCATAGGGTGATTGGAAACCTTCAATCAGCCCGGCAACTCTCGATATGTGCTGAAACAAATCCTGTCTTTGCGCTTGCTGAATAAACAACTCTGCCTCTGCAAGTGCATCTTGGTCGGGCGCTATTTCAGATTCCACCACGCCATCACCCAAGCCACGAATAAAATGCCCATCCATCTTATCCAGTGCATGACGAAGTGCATCAGCGTATGGTCCATATTGGTGTTTAACAAATTGCAGGCGCAAGTTTTCACCGGCTTCCTGTAAAAAATAAGCGAGTTTCTGTACTTCGATTTTGGATAATCCGTAATTCAACTCACGATAGGTATCCAAAACCTTAAGAAGGGCTGCTCTGCCTGGAGTCATTTTCGGGCGTGGGCTATTGACCTCCATATTGGTTGCCGATGGTGCGCCGGATGGTTCAAACAAACGTACCTCTACTTCGGGGATAGCAGTAAATGCTTGCTCAATTAGTGGCTTCACTTGTTGCCAATCTAAACCGCCATGACCACAGCCCAAAGGTGGGATGGCTATGGAGCTTATCCTGAGAGATTTTATCTGTTCAACAAGATCAACGAGTCCATCCTGAATAAATTCAATACGTGATTTTCCTCGCCAGTGATCTTTCGTTGGAAAATTAATGACATATTTTGGTGTGGCTAATACGCCAGCATGGTAAATAAACATCTGGCCTGGCTTGACTTGGCTGGTTTTACAAGCATCGGCATATGCTTTGAAATTTGTAGGCCATTTTTTCTTGAATTGCAGGGCGATGCCTTTACCCATCACGCCCACACAATTGACAGTGTTCACAATAGCGTCCACGTCGTGTTGTTTAAGCAGGTCACCCTGCATATTGATAATGCTCATTGTTATTGTCCTAAAAAATACCAGCTCTTTTTTACTTCTACCGGCATATTTATGCCAGTTTCTGTCAATATCTTACGCACGATTTCGGCTTTGGATTCATTAACCACTCCGATACAGGTTATCGCCGATAAATCAACGGCATCTTTTAACAAAAATTCCGCTTGCCTACGTTCCATGCGATCAATGTATTTTTCCTTTGTAGGAACGCTTTGAAAATATTGACAAAAGCCATCTAAACGTGGTCCTTCAGTGATTAAGTCCCAGGCAATTTTTGTCGGTAGCAGAGATAAGTCAGTAAACGCTTCGCTAAATGCTATGGCGGCATTACGATCATAAAATACAAATTTTGGATTATTTTGAATGGCTCGGTCTACCGTGGTTTCAAAATGCAAAATATCATCTTGTTTCAAAGAACAGCCATCAACGTTCCCGTTATTTATCGTAAACAACATAGGTGACCTTGGTGCAAAATAGAATGGCACATAATCATGAATGTTGCCTCCGGGCGGATCCATTACTAGCTTGGTCGCACGAGTTGTTTGGATGCTTGCATGGGCAATATTCTGATAATTAATTCCTGACGAGGCACCGGCATTTTTGCTGACTAATTCATTGCGCTGACAAATAGCCCTCAAGTTATCAATAGCAGTGATATGGAACAGTCTAACAGGGTTCGGCATCATGCTTTTTGTACTCACGCGGAATTGAGCCGTCATTTTACATTAATCATGGTACGCATCGCATACCTTTCAAAACACCACTTGCTCAATAAAGGTTCGTGACCACTCTACCTAACTAGCTTTAGGGGGTTATTGTCCTGGCTACAGTGTTGTGCAGTTCAAATGCCCATAAGCCGGTAACGTTTCCAGCCGTTTATCTTCCAGCGGTTTACCCACCGTAAAATGATAAAGGCTTTGGAATTTATCGTCCTTGAACCCTAAAATCTCATGCACGCTGTCATCAAAATAACAGCCGATGCCTGTGCCGCGAACGCCTGCCGCTTCAGCTTCCAGATACAGCACTTGGCCTATCAGGCCGCATTCCCAGAACAAGCGGCGGTATAGCCACGGCGTTGATTCGATGGTTTCGCCAAATTCTGCA
>JAURVK010000176.1 GCA_030655535.1 Methylobacter sp. | reverse complement strand
ATTGCGTTTTCTATGGAAGATCCAGGATCTGCAGCGCGTTTAATCAGTAATTTTGCTAAGACTCACGACAAGTTAATTACCAAAATAGTCGCTATTGGCGGACAGTCGTTTGATGGGTCTGAGCTTGCTCGACTAGCCAGTCTGCCTACTCGCGATCAAGGTATTGCTCTGTTAATGTCAGTAATGAGAGCGCCTACAGAGAAATTTGTGCGTACTTTGGCTGCAATTAGAGAACAGAAAGAAGCAGCATAGTATAGCGTTGCAATGCAACGTTTCTAGTGCTACAACCAGTTTAAAACTTATTATTTTAGAGGAATACACAATGGCAATTTCGCAAGAAGATATCTTGGAAGCGGTCTCAAAGATGAGCGTTATGGAAATCGTTGATTTGATTTCAGCGATGGAAGAAAAATTCGGTGTATCAGCGGCAGCAGCAGTTGCAGCTGCACCTGTGGCATCTGCTGCTGCGGCTGAAGAGCAAACTGAATTCAACGTTATTATGACGTCTTTCGGCGAAAATAAAGTTTCAGTTATTAAAGCAGTGCGCGGTCTTACTGGATTAGGCTTGAAAGAAGCTAAAGATGCTGTGGAAGGCGTTCCAACAACAGTGAAAGAAGGCGTTTCTAAAGCTGAAGCAGAAGAAGCGCAAAAGCTGCTTGTTGATGCAGGCGCTACTGTCGAAATTAAATAACAACGACCACCTAATCGCAAAGACGCTGGAATACGGCGTCTTTGCCAAGTATGGCTGGTGGCAACCTTGTCACCGGCCTTTTACTGTTTGCACTAATTGCACGGTAGAAAATTATCTATGACGAAAAGGTTTGGAAGCGATATGTCCTACTCTTTTACAGAAAAAAAGCGTATTCGAAATAACTTTGGGAAAGGTACTGAGGTGCTTGATGTTCCCTATCTTCTGGCAACACAAATTAATTCATATGCGGGCTTTTTGCAATCAGGTGTTACGGCTGAAAAGCGTGAAGACAGAGGTTTGCATGCTGCATTCTCCAGTGTTTTTCCCATTGAAAGCCATTCCGGATATGCGGTGCTGGAGTATGTGAAATATAGATTGGGGGAGCCTGTTTTTGATGTAAGAGAGTGTCAACAAAGAGGCGCAACCTATGCTGCACCCTTAAGGGTGTTAGTTCGCCTGGTTATCTATGACAAAGAAGCCTCTGCGAATGCAAAAGTAGTCAAGGATATCCGTGAGCAGGAAGTTTACATGGGTGAGTTGCCGTTGATGACAGATAATGGAACATTTGTCATTAATGGGACAGAGCGGGTAATTGTCTCTCAGTTACATCGTTCGCCTGGCGTTTTCTTCGATCATGATAAAGGCAAGACCCATTCGTCAGGAAAGCTGTTATTTAATGCTCGGGTTATTCCTTATCGTGGTTCGTGGCTAGATTTTGAATTTGATCATAAAGATTGCGTATTTGTTCGAATAGACAGACGAAGAAAAATACCTGCAACTATTTTGCTTAGAGGTTTAGGCTTTGACAACGAAGAAATGATCAAGATTTTCTTCGAAATGAACAAATTTACCCTTGATGCACAAAAATGCATTTTTCATATCGTCCCTGAGCGGATGCGCGGCGAAATTGCAGCCTTTGATATTAAGAGCGCGAAGGGTCAGATACTGGTTGAAGAGGGGCGTCGGATTACGGCTAAGCATATCCGTGAAATGAACAAGTCCGGGTTGACTGAAGTAGAAGTGCCCAAGGAATACTTGCTTGGTAAAATATTGGGGCACAACCTAATTGACCAATCGACAGGTGAATTGCTTGCTAATGTTAATGATGAGATTACTCTAGCGATAATCGATCAGTGCATGACAAGTGGGATTACAGAGCTTAATACCTTATTTGTTAATGACTTGGACAAAGGTCCGTACATGTCTAATGCGATGAGACTGGATACAACTACCAATAGTCTTGAAGCATTGGTTGAAATATACCGGATGATGCGTCCTGGTGAGCCACCGACTAAAGATTCGGCAGAAAACCTGTTCCAGAATTTGTTCTTTACCGATGAACGGTATGACTTGTCTACGGTTGGACGGATGAAGTTTAATCGTCGCCTGGGGCGTCAAGAGATAACAGGGCCGGGTACCTTAACTAAGGATGACATAATTGATGTACTCAAGGAATTAATAGATATTCGTAACGGCAACGGTAATGTTGACGATATTGACCATTTAGGTAACAGACGGGTTCGCTCGGTTGGTGAAATGATCGAGAACCAATTCCGTGTAGGCTTGGTTCGGGTTGAAAGAGCGGTTAAAGAACGATTAACGCTTGCAGATTCAGAAGGACTGATGCCGCAGGAAATTATCAATGCGAAACCGGTTTCTGCTGCGGTAAAAGAGTTTTTCGGTTCTAGTCAGCTGTCGCAGTTTATGGATCAAAATAATCCATTATCCCAGGTGACGCATAAACGACGCGTATCGGCTTTAGGGCCAGGCGGTTTGGCAAGAGAACGCGCCGGATTTGAGGTTCGTGACGTACATGCAACGCATTATGGTCGTGTGTGTCCTATTGAGACACCTGAAGGACCCAACATCGGCTTGATAAATTCATTGTCGGTTTATGCGCGTACCAATAATTATGGTTTCCTGGAAACACCTTATAGAAAAGTAGTCGATGGCAAGGTAACCGATCATGTCGATTATTTGTCAGCTATTGAAGAAGGCGAGTTCGTCATTGCTCAGGCCAGTGTTGCTGTGGATGCAAACGGGAAATTGGTTGATGGTTTGGTTTCTTGTCGGCATAAAGACGAGTTTACCTTGGCGATGTCTGACACTGTTCAGTATATGGATGTGTCGTCGAAGCAGATAGTCTCGGTAGCGGCTTCCATTATCCCGTTCCTGGAGCATGACGATGCTAACCGTGCGTTGATGGGTTCAAACATGCAACGTCAGGCTGTTCCTACGCTAAGAGCTGAAAAGCCATTGGTGGGTACCGGCATGGAAAGAACGGTTGCTAAAGATTCAGGCGTAACCGTGGTTGCCGCCCGTGGGGGTAAGATTGAGGCGGTCGACGCGGCCAGAATCGTGGTACGTGTAAACGATACGGAAACCGAAACAGGTATGCCAGGGGTTGATATTTACAACCTTATTAAATATACCCGTTCGAATCAGAATACCTGTATCAACCAAAAACCACTGGTAAAGCCAGGCGATATCGTTAATGCCGGCGATATTATGGCAGATGGTCCGTCAACGGATATTGGCGAGTTAGCGTTAGGGCAGAATATGTTGGTTGCGTTTATGCCTTGGAATGGATACAACTTTGAGGATTCGATTCTGGTTTCAGAGCGTGTCGTTAAAGAAGACCGATTCACTACGATCCATATCGAAGAGAAAACTTGCGTAGCACGTGATACCAAACATAGTCCGGAAGAAATTACGGCGGATATTCCTAACGTCAGCGAAGAAGCGTTGTCCAAGCTTGATGAATCCGGGATAGTTTATGTCGGCGCTGAAGTTAAAGGTGGTGATATTCTGGTAGGTAAGGTGACGCCAAAAGGTGAAACCCAGTTAACACCGGAAGAAAAATTATTACGGGCGATTTTCGGTGAGAAAGCGGCCGACGTTAAAGATACCTCATTGCGTGTACCTGGAAGTATCGAAGGTACGGTTATTGATGTTCAGGTATTTACCCGTGATGGAGTAAAGAAGGACAAACGAGCTCTGGATATTGAGCAGGAAGAAATCAAGCGTTATCGAAAAGACCTTGATGATCAGCTGAAAATTCTTGAAGAAGATATTTTTGCGCGTGTTGCCAGACTTTTGGTTGGAAAAGTTGCTCAAGCGGGTCCCGGACAGTTAAAAGCGGGAACCGAAATAACCCAATCATATCTTAATGGCTTGAAGCATTCAGAGTGGCTGAAAATCCGCATGAAGGACGAGGAGATTAATCTTCAGCTGGAAACCGTAGTTGCTCAGGTAGAGCAACAAAGGAAAGACTTTGATGAAAAATTTGAAGTCAAGCGTAAAAAAATCACCATGGGTGATGACTTGGCGCCAGGCGTTCTGAAAATGGTTAAGGTTTATCTGGCGGTTAAAAGGCGCATACAGCCTGGAGATAAGATGGCCGGACGTCATGGAAATAAAGGTGTTATTTCTATGATCAGACCAATTGAAGACATGCCTTATACGGCTGATGGAAACCCGGTTGATATAGTCTTGAATCCATTAGGCGTACCCTCGCGGATGAACGTCGGACAGGTGCTTGAAACGCATTTGGGCTGGGCAGCGAAAGGCTTGGGCATCAAGATAGGCAAAATGCTTGAAGCCAAATATGATGCGGAAAAAGCTAAAGTTGCTGCAATCCGGGAATATCTGGATAAAATCTATAACAGCAGTGGCCGTAAAGAAGATTTGGCTTCATTCGCCGATAAAGAAATTCTGGAAATGGCGGAAAATCTTGTTGGCGGTGTGCCTATGGCGACTCCTGTATTTGACGGCGCAAGCGAAGATGAAATTCGCACTATGTTGAAGTTGGCGGATTTGCCTGAACATGGGCAGGTTACGCTTTATGACGGCTTGACCGGCGAACCGTTTGAACGTGAAGTTACGGTTGGCTATATGTATATGCTGAAGTTGAACCATTTGGTTGATGACAAGATGCATGCGCGGTCAACAGGACCTTATAGCTTGGTTACGCAGCAGCCATTAGGCGGTAAGGCGCAATTCGGCGGACAGCGTTTCGGGGAAATGGAGGTCTGGGCGCTTGAAGCTTACGGCGCGGCTTATACCTTGCAGGAAATGTTGACGGTTAAATCTGATGACGTGACCGGTAGAACGCGCATGTATAAAAACATTGTCGATGGCGATCATAAAATGGAAGCTGGTATGCCGGAATCATTTAATGTTTTAATTAAAGAAATCCGCTCATTGGCTGTCAATATAGAATTGCAGCGGGATTAGGTGTGTAGGTCGGGTCGCCTAAAGCGCCTACTGTTGGTAGCGTAGCGTAACCCGGCAAACCAATGACGTACCCGTTGGGTTGTGGCGCAGAAATGAAACGTCTCGGCAATTGCTTCTGCATTGCTCTACCTCCTGCATCCATGCAGTCGTAACCCAATCTACAGCCTGTTCTGGTATACGCCAGAAAGCATTTAAAGAGGACAAGCTCTTGAAAGATTTAATGAATTTCTTAAAACGTCAAGGTCGTGCCGATGATTTTGACGGAATCAGCATTGGTTTGGCATCACCGGATATGATTCGTTCCTGGTCATATGGCGAAGTAAAAAAACCGGAAACGATTAACTATCGAACCTTTAAGCCTGAGCGCGACGGTTTATTTTGCGCCAAGATTTTTGGCCCGGTCAGTGATTATGAGTGCCTTTGCGGTAAATATAAAAGACTGAAGCATCGCGGCGTTATTTGCGAAAAATGTGGTGTTGAGGTTACGTTATCCAAGGTTCGCCGTGAAAGAATGGGGCATATTGATTTAGCCAGTCCCGTTGCGCATATTTGGTTTCTAAAATCGCTACCCTCCAGAATAGCGTTGCTATTGGATATGACGTTGCGCGAGATCGAGCGCGTGCTGTATTTTGAATCGTTCGTCGTTTTAGATCCGGGCATGACGCCTTTGGATAAAGGCCAATTGCTTACCGATGATGATTATCTGGATGCGGTTGAATTGCATGGGGATGATTTTGTTGCAAAAATGGGCGCAGAGGCTATTTATGACTTGCTTAAATCGATTGATTTAAAAGAGCAAGTTGAAATTCTGCGTGAAGAAATAAATTCGACCAATTCAGAAACCAAGATTAAAAAGTACTCAAAACGCCTGAAAGTTATGGATGCGTTATTGAATTCAAAAAATCGCCCGGAGTGGATGATTTTGAAAGTGTTGCCGGTATTGCCGCCCGAGCTGCGCCCGCTGGTGCCTCTGGACGGCGGTCGATTCGCAACCTCTGATTTGAATGACCTTTATCGTCGCGTTATCAACAGAAACAACCGCTTAAACCGCTTGCTGGACTTGAATGCGCCGGACATTATCGTTCGCAACGAAAAGCGCATGTTGCAGGAATCGGTTGATGCGTTGCTCGATAACGGTCGTCGTGGTCGTGCGATTACCGGAACCAACAGAAGACCGCTTAAATCATTGGCGGATATGATTAAAGGTAAGCAAGGTCGTTTTAGACAAAACTTGTTGGGTAAGCGCGTTGATTATTCGGGTCGTTCGGTAATTGTTGTCGGACCTACGTTAAGACTGCATCAATGCGGACTTCCGAAAAAAATGGCATTGGAGCTGTTTAAGCCGTTTATATTTAGCAAACTACAATTTCGCGGCCTAGCCACAACCATTAAAGCGGCGAAGAAAATGGTTGAGCGGGAAGGCGCTGAAGTCTGGGATATACTTGAAGAAGTTATCCGCGAACATCCTATTTTATTAAACCGTGCGCCTACATTGCATAGGTTGGGTATTCAGGCATTTGAGCCTACGCTAATTGAAGGCAAGGCCATTCAGTTACATCCATTGGTCTGTAGTGCGTTTAACGCCGACTTTGACGGCGATCAGATGGCTGTTCATATTCCGTTGTCTATTGAAGCGCAACTGGAAGCCAGAACCTTGATGATGGCGACAAATAATATATTGTCTCCAGCAAACGGCGAGCCTGTTATCAATCCGTCTCAAGACGTGGTATTGGGGCTTTATTACATCAGTCGTGAAAAAATTAATGCAAAAGGCGATGGCAGTATATTTGTCAGTGTTGGTGAAATTCATAAGGCGCTGTTAACTAAAACCATTGAATTGCAATCTAAAATTCAATTGCGTATCACTGAAAAAGTGGTAAACGAAAATGGCGAGACTGAGGATAAAACTCATCGAGTAGAAACTACCGTGGGCCGTGCGTTAATCTGGGAAGTGGTTCCTGATCGTATGCCCTACGAGCTGGTTAACTGTGATATGACCAAAAAGAACATATCGCGTTTGATCAACTATAGTTATCGCTACTTGGGTAACAAAGATACGGTAATACTCGCCGATCAGTTGATGTATCTGGGCTTTAGATATGCAACAATTTCCGGGGTTTCGTTCGGTATCGAAGATATGGTAATTCCGCCTAAAAAAGTCGATATTATTAAAGCCTCTGATGCCGAGGTTAACGAAATCCAAAGTCAATATGCTTCCGGTTTGGTAACTGACGGCGAACGATATAACAAGGTTGTTGATATTTGGTCGCATGCTAACGACCAGATAGCCAAGGTCATGATGGACGGACTGGGTGAAGAGTCGGTTGTTAATGCAGAAGGTAAGACAGTAAAACAAAAATCATTTAATTCTATCTTTATGATGGCGGAGTCAGGCGCTCGGGGTTCTGCTGCCCAGATTCGTCAGTTAGCCGGGATGCGTGGCTTGATGGCTAAGCCCGACGGTTCTATTATTGAAACGCCGATCACCGCTAACTTCAGAGAAGGCTTGGACGTATTGCAATATTTTATCTCTACGCATGGCGCGCGTAAAGGTCTGGCAGATACGGCATTAAAAACTGCAAACTCCGGGTACTTGACGCGTAGATTGGTCGATGTGGCGCAGGATTTGGTAATTAACGGGGATGATTGCGGTACGACTAACGGGCTGATCATGACTCCAATTATTGAGGGTGGTGATGTAGTTGAGCCTTTATCGGAACGGGTATTGGGCCGAGTTGCTGTCAATGACATAATGGATTCGGCTGGAGATATTGTTGTGGTACCTGGCGGTACGTTGCTGGATGAGCACTGGGTGGCTGTTCTTGATGAGCATAGTATTGATCAGGTTTTGGTTCGTTCAATCATTACTTGTGAAAACAGGCATGGTGTTTGTGCTGCCTGTTATGGGCGTGATTTGGGTCGAGGTCACATGGTGAATATTGGTGAGGCGGTAGGTGTTATTGCTGCGCAGTCAATCGGTGAGCCAGGTACGCAGTTGACTATGCGGACCTTCCATATCGGTGGAGCGGCATCCAGATCTGCTGCAATCAGCAATGTTCAGGTTAAATCTGCGGGAACTGTGCGTCTTAATAATCTGAAGTCGGTCGCAAATCGTGAGGGGAATTTGGTTGCTGTCTCAAGATCCGGTGAGGTCGGCGTGGTTGATGATTATGGTCGAGAAAAAGAGCGTTATAAAATTCCTTATGGGGCGGTGCTTTCCGTGCAGGAAGGCTCTCGAATCAATGCCGGTGATATAATTGTTACCTGGGATCCTCATACGCATCCGGTAATAACTGAAGTAGATGGTGTGGTTGAATTAATTGATTTTGTCGACGGTGTCACCGTACAAAAACAATCCGATGAAGTTACCGGCTTGAGTTCATTAGTCGTCACTGATCCAAAGCAGCGGGGAAGTGCGGGTAAGGAATTACGGCCGATGGTGAAGTTGTTTGATGGTGATGGGAATTCAATTTATTTGCCGGGTACTGAAATACCCGCACAATATTTCTTGCCGGCAGGTGCGATTGCCGGGATCAAAGACGGCGGTGAAGTTAAGGTGGGTGATGTTTTAGCGAGGATTCCTCAGGAGTCTAGTAAAACGAGAGATATTACCGGCGGTTTACCGCGTGTTGCTGATTTATTTGAAGCGCGAAAAACAAAAGACCCGGCAATTCTTGCGGAGACTAGTGGAACCATTTCATTTGGTAAGGAAACCAAGGGTAAGCAGCGTGTAATAATTACCGACCCTGCGGGCGAGCAAATTGAAACGCTGATACCTAAATGGCGTCATATTACGGTCTTTGAGGGCGAATATGTTGAAAAGGGTGAAACCATTGCAGAAGGTGAGTTGACCCCGCACGATATTCTCAGATTAAGAGGGATTGAGGAGTTAGCGAACTATCTGGTTAAGGAAATCCAGGACGTATATCGTTTGCAGGGTGTTAAGATCAATGATAAACACATTGAGGCTATCATTCGTCAAATGCTCAGAAAAGTTGAGATTACTGCGTCAGGCGACACAGGATTCCTGAAAGGTGATCAAGTTGAGCGTGCCGCAATGCGAGAAGAAAATGACAAGGTGGAGGCTGAAGGGAAGATTCCTGCAAGTTACAATTCTGTGTTGTTAGGGATTACCAAGGCATCATTGGCGACGGAGTCATTTATTTCTGCGGCGTCATTCCAGGAAACAACCCGCGTATTGACTGATGCAGCGGTGCGTGGACTAAGTGATGGCTTACAAGGATTAAAAGAGAATGTTATTGTTGGGCGTTTAATCCCGGCAGGAACTGGCTTGGCTTTTCATGAAGGCAGAAAAAACAGATTTGCTCAGCATGATATAGTTGAAAGTGAAGCGCCTCTGGTGGTGGATGCCGGGGATGTGGAAGAGGCCCTTAAGCAGGCTTTAAATATTTAGGAAATCGTTTTTAAATATGGACTTGACCTGCTAAGTATTAGCAAGTATTATACTCTGCTCAAATGAGCTAACGTGCTTAGGTCGGGTCGAGTCATACACACCGTCGGCGTTTAATATGTGCGACGGTTCTTTTATTATTTGACAGTTAAATTGTACATCGGAGTAAACAAAGTTATGGCCACGATCAACCAATTGGTTCGTAAGCCTCGTGCTAAAAAAATAGAAAAAAGCAATGTTCCTGCATTAGAGGCTTGTCCTCAGCGCAGGGGGGTATGTACTCGCGTTTATACGACTACGCCTAAAAAACCAAACTCTGCGCTTCGTAAGGTGGCGAGAGTTAGGTTAACTAATGGGGCCGAAGTTAGTAGCTACATTGGTGGTGAAGGTCATAATCTTCAGGAGCATTCCGTGGTTCTGATAAGAGGCGGTCGTGTTAAGGATTTGCCTGGTGTGAGATATCACGTTGTACGTGGTAGCTTGGATGCTTCAGGCGTGACTAACAGAAAATGTGGTCGCTCTAAATATGGAACAAAAAGGCCTAAAGGCTAAACGTTGGTTGGTGAGATAAATGTCTAGAAGAAGAGTCGCTACAAAAAGAGAAATTATTCCAGATCCGAGATTTGGCAGTATTATGCTGACCAAATTTATGAATATGATTATGGAAAGTGGCAAAAAGTCTATTGCTGAAGGTATTGTCTATGGTGCTTTAGATGTAATCGAAAGCAAGGGGCATGGCGAGCCATTGGAAGTTTTATCTAAGGCTTTAGAAAATGTCCAGCCCAGGGTAGAGGTTAAGTCTCGCCGCGTTGGTGGTGCAACATACCAGGTTCCAGTTGAGGTGCGTCCTTCAAGGCGTATGGCTTTGGCGATGCGCTGGTTGATCGATGCTTCGCGCAAAAGAAATGAAAGAAATATGCCTGCTAAGTTGGCTGGTGAGTTAATGGATGCTTTTGAAAGTAGAGGTTCTGCTGCTAAAAAGCGTGAAGACACTCATAGAATGGCGGAAGCAAATAAAGCTTTCTCTCATTATCGCTGGTAATTAACGAATTACATTGAAGACTGTATAGTTGTGGCTCGTAAGACTCCAATTGGGTTTTATCGGAATATCGGTATCATGGCACACATTGATGCAGGTAAGACCACAACAACAGAGCGCGTGCTCTATTATACGGGGGTATCTCACAAGATAGGTGAGGTGCATGATGGCGCTGCAACCATGGACTGGATGGAGCAGGAGCAGGAGAGGGGTATTACCATTACCTCTGCTGCAACTACCTGTTTTTGGGGTGGA
>JAURVK010000175.1 GCA_030655535.1 Methylobacter sp. | reverse complement strand
ATTGCTACGCGAATCCGCCCTACAAAATCTTATAGAGAACCTTAGCCATGCTTAAAAAAATCGCCCAAACCAGTTTATTAATCTTATTGTTTTCCTGCTCAACCTTGTTAAAAGCCGAATCGGTTGGTTATGAAACCCTGTCGCCGACACAACCTACCCATAATCCCGATAAAATTGAAATAATCGAGTTCTTTTGGTACGGCTGCCCGCATTGCTACAGCCTTGAACCACTATTGGAAAAATGGGTAAAAAGCCTGCCTAAAAACGTTGAATTTATCCGCCAACCCGCTGTGTTT
The DNA here is from genome assembly GCA_030655535.1 of Methylobacter sp. Classification (GTDB taxonomy): domain Bacteria; phylum Pseudomonadota; class Gammaproteobacteria; order Methylococcales; family Methylomonadaceae; genus Methylobacter_A. The sequence continues at coordinate 2,354 of JAURVK010000175.1, read as the reverse complement.
AGCGACCTTTGGGGCAAGCATGCCAAAGCTTATTTTACGGCTGAAGCGCTGGGCGTAGTCGATAAAATTCATGCCGACTTTTTCGACGCCATCCAAAACAAAAAACAAAACCTTGAGACCGAAGATCAGCTGGCTAAATTCTTTGTTGCGCATGGCGTTAATGAAAATGAATTCCATGACACTTACAATTCATTTCTAGTCGACGCCAAAATGCGTCAAGCAACCACAATGGCCGGTCGTTACGGCGTAACCGGGGTTCCTGCCGTCATTATTAACGGCAAATACAAAACCAACGGCCCGATTGCCGGTTCTCATGAAAAAATGCTTGAAGTCATCGATCAACTGATTAAACAGGAAAGCGCTACAAAGTAACTGTGCGCTATATCGACAGATCACTTTCTTTGAATGGGTGCGTGCAACGTGCCCCTACGCGTAATCCATGTAAGGGCGCATTGCACAAAATAGTCACAGTTTAATCATTGGCAAGGTCTATCATGAGTTTATTTAGCAAGACAGCCGGACAAGATAAATGGAAAGAGAAATATTTAAATCTGCTTGATGAACAGGAACAATCTGAGCAATCCTACCAGGAAAAAGAAGGCCTGCTTTGTAAAATCATAGTTCGCCTTACTATCGCAACCGCTGGACTAGACCCTCTTCTGGATCCGCATCTGCTCGATATTCGCGATCAATTAAAAAATGGTATAAATAGCCACGCACTTAAAGCTGCCCTTGAAAAATTTACCACTTTAGTAATCCCGTCACCTCAAAACCAGTCAGTGGAAACAGATCTGCTATTTGATTTCCTACTTCAGCAATATCTAACCGAACAACATCAAAATGCATTAAAACGGCTAAAGAATAAAGCCGAGACCGTAAAATTTAAAAACCCCAATCAATTATTTATCGCCATACTTGAAATCATCGAGCCTGACGACGACATTCCACCGCCAAATATTATCGCCAACCAGATTGATATAGGCATTGTCAGTCGACAGTTATTGCTGTTACTGGAAGGCATCGAAATCCCCAGCATCTTTGATCAACAGGCTCAAGCTGCAAAACAGTTGCTAGCCGCTTCCAATCAAACTGCAACGGCTTTTGAAACCATTCTGGACAAGTCATTTAAGTTGTTGCTTAAAATCAAACAACACAACCAATCCGAACAGCAAGACATTGATAAATTTCTCGCTCATCTTACCGAACAACTGACTGCACTGGATGTAAGCCTGATAGGAGCCAGTACGGCTGCCATTGAATCGGCCGAAAACAGAAGCAAACTCGATAAATCCGTTTCTGAACAAATGGAAGAATTAAAGTTAAGCTCGACCAACGCCACCAAACTGGAGCCTTTAAAGGGAATCATCAACAGTCGATTAGCCAATATTGCCAAAGAAATTCAGGATCACAACCAAAAAGAAACTATTCGCCGTAAAAAAACGCAGCAACAACTGGATGATTTAGTTGATAAAATAAAAAATTTGGAGTCAGAATCCTGCGATCTCAAATCAAAACTAAAAATCGCCAATACCCAGGCATTGCGCGACGCATTAACCGGCCTGCCAAATCGCAATGCCTATAACGAACGCCTGGAAACCGAACTGGCTCGCTGGAAACGTTACCATTCACCCTTAAGCCTGATCGTCTGGGACATCGATCATTTCAAAAATATCAATGACAGTTATGGCCATAAAGCCGGCGATAAAGTGTTGCTGTTAATCGCCAAACAATTATCCGAGCATTCCCGCACAACCGATTTTATCTCCCGTTTTGGTGGCGAAGAATTTACCATGCTGCTACCGAACACCGACAGCCAATCGGCGTTAATACTGGCCAACCAACTACGTCAAACTATTGAAAAAACCGGCTTTAATGCCAGCGGCACCGCCGTTGCCATTACCGTTTCCTGCGGGGTCACAAAGTTCATCACTGGCGACACCGATGAAACCGCATTCGAACGCGCTGACCAAGCGCTTTATCAGGCTAAACAGCAGGGCCGCAATCAGTGCTGCATATTGTAAAAACATTGCTATCGTTCGAGGCAACCACAAGGAATTTTCACCTACATGGTGTAACGATATAGCACTCAATAATCGGTTTTATTTGAGCGGCCAACTTTTCAGTGTTCAGCTGTTCCTTAATTGTCTCGTCGCTTGCGAACTCTTTACCGTTATTTGCGGTAATTGTTAACGCTAATGCGAATATCAAACGCAAGGCAAAAAAAAACCCAAGTACATAGACTTGGGTTTTTGATTTAAGAGCTTGGCAATTCCCTACTTTCGCATGGCAAACTGCCACACTATCATCGGCGCTAAACGGTTTCACTTCCGAGTTCGGGATGGGATCGGGTGGTT
>JAURVK010000156.1 GCA_030655535.1 Methylobacter sp. | reverse complement strand
TTTGGAGCGGGCGGCGCAGGTTTTTCATGCGCTTAATCCCGATTATGTCAAACCTCCAACTATTACTGTCGCCGGAACCAACGGCAAAGGCTCGTCTGTTGCTTATCTTGAGGCTATTTACACGGCGCAAGGCTATCGGGTAGGGGCTTATACGTCGCCGCATATCCTGAAATATAATGAAAGAATAAAAATTGACGGCAAGCCGGTGTCGGATGACAAGATCTGTGAGGCATTTGCAAGAATAGAGTCGGTACGCGGCAATACTTCATTAAGCTATTTTGAATTTGGTACACTGGCGGCATTGGATATATTCCGTCGTGCCGGAGTCGATGTTCAATTGCTTGAGGTCGGTTTGGGCGGGCGATTGGATGCCGTCAACATTATCGACCCCGATGTGGCATTGATCACCAGTATCAGTATTGATCATATCGAATGGCTGGGCGGTACGCGAGAAGCCATAGGACGGGAAAAAGCCGGTATTTTTCGAGCGGGAATTCCTGCCGTCATAGGCGATCCGGAACCGCCGGAATCATTAATACAAAGCGCTATTGAGCAACATGCCCTGCTGTATCGTATCGGTAAAGATTTTGGTTATAAAAAGCAGGCAACAGGATGGGATTGGTTCTCTGCCGACCGGCAAATGTTACAATTGTCCGAACCGGGATTAAAAGGGGAACATCAGTATCGCAATGCATCGGCGGTTATTTTGGCAGCGACCAAGATGGCTGAGATTTTGCCGGTAACTGAAGCGTCGATTAAGCAGGGACTGGAAAGTGTCCGGTTAGCCGGTCGATTTCAATTGATTGACGGCGCAATCCCCGTGTTGCTGGATGTGGGGCATAACCCTCAGGCAGTCCGAACATTGGCTGATTACGTGACGGCTGTTTTCCCCGGAAGACGCATTCATGCTGTTTTTTCAATGATGAAAGACAAGGACATAGCCGGAGTCCTTGAAATTATGAATCTGGTGGTTTACGACTGGTTTTTTGCGCCTTTGGCAAATCCTAGAGCGGTTACGGAATCGGTTATGCGTGAGATTTTTTTACAAAGTTCGGTGTCCAGGGTTTCTTTTGGTTTTTCTGGTTTTACTGAGGCATTTGCTGCGGCAAAAAACCAGTCGAGAGAAGGTGATTTGTTATTGGTTTTTGGATCTTTCTTTTTGGTATCTGATTGCTTGGTTGAATTTGAAAATAAGTGAGTAGACGAAATGGATCATGAATTAAAACAACGTTTGATTGGCGCGGTTGTTGTTACGGCCCTATGTGCAATTTTTATCCCGATGCTGTTCGATGATCCTGTCGATAATAGCGGCAAGTTAGTCAGTGAACTGAGTATTCCTGCTCCAGTTGATTCAGGCGCTCCAGGTGCAGATGGCCGATTTGTGCCGAGCAGTGCGGATCAGGTTTTAGGATTGCCGGATCCTGAGCCTTTATCCATCGAAAATGCCAGTGATGCTTTAGAGAGTACCGGTGTAGAAGATGAACCCGATAAACAGGATCGTTCCGGGGAGTCTTTGTATGCCGAATCCGAAGGCTATACCGAGGATGGCAATACCAAAGAGTTCGTTGAGCGGCCTTTATCGGCAAATGCTGCGAATGATGGCAGAAAAAGTACTCAACTTAGGGATTCCAGAATAAAAGCAGTGGTTAAAAAACCTGAACAGGTTCAGAAGGTTGTAGAGACGATAAAGCCAGTAACGGTTAAAGAGCCTGCAAAACCGCCAGTGACCGCTAAGCAATCGCCGCCTAAACTACCGAATACCGCGAAGGGTCTTGCTGCCGCTGTAGCAGAAGCGGGAAAGCCAGTAGCTGCACCGAAAACGAGTGCAAAATTAGTGCGTTGGTATATTCAGCTCGGTAGTTTCAGTAAAAAAGAAAATGCAATTTCTTATTGGGACAGCTTGAGCGAACAAGGTTTACCCGCTTCGCTGGATACCGTCCAAACAGATAAAGGAACCATATACCGGCTCCGGGTAGGTCCGGAACTTGACCAGAAAAAAGCCGCCGCAATGAAGGCAAGACTGGATAAAAAGAATATAAAGGCAGTTTTGATGTCTGAGTGATGGAAAATGGCAGAGAGGGATTTCAGGGAATGTCGTTTATTTTTACCATGAAGAGCATGAAGGACTTGAAGAGTTTACTGTATTGACTTCCTTCATTATCTTCATGTCCTTCATGGTAATAAAAACAAGTTATAAACTGAATAAAGGATCGATAATAGACATTGTTACGTATCAGCACCTCGGCAGGGATAGCATAAAAGCATGATCTGGGTAGATTTTACGCTAATCGGGCTGGTTTTTATTTCCTTGGTAATCGGTCTGTTGCGAGGATTTATTAAGGAAGTTTTCTCGTTGGCATTCTGGATGCTGGCAAGCTGGGTGGGATTGAACTTTAGTCCTGAGTTCTCTATTTTTATGGAATCGGCTATCAGCCATCCATCCGCCAGAATGGTTGCCTCTTTTGTGGTTTTATTGGTAATCACGTTGAGCCTTGGCGGTCTAATCGGTTTTCTATTGAATATAGGGGTTAAAAAAACCGGATTAACCTTTACGGGTCGTTTCGGCGGGATGGTTTTTGGCGTTGTGCGCGGCATGATCGTCGTTACTGTCGTTGTCATATTGGCGGGATTGACACCCTTGCCCAAGGATTCCTGGTGGAAAGAATCGACATTCATTCCGCCTTTTCAATTGCTCGCTACTTGGTTGCGAGATCATTTTTCGTCAGGTATGGCCGAAACCATCAGTTATCGCTAATTTCTTTCGCTAATTCTTAATAAACAATGCAGGTTAAAAAATAATGTGTGGTATTGCTGCTATCGTTTCACATCAGGCTGTTAATCAAGAGCTATATGATGCTCTGACAGTGTTGCAACATAGAGGTCAGGATGCCGCAGGCATTGTGACCTGTGAGGCCGGACGGCTACATTTGCGCAAGGAAAACGGTTTAACCCGTGATGTTTTTACCAACGCCCAAATGTTGAGATTAAAAGGCAATATGGGTATTGCTCACGTTCGTTATCCAACGGCGGGTTGCACCAGTTCTGCAGAGGCGCAACCTTTCTATGTAAACTCGCCTTTTGGCTTGACGCTTGCGCATAACGGCAATTTGACCAATACCGAAGAGCTAAAAAAGGTTCTGTTCATCGAAGATCAACGGCACATCAATACCGATTCCGATTCTGAAGTTTTGTTGAATGTTTTTGCTCATGAACTGCAAAGTTTAGGCAAATTGCATTTAAGTGTAGATGATGTTTTTCAAGCGGTATCCGGAGTTCATCGCCGATGTCGTGGGGCTTATGCGGCTGTGGTTATGATTGCCGGATTCGGTATTTTAGGTTTCAGGGATCCTCATGGGATTCGACCTATAGTGTTTGGCGAAAAAAAATCCGAGCAGGGTACGGAATTCATGATCGCATCCGAAAGTGTCGCTCTGGATGTGTTGGGTTTTGAGCTTAATAGAGACCTTGAGCCCGGCGAAGCCATATTTATTGAGGAATCAGGCGTATTGCATACCAAACAGTGTGCTGAGAAAACGGATCATTGTCCGTGTATTTTCGAGTATGTCTATCTTGCCAGGCCGGATTCGATTATTGATCGTATATCGGTTTATAAAGCGCGTCTGCGTATGGGTGAAAAGTTAGCTAAAAAAGTGCTAAGAGACTGGCCTGATCATGACATCGATGTGATTATTCCCATTCCCGACACCAGCCGAACAGCGGCTTTGCAAATGGCAAATATTCTGGGTGTGAAGTACCGTGAAGGCTTCATAAAAAACCGTTATATCGGCCGGACGTTTATCATGCCGGGCCAAAAAATGCGGGAGAAATCGGTCAAACAGAAGCTAAACGCCATTGGTCTCGAGTTTGAAGGCAAGAACGTATTGCTGGTTGACGATTCAATCGTCAGAGGCACAACGTCCGAGCAGATTATTCAAATGGCCAGAGATGCCGGCGCTAAAAAAGTGTATTTTGCCTCGGCTGCGCCGCCGGTTCGTTATCCCAATGTTTACGGCATCGATATGCCGGCCGCTCATGAATTGATTGCCCATAATCGTACCGAAGACGAGGTGTGTATTGCAATCGGCGCTGATCGGGTGATTTATCAGGAGCTGAATGACCTGATTGATGCGGTTCGTAAAGGTAATCCGGATATTAAGCACTTCGATACCTCCTGCTTTAGTAATGACTACATCACCGGCGATATTGACGACGCGTATCTGGAACGTACCGAAGCTTTGCGCAATGACAACGCACAATCGACCAGAAACTCGGAAAATTTCATTATCGGCATGCAAAATGGGGATTGAGGTTTTCGAGATTCAAGGTGCAAGGTGCAAGGCGCGCTTATCGAATTGCAGACACTTTAAATTAACAAATAAATACGTTTAATAAGCCAATGACAGATATTAACTGGAACGACTACTCACTGGAAACTCAGGCGATCAGAGCCGGGCATAAGCGTACTCATGAAGATGAGCATAGCATACCGATTTTTGCTACTTCCAGTTATGTGTTCAAGAGTGCCGAAGAGGCCGCTTTGCGCTTTACCGGGCAGAAACCCGGTAACATCTACTCCCGTTTCACCAATCCAACGGTTAGCGCCTTTCAGGAAAGACTGGCGTTAATGGAGAAAGGCGAGCGTTGTCTGGCATTTTCATCCGGCATGGCGGCTATTATGGCGGTCGGCATGGGGCTGCTTAAAGCCGGTGATCATGTGCTGTGTTCGCGCGGCGTGTTCGGCAATACCGTGCTGATGTTCCAGAATTATTTCAGCAAATTCGGGGTTGAAACCGACTTTGTCGATTTGATCGATACCGCAGCTTGGGAAGCGGCGATGAAGCCGAATACCCGGTTTCTGTTTCTGGAAACACCGTCCAATCCGTTGATTGAAATTGCCGATATAACAGCGCTTGCCGACATAGCCCATAAACACGGTAGTTTGTTGATCGTTGACAATTGTTTTTGTACGCCGGTGTTGCAAAAGCCTTTCGAACTGGGCGCGGATATTGTGATCCATTCGGCAACCAAATATATAGACGGGCAGGGGCGTTGTGTCGGCGGCGCGGTCATTGCCAGCGACGAGATCATCGAAAAGTCTATTTATCCGTATCTGCGCACCGGCGGCGCGACCATGAGTCCTTTCAATGCTTGGGTGTTTTTGTCCGGCTTGGAAACGTTGGCGGTCAGAATGAAAGCGCATTGCGATAGCGCCTTTGAACTGGCCCTTTGGCTGGAGCAACAGCCCGGTATCGCCAAAGTGCATTATCCCGGTTTGGCATCGCATGCCCAGCACCAACTGGCCAAGCGTCAGCAAAGTCATTTCGGCGGTATCGTCAGTTTTGAGCTGACCGGCGGCAAGGAGCACGCCTGGAAGTTGATCGACGCCACCGAAATGCTGTCGATTACCGCAAATCTTGGCGATGTTAAAACCACCATCACCCATCCTGCAACCACCACGCATGGCCGTTTAGCACCCGAAGTCAGAGCGGCGGCCGGTATCAAGGACGGCTTGGTCAGGATTTCAGTCGGGTTGGAAAATCTTGAAGATATTAAAAAGGATATTTTAAGAGGGTTATAGCTTTGGCATGCTGTTTATACCCGGGATTCCGGGCATAGCTATCTACACAAAGGCCGAGGTTTAAACCGGCAAGGAAGATTGATTATGTGGGCGCGAATTTATTCGCTTTTTTGCCGCCACTGCGCGAATAAATTCGCGCCCACAACGCTGTTCAGTCATCACTTTATTTTTAGCCTACGCTGTCGCCAACAAATCATCCAGTTTCTTTTGTTGTTCCAGCGCATGCAGCTCGTCAAAGCCGCCGACGTGATAATCGCCGATATAGATTTGCGGAACGGTGCGGCGGTTTGTTTTGAACATCATTTCTTCTCTTAAACCGGGTTTGACATCTACATTGAGTTCTCTATAGGATAGGCCTTTTTTGTCTAGCAGACGCTTGGCCATTATGCAGTAAGGACAAATATTGGTGGTGTAGATCAGTATTTCCGGCATATTTTATTAACAGTTGCTAATGATAGAACTGCGTATCTTATCGGTTAACGCATTGTAGTTCAATGCGGATAGCCAGCGATAAATGTTTGATCAGTTCCCATGCCGTTTCCTCCATGTTTCTGCCGAAAGCGATGACCCCGTCTTCATGCCCCAGCAGGGTAAATAATGAAGTTTGCGTCAGCTTGCCGGATTGAAATAATTGTTCAACAGCTGCCGCCATTTCAACTGTACCGTAGGCAATGTCGGCAGTCGTGTGGGGCAGTCCAAGTGCTATGGTCTGTTTCCAGATTTCAGGGCTGTGTGCGTGAATAACGGCTTGAATGGCCTGGTTCTGGGCGTATACGCTGGCGTGGGTCAGGGATTCGGACGAAGGTTTGCACAAGCCGCGGGATTGAAGCCGGTTTTGTTGAGGTTCCGCTTTGACAATCAGGCAATAATGTTCCGGGCTCAGTTGTTCAAGATGCCCTGTTTGCGTACCGCTGATGATGAATTGAGCGCTGTGAGGGGCGATTCTTTGTCTGATATTGCCAAAACCGATATTGTCGTATCGCTCAGGGCTTTGTCCGATTAGGTCGAGCCGGACGGCAATGGTGCGCCAGGCGTTGATGTCGGTTAATGAGTACTGGGAGCTAATCGGTTGTTGGGTATGATTTAACTGATATTTTATTACGCCTTCTTGTTGTTTCATTCGGCTATTTCCGGTGCGCTGTGGTTGGGTAAGTATAAGCGCGGTTACCGTATAGTTTAGAAAAATAAAATACAGATAACCGGCAGAGTGTTATAAAATTGACGGTTTTCGAGTTTGAAGGCCGATTTTGCCGCGACTGCTCCCGGCAGTCGTCGGCATTTCCTCCATCCATGGAGGTCATCGGTAGATAAAAACAGTGGTTTAATTATGCGATGTCCGTTTTGCGGAGCACAAGATACGCGGGTTCTTGATTCCAGGTTGGCCAATGACGGGGACCAGGTTCGCCGTCGGCGTGAGTGTCATGTTTGTAAGGAGCGGTTTACTACGCACGAGGTGGCCGAGTTGACGCTGCCCCGCATTGTTAAGCGTGACGGAATACGTGAGCCTTTCGAGGAAAAAAAGCTGCGCGCCGGCATGCTCAGGGCTCTGGAAAAGCGACCGGTAGGTAGTGACGATATTGAAGCGGCAATCAATCGTATAAAACAGGATTTGCGGGCGATGGGTGAGCGGGAAATATCGGCGCAGGTGCTGGGTGAACAAGTTATGAAGGAGTTGAGATTGTTGGATCATGTGGCTTTTGTACGGTTTGCCTCGGTTTATCGCAGTTTTCAGGATGTCAGTGAATTCACCGATATGATTGAACATTTACAGACGACTGCCACGGATGGCGGAAGTGTCGCAAGCGGTAAGGAACCGGTGCGACAAAAATAATGTCAGCGTCACGCGATGCTTTTTACATGGCGCGAGCCATTCAGCTGGCTAAAAAAGGCCGTTATACGACCGATCCGAATCCCCGTGTAGGCTGTGTTTTAGTCAGGGACGATGTGGTGATCGGCGAAGGCTGGCATGCTAAAGCAGGCTTAGGTCATGCAGAAGTTGAGGCATTAAAAAACGTGCAGGATGCAACAGGCGCAACCGCCTATGTCACGCTGGAGCCTTGCAGCCACCAAGGCAAAACGCCGCCGTGTTGCGATGCGCTGATAAACGCCGGAATCGCTCGGGTGGTTGCGGCTATGCAGGATCCCAATCCGCAGGTGTCCGGCAGCGGACTGGAAAAGCTCAAAACGGCCGAAATTGAGGTGGTCTGCGGCGTATTGCAGGAAGATGCGCGAGCATTAAATCGCGGGTTTATCAAGCGGATGACCGCTTGCCGCCCGTTTGTGCGTAGCAAGCTGGCGATGAGTCTGGATGGTCGCACCGCGATGGCGTCGGGCGAAAGCAAATGGATTACCGGAGGCGAGGCCAGAGCCGATGTGCAGCGCTTAAGAGCGGAGAGCTCGGCAATTTTAACCGGCATCAATACGGTGTTGGCGGATGATCCGGCGCTGAATGCCCGTGTGGACTGGGTTGTCGAACAACCGCTTCGGGTGGTCTTGGATACTCATCTGAACATGCCGGTTACCGCGAAGATGGCAAAATTGCCGGGACGCAGCCTGATTTTAACTTGTGCAGATGATCGGCAAAAACAACGCGCGTTGGAACAGGCGGGTTTTGAAGTCTATCAACTGCCAGGTAAAAACGGGCGATTGGACTTGCATGCCGTGATGGATTTTTTAAGCCAACAGCAAATCAACGAGCTGCTGGTTGAGGCGGGTTCCGTGCTGAATGGCGCGTTACTAGCGCAAGGGCTGATTGATGAATATATCATTTATATGGCTCCGTGTATTTTAGGCGACCAGGGACGCGGATTGTTTAACCTGCCGGGTTTACAACAAATGGCGGATAAAAAGCAGTTAAAATTGCGCGATGTCCGGCAGGTCGGTCAGGATTTAAAATTAACTTATACACCACTGTAGGGGCGACTTCAGTCGCCCTGGGCGAATAAATTCGCCCCTACAACTTAACAGGGCATCCATGTTTACAGGCATTATCTTGGCAGTGGGCAGAATATCGGCAATCGAGCAGAAAGCCGGCGATTGTCGATTGACCATAGAGACCGGAAAATTACCGCTGTATGATGTGGTGCTTGGCGACAGTATTGCCGTTAACGGCGTGTGCTTGACCGCAGTGGAACTGGGCACACATTATTTTTGCGCCGATGTGTCCAATGAAACCTTGTCCAGAACCATCTTGAATGCTGCAACGGTCGGTACGCCGGTTAATCTGGAGTTGGCGTTAACGCCGTCAACTCGGTTGGGCGGACATATCGTCAGCGGTCATGTCGATGGTATCGGTGTGGTAACGGAAAAGCGGGCAGACGGTCGCTCGTTTCGATTTAAATTTAAGGTCCCCGATAATCTGGCTAAATATATTGCCGAAAAAGGCTCTATTTGTATCAACGGCATTAGTCTGACCGTCAATGAAGTCGATGGCTCTGTATTCAGCGTTAATATTGTACCGCATACGCTCAAAGAAACGACCTTGGACGATGCGGTGGTCGGAACCAAAGTCAACCTGGAAGTGGATTTGCTGGCTCGCTACATAGAGCGGTTAATCAAGGGTGATGCGGCGGCTAAAAGTTGCGGCGGTATCACAGAAGAATTATTGCAACAAAGCGGTTTTTTAGGCTAAGCCCAAAGGCAAAATGAATACCATCGAAGAAATTATAGAAGATTTACGCGTAGGCAAAATGGTCATCATCATGGATGACGAAGATCGTGAGAATGAAGGCGATCTGCTGATGGCGGCCGCTTTTACGCGTCCTGAAGACGTGAATTTTATGGCGCGTTACGGTCGCGGCCTGATTTGTTTGACCTTGACCGGCGAGCGTTGTCAGCAATTACGTTTGCCGTTGATGGTCAATGAAAACAAAACCGCTCACTCGACCAATTTTACCGTGTCTATCGAGGCGGCAACCGGCGTAACCACCGGCATATCTGCGGCCGACCGGGCGCGTACCATCCAATGTGCAGTAATGGCGGATGCCAAGGCCGATGATCTGGTGCAGCCGGGGCATGTATTCCCGTTAATGGCGCAATCCGGCGGCGTATTAAACCGTGCGGGGCATACCGAAGCGGGTTGCGATTTAGCCCGATTGGCAGGCGTGGAACCGGCGGCGGTTATCGTCGAGATACTCAATGAAGACGGTTCGATGGCAAGACGGCCTGATCTGGAGGTGTTTGCCAAGCAGCACGATCTTAAAATCGGCACTATCGCCGATCTGATTCATTACCGTATTCAGCACGAAAATACTCTGGAACGGATCGGCGAGTGCGCTTTTCCTACCGAATTCGGCGATTTCAGGCTTTATGCCTATCAGGACAGGAATGACAATAACCTGCACTTGGCGCTGGTTATGGGGCAGGTTTCCGGTGAAGAGCCGATTTTAGTCAGGGTGCATGCACGGAATTTGCTGGATGATGTGTTTGCATCCAAGCGTAGCGATTGCAGCGTTTCATTGCGTGCAGCCATGCAAAAAATAGCCGAGGAAGGACGCGGGGTGTTGGTGCTTATCAGGCAAAGCGAGGACAATAAATCGCTGGCGGAATTGATACATCAGTATCAGTTGGAAGATAACGGCATATCAATGGGCGACCTGCCGGATCGCCCCTACGCTGCCGCAGATTGGCGCACCACCGGCACCGGCGCCAGAATATTGGCCGATCTGGGTGTGCATAAATTGAAGGTTTTAGGCACTCAGAAAAAGTATGTCGCTTTGTCCGGGTTTGATTTGGAAGTCGCCGAGCATGTGGGTTGAAAAAAGTAACGCAGGTTAGCGTAACGTAATCCAGACCCAGACCCAGACCCAGACCCTTAATTGTGGGGTTACTGCTATCCACACTATTAGAAAACATCACACGAGAGAAATATCATGTCAACACTAGAAACCTTTGAAGGGAATTTACTCGTTCAGGGCGGAAAATTCTGCATCGTAGCCTCCCGGTTTAACAGTTTCATCGTTGAGCAACTGGAAGCCGGTGCGATTGATGCATTGGTGCGTCACGGCGCCAATAAAGCCGATATTCATTTGGTTAAGGCGCCCGGTGCGTTCGAGTTGCCGATGGTGGTGCAACGTGTGGCAGCGGCTAAAAAATACGATGCGATTATCGCCTTGGGCGCAGTGATCCGAGGCGGCACACCGCATTTTGAATATGTCGCCGGTGAATGTGTTAAGGGCTTGGCGCAGGTTTCTTTGCAATATAGTGTGCCGGTCAGTTTCGGCGTGTTAACCGTTGACAGTATTGAACAGGCGATAGAGCGTGCAGGCACCAAAGCCGGCAATAAAGGCGCGGAAGCGGCAATGTCGGCCATTGAAATGGTCAATTTATTTAATAACCTGGAAATATAATGAGTCAAGCTCGAACCAATGCCCGAAAAGCGGCTGTACAGGCATTGTATCAATGGCAAATGGCCGGTCAGAATCTTAGTGAGATCGAGCGCCAGTTTCTGGAAGAAGAGCGTTTGAAAGACGCTCAGAAAAGTTATTTCATCGAGTTGTTTTACGGCGTGCCTAAAAATCTGGATGCGATTGATCAGGCGTTGTCGGAATTTGTCGATCGTCCTGTTGATGCGATAGACCCGGTCGAACGGGCGATTCTAAGAATTGGGGTGTACGAGTTGTTGCATCGACCGGATATGCCGTACCGGGTGGTGTTAAATGAAGGTATTAATTTAGCCAAATTTTTTGGTGCCGACGGCAGTCACAAGTATGTTAACGGCATATTGGACAAGGTGGCGCAGCAAAAAAGGGCTGTGGAAATAAAGAACAGGGCGCAAGGTGAAAGGTGAAAGAATCTAAGTCCTAACACCAGCCGACCTTGAACCTCGAACCTCGAACCTCGAATTTCATGCCTGTTTCCGAATTCACCCTGATCCAGCGTTTCTTTACTAAGCAGCGGGTCATAAATCCGTCAACGCTGCTGGGCATAGGCGATGACTGCGCGTTGCTGTCCATTCCTGACGGCTATGAACTGGCAGTAACCGCCGACACTATGGTGGAAAATGTGCATTTTTTTGCTGGAGCCGAGCCTGAATTGCTGGGGCATAAATTGCTGGCCGTCAATTTGAGCGATCTTGCCGCCATGGGTGCAAAGCCTGTTTCCGTGACACTGGCTTTAACCCTGCCTAACGTTGATGAAAACTGGTTGACGGCGTTTGCCCAAGGTTTTTTAAAGTTGGCCGAGCGCTATTCGGTGGATTTGATCGGCGGGGATACCACCTCCGGTTCATTGACGTTAACCGTTCAGGCCATGGGTTTGGTGCCGAAAGGTCAGGCGCTCAGGCGTTCTTCGGCTCGCCCCGGCGATTTCATTTATATGACCGGATTTTTAGGCGATGCCGGGCTAGGCTTAAAGATCACGCAAGGTTATGATTGCGCTGATTCCGAGGCTGCTTTAACGCGATTTAACCGGCCTGATCCACAAGTCGAAGCAGGGCAGGCCTTAATCGGCATTGCTAACGCCTGCATTGATTTATCGGACGGCTTGGCTGGCGATCTGGCTCATATCCTGGAGCAAAGCCAAGTGGGCGCCTGTCTTGATTGGAACGCGTTGCCGTTGTCTAACGCTGTGCTGTCCTATATAACCGATACCGGCGACTGGTCTATGCCGCTGACGGCCGGTGACGACTACGAGCTGTGTTTTACCGTAAGTCCCGAGCAGGCGGATAAGTTGACCATAGCGGCCACCAAAATCGGCGTCATTGAATCTCAACCGGGTTTGCGGCTGAGTAGATCGGGTACTATCCAACCATTAGAGGTAAAAGGCTTTGAGCATTTTTCTTAATACCCAGTTGGGTAAAAATAAACTGACACCCAAGCAGATATTGTCCGATCCCATCCTGTTTCTGGCCTTCGGTTTCGGCTCCGGCCTGGCAAAAAAAGCCCCCGGCACCATGGGTACATTGGCGGCGATTCCGGTGTACTGGCTATTTGCGCAATCCAATTTATTCATTTACAGTCTGTTGACATTAATCGTGACCATTGTCGGCATCCCGATTTGCGATAGTGCCGCAAAAAAGTTGGACGAACATGATTTTGGCGGCATCGTCTGGGATGAGATTGCCGGTTACCTGATAACGATGTGGCTGGTTCCTTTTTCCTGGCAAGCGGTGATACTGGGCTTTATCTTGTTCAGGTTCTTCGACATACTCAAACCGTGGCCGATTAAGTGGGTCGACCGGCAGGTACAGGGCGGCTTAGGTATCATGCTGGATGATGTGCTGGCGGGTATCTTTGCAGGCGCTTTGTTGCTAGGGGCTTCAGCCTATTTCTAGCTTAATTCTGCTTAAAAATCATTAACGTAATGTC
>JAURVK010000035.1 GCA_030655535.1 Methylobacter sp. | reverse complement strand
CTTTTTAATGCCTATCGCGCGAATAAATTCGCGCCCACGGCATTCAACCCTAACCATTTCCAGCTATAGTAGTGGCGTAGCGCGCGGGAACGAGGTGAGTAGGCATGACGTTAAGTTAAGGGGCTGCACTTAATGTGCTTCAATGGGCAACAGTCCCCCGTCCGGCTGTCGTCAAGTAGCTCGATAATCTAAGCGCTTCTTGTCCGGGGCTTATTTCTGGACTGATTGCCGCCGGCCGGCTTGCGCGCTTGATTTGAGTTTCTGGTCGGACGTGGGCCGCGCGGTTCCTCTGGCGGCATGGGCGGAGCCACTGCGGAGGCTTCAAAGCCGGCAATTTGTTCGCGTTTAATCTCTTTCCCGATCAGTTTTTCAACCAAGCGCAAGAAGCTGTATTCGTCATGGGATACCAGCGATATGGCTTGGCCTTCCTCGCCTGCACGGCCGGTGCGGCCTATTCTGTGAACGTAATCTTCCGGCGCTCTGGGCAATTCAAAATTGACTACATGCGGCAACAGGTTAATGTCAATGCCGCGTGCCGCCACATCGGTCGCTACCAGTACCCTGATTTCACCGGCTTTAAAACCTGACAATGCACTGGTTCTGGCGCCCTGGCTCTTGTTGCCGTGTATGGCGGCCGCCTTAATGTCAACCTTGTTGAGCTTTTCGGTGAGTCGATTCGCGCCATGCTTGGTGGTCGTAAATACCAAAACCTGTTGCCAGTTATTTTCTTTTATCAAATGACAGAGCAGTTCGGTTTTGTTGGCTTTATTGACTAGATAAGCGACCTGGTCAACCAGTTCTGCCGCTGTATTACGCGCCGCAACTTCAATTTTTATCGGATTGACCAGAAGCCCTGTAGTGAGCTTGCGGATATCTTCTGAAAAGGTTGCCGAAAATAGCAGGTTTTGGCGCTTTTTTGGAAGGAAGGCAATAATTTTGCGAATATCCCGAATAAAGCCCATATCGAGCATGCGGTCGGCTTCGTCAAGTATCAGCGTTTCCACTTGATCGAGTTTTACCGCATTCTGATTAACCAGATCCAAAAGTCGGCCTGGCGTGGCGACCAATATATCTACGCCACCTCTTAATCTCATCATCTGCGGGTTGATTTTTACCCCGCCAAAAACGACTTCGGATTTTAAACGGGGATGCAGGTGCGCCCCATACTTGTTCACCGATTCGCCTATTTGCGCCGCCAGTTCCCGGGTTGGGGTCAGTATCAATACCCTTACCGGCCGGTTATTGCCGTAGGATTTTTGTGATAAGCGGTGCAGGATGGGTAGGGTGAATCCTGCTGTTTTACCGGTTCCAGTCTGTGCGGCGGCCAACACATCATGTCCGCCTAAAACGGCTGGAATGGCTTGCGACTGAATGGGGGACGGCGTGGTATAGCCGGCATCGGCAATGGCGCGCAGGAGTGGATCAGATAAACCGAGGGTGGTAAATGGCATATTTTTAGAGTCTCAATAAAAGGTTGCTGTTGACAAAGGTCTTACAGCTTTGTGAAAACGGTGTAGGGGCTTATTTTTAAAAAAACGCGGCAATGAACGGTGGTTAAGTTGATTGCGGTAATGTTGGCGCTTTGATAGAGGTGGAATGTCTTGTCGCGGGTAGGTGTGTTGTAAGTTGTTGATATGAATGGTGCCCCGAGGCGGATTTGAACCACCGGCCTGTCCCTTAGGAGGGGACCGCTCTATCCAGCTGAGCTATCGGGGCAAAAACAAATCCGATTCTATCATAGATGGGTATTTAATTCATGGGTTCTCTGCGCTATCCACCAATAAGTCGAAACAGAGTCTATAGTGGGGGGCTGCTGTTTTTTAGAAGAGTTTCTGAATATCACCCTGTGCGGGCTAAGTGATTATACCGAAATCAAGGTGTGGGAATGCCGGTCACTTTTAGCTGAGCCATCGGAACCGTAGGTATTTGCGAATTCCGGTTTGCCTTTTAAAATGTCCAGTGAGCGTTTGGTGTGGCGAGATAGAAGATCAATACCGGCACCGTTTTGTTCATTCAAACTTCTGCATTCGGCGCAGACAAGCATTAGCTGCGTCCAGTTGCTAATTGATTCGGCGGTTAACAGGCCGACGGTTTCAGCCCGTTTAAAATATTCACTGATACTTTCTTGGTCATTAGACAGCTTTTCGGTTGCCAAGACTTGAGCGAGCTGTGCGTTGAACTGCTCCAGCTGCACGACTAATTGCTTTTTGTTGGCTGCTATAGTGCTAATCAATTCAGCTTGCTGCGTTTTTTTTAAGGCATCAAGCTCCCGATTGAGTTCCTGATGAAGCTGCTGCGCCAATTGTAGGGCATTAAGGATAAGTTGTTCTGTAATGGGATATGTTTTTTGTATCATGGCTATGTGCTATTTTCTTGGGGCATTAACTTCTCAAGTTGAATCATTTTCTTTGCAACTTTTTCCGCATCCGCCTGATAACTTCCGTCAGCAAGCGCTTTTTTTATGGAGTTGACCTTGTCAATATCTACGGGTGAGGCAGAAGATGAACCAAAGGCCTTTTTAATTTCTTGCGTTGTGCTGGTAAGGGCAACGCTGTCATCTATTTTTGCATTGGGAGCAGCAACTTTTTTTTCACCATCGACTTCAGCTTTTGGGATCGTTTTGAGAGGCGCCGGACTGTTCATTCTGCCGTTTATCTCGATAGCCATGTTAAATTCCTTAATAATTTTTTCATTTGAAATTTGTATCGGCAGTACGGTAAAAAACTTTAACGGTTTATTTAACAATTCTAAGTAGGCAGCCAAAAGTTTTTTAACAAAGCGAGAAAACCTATTTGCCTCGAAGGATACGAAGATCACGAAAAAAAACAATTAACTTCGTGTCTTTCGTAGTGAGTAAAAAATGTTAAAAGACATTTGAACGGCCGCTTAATATGTGTATTCAGTCATTAACAGAGACTAATCCAGGCTCGATAACGGTTGCATTAATGATGCGTCCTGAGTTCTGGTTTTTAATCCTGATGCGTTGTCCTTTAGTGCCGTCCATCATCGCTACCCCGCTCATCTTGATAGAAAAATCCGGTTTTGTGGTGCTGATAATGACTTTATCGCCTCTTTTTATAAGCTTGGGTTCGGCAAGATTTTGCAGGCTGAGAATGGTTCCGGTATTAAGTTGGCGTGTGACCTGTTTGTTTTCAACTTGCTCTAGTTGAGTGGCAAAATCTTCTCTGAGGTTAGACACCTCTCTTTTTTCAATAGAAAGATGTTGCCGGGTAATGATTTCACCGCGTTGTACCGGGTGAGACAGGACTACGACCATTTGATAAACCTTGATGATTGCAGAAGTAAAAATCGACCATTTTTTTCCAGTGTTACAACGTACGCCGATAGTCGTTCTGCCAGCCTTAATTAAATTGTTGGTTGTGTATGCTTCCAGAGGATCGATGCATTGAGGTAAATTTAATCGACTGTCCAATGGAATTAGACTGACTTCGTATTCCCCCGGCAGGTTTATATTTTGTGCAATATAACTTTTAACGACTTCATCAATCGATTCGTGAGATTGCGAGCCTTGTTCCGCATGAGCCGGGGCGAAAAAAATAAAAGTTAATATCAAAAAGAGAAGAGTGTTTTTTATCATCGTTAAAGTCTGTTTTATGACGTGTTCAAGTTGCCAAGCATGTGATGGGTGTCAGGTTATTTAATAGATAATAGCCAATTTATTGACAGGCTGCTTGGGCTGCGAGCCGATTAATTGGCTGGTTATTTATTGGCGGCTATTTTTTGCCGGATTGTCTGAAAGTATTCTAATCCTAATCAGTTGCAGAGTAGTGGTAAATAATATTAAAAGATATATCTGATTGATTTAAATTTATTTATATATTTTTGGCATATGCTGTGCTTCTGTTTTTGTACAAGTAATCAGTGAGGTAATTATCATGGCTATTAATTTTGACACAGCGCTGGGCATTGGGCCTAAGGCTCTGGCTTTTCGAGAAAAACGAGGTGAGATACTGGCTGCTAATTTAGCCAATGCAGATACACCCAACTTTAAAGCCCGAGATCTGGATTTCAAGTCAGTTCTAAAGCAAAGCATGGCTTCAGGCGTGAGCATGGAGCGCACCCATGCAGGACATATTACCCCGCAGCAACAAGTATTTGGAGCTAATGTCATGTATCGGAACCCCAGTCAGGTGTCATTAGATGGTAATACCGTCGAAGCTCATGTTGAGCAAGCTAAATACGCTGAAAATGCGGTGCAATATCAGGCCAGTTTGCAGTTCATTAGTAATAGATTTTCCGGTCTGATGACCGCTTTGAGAGGGCAATAGCCATGGCTTTAAGTATATTTGATATTGCCGGCAGCGGCATGAATGCTCAGTCGTTAAGACTTAATTTGGTTGCAAGTAATATATCGAATGCGAACAGTGTCGGCAGCAGTGCGGCTGAGGCATACAAATCCAGGCAGCCGGTGTTTGCCGCTGAATTAAATAATGCGATGAATAAACACAATGCTACCAGTAAGGTGAATGTGCTGGGCGTGATCGAGAGTCAAGACGCTCCTGTTATGGAGTATTCCCCGAGTCATCCTCTGGCTGATAAAGACGGTTACATCTTTAAATCGAATGTGAATACGGTCGAAGAAATGGCCAATATGATGTCGGCATCGCGCTCTTATCAAAATAATGTCGAAGTGTTGAATACGGCAAAGCAGATGATGCTTCAGACTTTAAAAATGGGACAGTAAGGAGATAACAATGGCTATTCAAAGTGCAGCAAATCAATACAGCAACTTAACCGTCACCCCCAAACCAGAGACGGCGGCAACACCTAAAAAAACCTCATTAGGACAGGATCAGTTTTTAAAGTTAATGACCACGCAGATGACCCATCAAGACCCTACAAAACCGATGGAAAACGGTGATTTCTTGACGCAGATAGCACAGTTCGGGACGGTGGCCGGCATTCAGGATTTGCAAAAGTCATTTGGTGATTTTGCCGGTTCAATTACCTCCAGTCAGGCATTGCAGGCAACCAGTTTGGTTGGGCGACAGGTATCTGCGCCAGGCACGAAAGGGCTGTTGGCAGCCGGGGGCGATATATCCGGTAATATTAATTTAACGGACAGCGTAACCAACGTTAAGGTTAAAGTAACCAATGCGGCTACCGGAGAGCTTGTACAAAATGTGGATCTGGGGAGTCATAGCGCGGGAAAAATACCATTTGTCTGGGATGGCCTGAATTCAAACGGCGTCATGGCCAATCCCGGCGTATATAAAATTGAAGCAACGGCGAGTATCGACGGCAAAAATACCGCATTGGAAACGGATATTAATTCGCGGGTTGACAGCGTCAGCATGGGCAGCGGCGCCAATGGGTTAAAAGTTAATCTGACCGGCTTGGACAGTGTTGCTTTTAATCAGATTAAACAAATTCTTTAGGAATGGGGGTGTAACATGGGTTTTGCGACAGCATTAAGCGGCTTAAAAGCCGCATCAACAAATTTACAGGTAACCGGTAATAATATTGCCAATTCACAAACCACCGGTTTTAAAGAATCACGGGCGGAATTCGCCGATGTGTATGCCTCCAGTATCGGTGGGGTGAGCAAGACTCAAGCAGGTTCCGGCGTGAAAGTCACCGAAGTGGCGCAGCAATTTAATCAGGGCAATATCGAATCCACCCAGAACAGTCTTGATCTGGCAGTTAGCGGCAATGGTTTTTTTGTCTTGGCTGATAAAGTGAATCTTCCGGATTCTGCTAACCCGAATGCCCCCGTGGATCCTTCGCTACCGACCGCATATACCCGTAATGGCGCTTTTCAGTTAAACAGCGATGGAAATGTAGTTAATGATAAGGGGCAGTATTTATTGGCTTTTGCAGCTAACGGCACTACCGCAGCGGAGGGTTTTAGTGTTGGTGTTTTTAGGCCGTTGACGATTGATACCGCCCAGGGTTTGCCCGTTGCTACCGAAAATATCAATATGAAATTGAATGTCAACGGAGCTGCCGTAGTGCCGCCAACTACACCGTTTAAGCCTACAGATCCTTTGTCCTATAACAATACGACATCGATCACTACTTATGATGTTCAGGGTAACGCGCATATCGCATCAACCTATTATGTAAAAACAGCGACGGCTAACGAATGGGAAGCTTATTTGTTTCTCGATGATTTTGGTATCACAGTGGGTAAACCTAATCCACCGGGGCCTTACCTTAAATCGGAAGTGGCTACGCCGGTTAATACCCCTGGAGCTCCAATACGGATGACTTTTACTGAGACAGGCTTGCTTGAGCAAGTTGATGGCATTGCTGCGACCAAAGTTGATTTTGTAGATATTGATTTAACGAAAATTAATCCTAATATAAGTGTCACACCGATGACATTTGACCTGGATTACTTCGGCACTACCCAGTTCGCTACGCCTTTTAGCGTTAATGGCTTGGATCAGGATGGTTTACCTGCCGGAAATTTGACCGGTATTGATGTCGATCGCACAGGCGTGGTGTTTGCAAGATACAGTAATGGCGGCTCCAAGGCTTTAGGGCAGGTGGCATTGGCGCGGTTTCAAAGCAATCAATCCTTGGCTAAATTAGGGGACACATCTTGGGCTCAGACTTCAAACTCTGGAACGCCTATTTTTGGCGCGGCCGGCGACAATAATTTTGGCGGGATTCAATCGTCAGCGTTGGAAGGCTCCAATGTCGATTTATCCGAGCAGTTGGTTAAGTTGATTATTGCCCAGCAGGCTTATCAGGCGAACTCTCAAACCATCACCACCGAAAAAACCTTGATACAAACTATTCTGAATGCGTGATTTGCTGTTTTGAGATTGCTGGAACGATGTTTGCCTTCCTCGTTCCCACGCTCCGGCGTGGGAACGATAATTTAGAGATCTGGTTTTAAGCTAAAGGAGAGTCGTTATGGATCGTAGTTTATATATTGCAATGAGCGGCGCCAAGCAAACGCTAATGGCTCAGACGGTAAACGCCAATAATTTGGCGAATACCCAGACGACCGGTTTTAAATCGGATTTGGAGCATTTCCGCAGTAGGCCTGTGGTGGGTGCCGGCTTTCCTACCCGGGTTTATGCGATGAATGAAAAACCAGGGGTCGATCTTTCTCAAGGCGGTATGCAGACGACAGGCGGCGATTTGGATGTGGCTATTAACGGTGAGGGTTATTTTGCCGTTCAGGGTGCTGATGGTAAAGAAGCTTATACGCGCGCCGGTGATCTGCGAGTTACTCCGGAAGGATTATTGCAGACCGGAGCGGGTTTGCAAGTATTGGGGCAAGATGGACCGATCACCATTCAGCCGGCAGAAAAGCTGACCATAGGCAGTGACGGAACGATCAGTATTATTCCATTGGGTTCAGGTAACGCGACAACACAAGTGGAGGTTGGTCGGATCAAGCTGGTTAAGATGGAGGCGGACAACCTGGAAAAGTCTACTGATGGTTTGCTGCATGCTAAAGATGGCAATCCGGTGGTAGCCAGCGCCGATGTCAGGTTGGCGCAGGGTGTTTTGGAAGGCAGTAATGTGAATGCGATTAGCGCGATGGTGGATATGATTGAGCTGGCAAGAAATTTCGAGCTGCAAACCAAGGTGATGAAGAGTGTCGATGAAAACTCGGCAGTGGGTGCCAAGTTGATGCAAATGGGCTAGGAAACCCAGGGCGTGCCGTGCGCCTTCTCCGCTTGGCAACGCTGGAGCGTTGCCGGATGCGTTACCACGCCGGAGCGTGAGAACGATAGAATTTTCACAAAAGCCGAGCTTAGCTCGGTTTTTTTTGGAGTGGCGAGTTGGGTTTTAGATGCCTAAGTAAAATGGCACGGATCATGCTCAATATTTAAGTGAGACAATAAATTGGCACTGAGGAGATTATCATGACAGAACGCGCATTATGGGTGGCTAAATCCGGTCTGGATGCCCAGCAAACAAGAATGGCGGTTATTTCCAATAACTTGGCGAACGTAAATACCACGGGGTTTAAAAGAGGTCGGGCGGTTTTTGAAGACCTTATGTATCAGAATATCCGTCAGGTCGGCGCTCAATCCACGCAAAATACCCAATTGCCGACGGGTTTGCAGTTAGGAACCGGCGTAAGAACGGTTGCCACCGAAAAACTGCATACTCAAGGCAATGTTCAGCCGACGGAAAATTCGTTGGATGTGGCAATAAATGGCCGGGGGTTCCTGCAAATTCTGATGCCGAACGGCGATACCAATTACACTCGCGACGGCTCTTTTAAATTAGATGCAACGGGTCAGTTGGTCACTTCAGGAGGATTAACGCTGAATCCTGCGATCACCGTGCCTCAAGATGCGCTGAGCGTCACTATCGGCACTGACGGAACGGTATCGGTTTTGCAGCCGGGCACTGCTACGCCGACTGTGGTAGGAGAAATCCAGACCGCCAATTTCATCAATCCCACCGGGCTGGAGGCGATTGGCGAAAACCTTTATCGGGAATCCGCCGCCAGCGGCGCGCCGTTAATCGGAACACCGGGCCAAGATGAATTTGGGACTTTGACTCAAGGCGCATTGGAAACCTCCAATGTCAATGTCGTTGAGGAACTGGTCAATATGATTGAAACGCAGCGGGCTTATGAGATGAACTCCAAGGCGATTTCAACCACCGATCAGATGCTGTCTTTTGTGACGCAACAATTATAAGTCAGGGGTGACGGCATGATGACTCAAAAAATCGGTTTTACGGTGCGCTCCTTGCGTTGCGCTGCTACCTGCATCGTTGCAGTCATGCTGTTGCTGCTAGAGGCTTGTACATCGATACCGCAAAGGGATCCCGCATTTGCTCCGGTTGCGCCTGCCGACTTAAGGCCGCCGGTACAAAGCAGCGGCTCAATCTATCAGGCCGGTTACGATATGCGCCTGTTTGAAGACCATACGGCAAAAAGAGTCGGGGATATTCTGACCATTACCCTCCAGGAGAAAACCAAGGCGATAAAATCCGACAATCTTGAAACTAAAAAGAATACCTCGATGTCAGCCGAAGTTCCCTCGATATTTGGCGTTGCGGCATCTGCCTTGACGGGGCAGAGTATTAGAACCACGCTGGCATCAAAAAAAGATTTTAAAGGGGAGGGCGATGCCGATCAAAGTAATAGTTTAACCGGTAATATTTCCGTTACGGTTGTCGAACTGTTACCCAACGGCAATTTAAGCGTGCGGGGCGAGAAAAGAGTCACCCTAAATCAGGGCGATGAATTCATCCGTTTATCAGGCATCGTCAGGCCGGTCGATATAAACGCATCCAATATTATTTCTTCAGATAAAGTGGCCGATGTCACCATTATGTACATAGGCGAGGGCGCCATGGCCGATGCCAGTAAAATGGGTTGGCTGTCAAGGATTCTTCAAAGCTCATGGTTTCCATTCTAAAATAAGGATTTTGAGATGAACACACTAGCTAAGCGCTTTATTGTTCTGATCCTGCTGGGCATCGCTTCCAGCGGGTCGGTTTATGCCGAGCGGATCAAGGATATAGCCTCCATCGAGGGGGTACGCAGTAATCAGCTGGTCGGTTACGGTTTGGTCGTGGGACTGGATAAATCCGGTGATAAAACCACATTTACCGGACAAAGTTTACGTAGCATGCTGGCGCGTCTTGGGCTGACCTTGCCCCCCGGCGTTGATCCTAAATCAAAAAACATTGCGGCGGTTTCTATTCAAGCCGAACTGCCTGCATTTGCCAAACCGGGTCAAGCGATTGATGTCACCGTCTCTTCTCTGGGCGATGCAAAAAGTTTACGAGGCGGGACATTGTTAATGAGTCCGTTGAAAGGGGCGGATGGACAGGTTTATGCCATTGCGCAGGGTAGTTTGATTGTAAGCGGCCTGAGTGCTACAGGTCAGGATGGTTCAAGCATTACTGTCAATAATCCCAATGTGGGCCGTATTCCCAGCGGAGCGACCGTTGAGCGCACCGTTAACACCTCTTTTTCTGAAGGCGATGGGTTGGTTTTTAATCTACATGCTTCGGATTTTACGACGGCCAATCGCATGGCGGAGTCTATTAACAAAATATTGGGCGCTAATACCGCAAAGGCGCTTGATGCGACTTCTGTCAGGGTTAATGCACCGCTAGATCCCAATCAAAAAGTGACATTTGCGTCGGTGGTCGAAAATATGATGGTGATTCCGGATGATGCACCGGCGCGTATCATTGTTAACTCCCGCACCGGGACTGTCGTTATTAACGGTAAGGTCAGGGTGCAGCCGGCGGCGGTGTCTCATGGCAGTTTGATAGTGACTATCAGTGAAACTCCTCAGGTCAGTCAGCCCAATGCATTATCCGGCGGGCAAACGGCAGTTACACCGCAATCTAATATCAAGATTGAAGAAGAAAAAAATCACATGTTTGTGTTTAATCCAGGCGTCTCCCTGGATGAAATTGTCCAGGCGGTCAACAATGTAGGTGCCGCCCCCAGTGATTTGGTGGCTATTCTTGAAGCGCTGAAATCGGCCGGCTCCTTGCATGCCGAATTAATTGTTATTTAAAGCGATTGTACCTACTTAGCCGTTAGAAAAATGGAACGCAGATGACGCAGATAAATATGATAAACGCGGATAACTCAAGAAAAATCTTATTTTTATCTTAATAATCAGTGTCATCTGTGTGCCATTGTATTTGATGGCAGGGTCATTACTAAAATTGTTAGTTTTTAAGCGCACTATTTAGCCGGGGGTTGTTATGTTAAAGGTACAAAATGCCGATGTTTATACCGACTTTAATGGCTTGGCTAAATTAAAAGGCGAGGCCAGAAAAGAGTCGCCGGAAGCGTTGAAGGAAG
This sequence comes from Methylobacter sp., assembly GCA_030655535.1. Classification (GTDB taxonomy): domain Bacteria; phylum Pseudomonadota; class Gammaproteobacteria; order Methylococcales; family Methylomonadaceae; genus Methylobacter_A. Next base: position 8,913 of record JAURVK010000035.1, on the reverse strand, counting down.
TTGCCAGGCAATTCGAATCAATTTTTCTCAATAATGTGCTTAAAAGTATGCGTCAAGCCAAGCTGGCCGATGGCGCCATGGATAACGATCAAAGCAAGTTTTATAACGATATGTATGATCAGCAGTTGGCCGTACATTTGTCGGGTTCTCCCGGCGTTGGTCTGGCCGATTTAATCGTCAAACAATTGAGCCACGATAAACCTAAACAGGAGAAGCAGGATACTGAAGATGCCCTGAATAGATCAGGGGGAATATCACCTAGCGGTTCTGAACAGGCTCATGGTGTTAACCGGCAGGTAAGAGGTAAAGCCGACAGTCCGGCCGTCAGCTTTAAAGACGGTCAAGTCATGCTTACTCCTTATGTTCAGGAGAGAGGTCCACTTAAAGAGGCGACTGAATTGCCGATGCAGTCGATGAGCGGATTAAAGGCTGGTCGCACATTGCCGATACAGTCAGCAGATGAGTTTGTCAGTCGACTGCATCCCCTAGCCGTCCAGGCCGCCAGAGAATTGGGTGTTGAACCCAAAGTTCTTTTGGCGCAAGCAGCTTTGGAAAGCGGCTGGGGACGCTCGGTAATAAAAAACGGCAATGGCGATAACAGTTTTAATTTGTTTAATATTAAAGCCGATAAATCCTGGCAGGGCAAACAGGCACAAGTGGCGACATTGGAGTTTGATCAGGGTATCGCTAGAAAAGTGAACGCCGGGTTTAGATCCTACGATTCATACCAAGAAAGCTTTAGGGATTATGTCGATTTTATAAAAAGCAATCCGCGTTATGGCGATGCCTTAAAAAAAGCGGGCAATGCGGAACACTATATGCATGAATTACAACGGGCGGGTTATGCAACCGATCCGAAATATGCCGCCAAGGTAATGAGTATTTATCAGGGCAACACGATGGCCGGATTTGAGCCTGATGTCATCGTGGCCATGAACTAATGAACATCTCTAATTTCAGTTACAGGACGCACTCATGAGCGGATTATTAGCAACATCATTGACCGGTCTGATGGCTGCTCAGCGCTCATTGGAAACCGTGCAGCATAATATTTCCAATGTAAACACCGAAGGCTACAGTCGGCAACGTGTAGAGCTCGCGACCAATCCCGCACGTTTTACCGGCGACGGCTACATCGGGCAGGGCGTCAACGTCACTAATGTCACGCGCAGTTATGATCAGTTTATTAATAAGCAATTGAGTTCCAGTCTTTCCGCATTCGGCGATGTCGACCGGTACCACAGGCTTGCTACTTACGTCGATAATATAATGGCCGATCCCAGTACCGGGATAGCGCCGGTGATGAATCGTTTTTTTAATGCAATCAATGAAGTGGCGGATGACCCTTCATCGGTGCCTGCCAGGCAGGTGATGTTGTCTGAAGCCGAAATTTTGACGCAAAGTTTCAATACCATGAGCGGCCGCTTTGAACAGATACGGACGCAGAACAATAACGACATGATTGCCATGGTGAACGACATTAATTCCTACGCTACGGCAATCGCTAATCTTAATGTACAAATCGCCGATGGCATCGGTAAATCGCAAGGCCTGAAACAGCCTAATGACTTGCTCGATCAGCAGGATGCCCTGATCGCAAAGTTATCCGAAATCGTCAATGTGTCTGTGCTGCCGCAGCAAAACGGCAGCTCCAGTATTTTTATCGGTAATGGACAGGCGTTGGTGCTTGGCGGCAGCACATCAACATTCACCACGATGCAGTCTACATTCGATTTAAACCGCTTGGAAATTGGGCTTAAAACAACGAACGGTGTCATGGAGATCAGCAATCAGATTAGTGGCGGTTCTTTGGCGGGTTCGTTACGCTTCCGCGATGAGGTGCTGGATCCGGCGCAGCAAAAACTGGGTCGGGTTGCCGCCGGTTTGGCCATGGAGATTAATGCGCTGCATGAAAAGGGCTTTGATTTGAGCGGTAAAGCAGGAGAGGCCTTATTTAGCTTTTCCGGCGATGATATTCCGGTTATTAAACGCTCCCAGAATGCCGGTAATGCAATCGTTACCGCTAAATTTCAGGATGCTAATTTCAATCCAGCGGCGGCTGGCAACCTCGATTTTAGCGATTTTAAGTTGGAGCATGTTAGCGGAACGGATTATACCTTGACCCGGATTCGGGATAATCAGGTCATTAATCTTACTGCCGCTGATACTGTGCCGTCTACGGGTGTTTTTACCTTGTCGTCTGCAACTGGGTTACCGGGCATTGATATAACCGTTGATTTGAGTGGGGGTAAAACTATATCGGGTGGCGATCAATTTCTAATCAGGCCCACCTACAATGCGGCCCAGAAAATTGGCGTCAATATTGATGACCCGAGAAAAATAGCGGCAGCCACTAATATAGAGCTGGATGCGAATGGTGATCCTGTTGATGACGGGTCGGGCACGGGCAATTCCGTTATTATCAAAGGGGCTATGCCCGGTGATAATAGAAATGCCTTGCAACTGGCAAATCTGGCTAATAAATTGGGCATGTTAGGCGGAACCGCCTCATTTAATAGTGCTTATAATGAAGTGGTTTCCGGTATCGGAACGTTGACGCGGGCCGCTAAACTGGGTGCTTCCGCACAGGAAACCTTATTAAATCAGGCCAAGGGCGCCAGAGAGAGTCTGGCTGGCGTGAACCTGGATGAAGAGGCGGCCAACTTGATGAAATTTCAACAGGCTTATCAGGCATCCGCACAAGCCATTTCAGTAGCCAGATCCTTATTCGATACTTTATTAGGCGCAGTGAGATAGGAGCGATAGCGATGAGAATTTCAACAGCTTGGGCGCAACAGCTTAGTGTTAACGCAATGGGCAGACAGCAAACCGAATTGGCTAAGGCACAGCAGCAATTAAGTTCTGGACTTAAAGTGTCTGCGCCCGCCGAAGACCCGGCGGCAGCGGTAAGAGTCTTGGATTTGGAAAGAACGATTGCAAAAACCAATCAGTATCAAAGTAATATTTCGACGGCTCGCGGGCGATTGAATATTGAGGAATCCGCTCTGGAAACGTCAAATAACATATTGTTTCGCGCCAAAGAGCTGACTATCCAAGGTATGAACGCTAGTCTAAGCAGCAGTGACAGGCTATCGATCAAGTTTGAAGTGGATCAGCTGATTGAACAATTGGCCGGCGTAGCCAATACCAAAAATGCCAATGGTGAATTTATTTTTTCCGGCGATCTTTCGACGGTGCCAGCCTTTGCCAAACACCCGACAACAGGCGAATATGTGTATCAAGGCGGCACACTACAGCGAGCTTTGCAAATCGGCTCTACCAGGCAGGTTACTGATGGCGATTTAGGCTTTAATGTATTTGAAAATATAACGTCGAGCAGTCCGGCAGCCGATGAGAATGGCAAGCGTAGTATTTTCAATACCCTCAAAGCACTGTCTGAGGGCTTGAATGCAACTTTTAGCGCCACACCCGGAGAAATTACCGGCGACCGGTTTTTGCGCTATGGGCTGGATTATAGTCAACCAGCTCAACCTCCTGGTACAACTACATTTGACTTGGTTGCCGGTGGGGTTACGGCATCAATAGACTTGAGTAATAAAAAGATGGTAGGTGTGGAGGGTATTGTTACCGAGATTAATAGCCAGCTTGGCAGTCTTGTTAATACTGATATGAAAGCCCGGAGCAACGGCAATAGAATCGAGTTTGCCTCGGTAGCCACAGGTGCGGCTTCCAGCATACAAATTAATAACACTTCAGGAACATTTTTAACAGATGCCGGTTTTACTGACGGTCAGAGCAAGACAGGCGTTGACGCACAGGTCTTTCAAGATCAACTTGGCAATGTGTTAACCGATCTCGATGCCGCGCTGGACAGTTTTTTGGGAGCAAGAACCAGTGTAGGAGCGAGACTGAACGCATTGGACAATCAAGAATCCCAAAATGAAAAATTTGTATTGGACACCAAGACTATGCTTTCTGAAACTCAGGATCTTGATTATGCCGATGCGATCAGCAGGTTTCAGCTGCAATCCGTCGCTTTGCAGGCCGGCCAACAAGCTTTTGCTCAAGTCAATAAATTATCGTTGTTTAATTATCTCTAAATATAAAGGCGAAAGGCGAAAAAATCACCTTCCACTCTCGGCTATTTTTCTGATCGTCGACTAGACAGTTTAGGATTACGGATAAATAACTTTAGGCTGAAAGTTGGCGGCCGGGTATTTGGGGTCAAACTCGACTTCCTTTTCGGCGGGTTTTTGGGTTGGACATTTAGTTGAAGGTTTGACGGAGTCTTTATCGAGATAGATGACTTTGGGTTGAAAATTTGCCGCCGGGTATTGGGCATCGCTTTCGGCTGAAGCAGTCAATGACGCTAACGCGATAACAGCGGTCGTCACGCCTAAGATAATTATTTTTTTCATATGATTTAACCTTGGGTAGTTTGCGCGATAAGCCTCGCAGGAGTAACCCTAACAAGGCTCGACGACCCAAGAGTATCGGGTATTTTGGCCGAAGCTGCAACTGTTTTTCGAGCCGGAAAACAGTCACAAAAGTTGTTGTATTTCGGGATGATTTTTCAGTAATTGCTGCCTGAACGATTCAATAGCCAGCTCATTGCCGCGCTCATTTCGGGGGATAGGTACGATGATTTCGCTAACGACCTGCATCGGCGCTGCCGATAAAAATATCAGTCGGTCAGCCAATGCGATGGCTTCGCGCAGATCATGGGTGACAAATAAAATCGTATGCGGACGTTGTTGCCATAGATCCAGCAACAGCTCCCTGACTTGCCTGGCGGTCGGCGCATCCAGCGACACAAACGGCTCATCCATCAGCAACACTTCCGGATCGATAGCAAATGCCCTGATGATCGCGACCCGACGACTCATGCCCAATGACAGATGTTCTGGATAACTATGCTGCGCCGCGGTTAATTGCATCGCCTCAAGCATCGCATCAATAACATCGGGAGCTTGATGCTTATCCAGTGTCAGCTCGATGTTTTCCCTAACCGTACGCCAGGGCAGCAGGCGCGGATTCTGGAAAACGTAACCGATCTTCGGATGCGCGTGTTGCTGTCCAACCAGAATTTCGCCGTCGTAATCATTATCCAGACCGGCAATAATATTCAGCAGCGTGGTTTTGCCGCAGCCGGACGGTCCGACCAGACAAATAAATTCCTCCGAATTCAGCGACAGTTTAAGGTCGACGATACTTGGGCCGGCCGCTGCCGGATAGGTTTTGTTGTGGATATGGATTCGGATGTCGGTCATCTGCGCCACCGTAGGGCTTTTTTGTCCAGCGGTTTTAAAATCAGCAGTTCTATCAGCTGAATGACCGCAACAAAAGCGATGGTATAAGCCAGTATGCCGGCGACATCGAACAGTTGAAAGAACAAATGCAATTGATAGCCCATGCCGTTGCTGCGGCCTAATAACTCGACCACCAGAATAATTTTCCAAATCAAAGCCAGACCGGAACGGGTAGCTCCCATCACAAAGGGATGCAGTTGCGGCCAGATAACGTGAACCAGGGTTTTGCGCTTGCCGAAATGATAACAGCGCGCCATGTCCAGCAGATCCTGATCCAGCATGCGTGTGCCTTCCCGGATCGTAACAACGACATTGGGCAGTTTGTTGATCACCACCGCGAGTATCGCCGCCGATTCAACCAGGCCGAACCAGACATAGCACAAGATGATGGTGACCAGCGCCGGGATATTCAAGAAAATAACCAGCCAGTTGTCGAAGAACGCATCGAGTTTTTTATTGCGTCCCAGCACGATGCCAATGGCGCAACCGAGCAACATCGCAATCGCAAAACTGACTACCAGTCGCAGCAGGGTAACGCCCAAGTGAAAAGGCAGTTGCCCCGATACGCAGGCTTGCCAGAAAACCCGGGCGACAACTTCGGGCGTCGGCAAGGCGTTGCTGTCTAAATAAACAGACAAACCTTGCCAGATGGCTAAAAATGCCAGTAATGAAAGGGTCGGTAAAAACTTTTTAAGGTTAATCAAAACGTACCTGCTCGGCAGTTAAAAAATGGAACGCGAATGACGCAGATGGATATGATAAACGCAGATAACTCGATAAAAATCTTATTGTTATCTTAATTATCAGCGTCTCCGCGTTCCATTGTATTTGATGGCTGAGTCGTTATAACGAATCTTTGTTAGTCAACAGACCAAAAGGTACCGGGTTGCAGGTGCTCTGATTGCCCGGTTAACTGATTGTTACTTAGCTGACGGAGCATCGTATAAATGCGGTCTGCGGCCAATTGTTCCGGTTTGCCCCAATGCTTAATACTGCCTTCGCAATAACGCTGGCGCAGTTTGGTTTGGGTGGACAAATCATCCGCCTGGGTTAACGGGATAACTTTTTTCCAGGCGGCATCAGCCGTACATAGCTGATTTTTAGCCTGCTTGCCGGCATTAAAAAAACGCTTGACCGCCTGTTTATGCTCGTTTGCCCAGCTTTGCTTGAACACATAACCCAGGCTAGGGACATCTTCCATAATGCCTAAGCCTTCTAAAATACCTTTGCCGTCAATAAGCTGACGATACTGCTGGGTTTCAAGTCTGGCCGCAAAATGCCAATAGGTAAGAACGGCATCCACGCGCTTGTGCTTGATTTGTTCGGTGATCAGCGGCGGTGCGCCGAAGACTTTTTCCACCGAAGCATTCAGATCGAATTGTTCTTGTTGGGCTAGGGCCTGTAGCAATAGCCAGTTTTTGTCCAGTTCGCCCCCGGCAATTCCCAGCCGTTTATTTTGGAGATCTTTTATCGAATGGATAGGGCTGTTTTCCGCAACAACCAAGGCACCCGAGGTATTCGAATAAGGGTAAAAAGTAAAATCGGAACCGGTAGCGCGTAATCTGGAAACCCAAATCCAGTCCGACACAATCATATCGACAGCGCCGGATTGCAACGCAATCTTGCCCGCTTCCGCATTGGCTAAATGCTGTATTTCCAATTGAAAGTCAGCCGCTTGGGGATTATCCTGTAAAGCCGCCAATTCCCAAGCGGCGGTGCCGGAAGCCTGAACGCCGATGCGAATGACGGTTTTTTCCGCAGCATAATTGTTGCCTGATGCAAGCAGGCACAGGCCGATAAAAAAGGCGATAAATTTCATAGAAGCTATCTCGTTGACTAAGGAGAAAGTTGTCTATTCTATCGGGACGAAGGGCTTGGTGCGAGGATGATTGCAATTATCTCTGTTGGGCATTCCATTTCTGGGGGCGCGAATACCCGCGGGATACCCGTAAATTTGCACAATAGACCTGCCGATTAGAGGTTGATATGTCGGCACTTTGGGTCTTAAACTTTCAGGATCAGTTTGAGTGTTCAATTCTCCGTCTGAGCCATTGATCGATTCGCTGCAAAATTTCTTTTCGGAGTTTGGCTTCCGAAAAAAGCTGTTCGTGGTGACTGGCTCCGGATAATGCCATGATTTCGTTATCTGCGTGTTTTTCGCGCGTCGCAGCGGCAAATTCAATATTGCCCCAGGCGGCGGTAATCGGATCGTGTTCGGAGTAAACGAGTAGATAAGGGGTCTCGAACGCGTCCATTTTTCTTCTAAACTGGATAATCTCTTTTTGCACGCCTTGAACGTAGCGTAATATCGAACGGTGCATAATGTACTTGTCGTTTTGATGACGGATTTTTTCTTCTTCCCAGTCGCTTAAATAATCGGCTACCCAATCGGGACTGCTAGGCGAAAACAGACTGCGCATACCCGGCAGGGAAAAAAACTCGATCAGACCGTTCTGTAAGGGTACCGTCAATAATGCCAGAAATTGGTTTAACAACATCAAGGGAAACGCTTCGTCGTGTGGGTTGAGAAAGTGCTCTTGAGTATGAAAAGTAAATCGAATCAATGGGTTTTGAAACCACCCACGCCAACCGGGCACTTCTGTTCCGGAAAATGCAGGGCCTGTGAAAACGATACCTTTGATTTGAAGCGCTGCTGTATCGTTTTTTGCTTCGAGTAAATAAGAGGCGCTTACCAGAGAGCCCAGGCTGTGCGACAGAATAAAGATGGGGAGTTTGCCGCCATCGGGCCGATCGCAGCGTTCGGTTAAATAAATCAGCGCATTCCGGATATCGCTGCGCATCGTATCCAGATTCCTAACTTGGGATTGCTGCAGATAGGCGCTGCCAACATCGTACTCGGTTGCGCTAGACGCGATGCTATGGTGTGCCTTTGAAAATACTTCATTACTCAAACCGTGAGCGGTCATATCGATACCGGCAACCCGATAGCGATCGGCAAAGTGCCGGGCGATACCTTCGTAACGGCCTGAATGTTCGTTCATGCCGTGCACAATAAGCAGGCAGGCATCAGCAAATTGTTGTTGCGAAGGCTCAAGAACTTGAAGATGACGTCGGGATTTTCCGTCTTCAGTCGGCAGGAAAATCGATTTGCCCCAAATCGGATAAGGTTCGGTTGCAATTTGCGGGTATGAGCAACCACCGTTGGTCATCAGAATGATTAAACAGCACGGAAGGATTGGTTTTCTGAATAATATTTTCATTATTTGCAACTATTCGGCGCGAAGCGCAAAAACTTTTTCCTGCAGGAGAGGGCAGGGTGAGGGCGTTAAAATAAGTCATTTCCCTTATTTAATACCCGAACGAAAACCTTGAATGTCTTGTCGCACTTAGATGATCCGGTGGGCAACGCATTTCTGCCCACCGTTTTTATCCAAACATCGTCCCGCATGGGACTGTTTTAAAGTGTTGTGGTGTGCAGTTGTGGATCCTATTTGGCATAGCAATGGCGGCTGAATCGATCAGTTTCTTGCTCACCCTGTGCTATTGATTATCATAGCCAATCCGGCCATTATGATAAGACCTAGAATTACAACCACGGCAATTTTGACCTGCTCTTCCTCACGTTGCCGACGGTATTTGTTTGATTTTTTCATTAATGCACCAATTTATTTATAATTATTAT
>JAURVK010000120.1 GCA_030655535.1 Methylobacter sp. | reverse complement strand
TCTGTACGCACACTACTTGACGCCAGTGTCGATCCTAACGCAATTCTTTATGTTTCACTCGAAACTCCAATCTATACCGGGCTATCACTTGAGGGGATTCTCAGTTACTTTCAGGGGTTGTTTGCGCATAAACGCGATTCTATTTTGTATGTATTTTTTGATGAAATACAATATCTAAAGAACTGGGAAGTCCACTTAAAATCATTGGTAGATTCTTACCCTGATTACAGGTTTGTTGCCACTGGATCGGCGGCGGCTGCACTCCGACTAAAGAGCAATGAGTCTGGTGCTGGCCGGTTTAGCGACTACGTATTACCGCCGCTTACCTTTGCTGAATATTTGATGTTCATTGGCAGAGAGGATGATCTTATAGAAATGGTGCCGATAGGGGATGATGCTTTTGACTACCACGCCAAGGATATAGATGGACTTAACGAGGAGTTTGTCAATTATTTAAATTATGGTGGGTATCCAGAGGCTGTTTTCTCGATGGCCATTCGGAGCGATCCGGGGCAGTACATTAAGAGTGACATCATAGATAAGGTTTTGCTGCGCGACCTCCCTAGTCTGTATGGTATCAATGACATTCAGGAACTGAACCGTCTTTTTACTACGCTTGCCTATAATACTGGCAATGAGGTCAGCCTGGAGGGATTGTCACAGTCATCCGGGGTCGCAAAGAATACTATCAAACGATATCTTGAATATCTTGAGGCTGCTTTTTTGATTAAACGAGTCGAGAGAATCGATCAGAATGCCAAACGATTTAAACGCGCAATGTGCTTCAAGGTTTATTTAACTAATCCATCAATGCGTGCGGCGCTGTTTGGTCAGCTGAGCAGCGAGTCTGAAGCGATGGGGAGCCTTACCGAGACTGCGATTTTCAGCCAATGGCAGCACAGCCAACAAACCGAACTCTATTATGCTCGATGGAACACGGGGGAGATTGATATTGTTTTTTTGAATGATGCCGACCAGAGACCGCTATGGGCTATTGAAGTTAAGTGGAGTGATCGCCCGTATAGGGTTCATAGCGAATTGGATAATTGTGTCGATTTTGTTGCGCGTAATAAAAACGTTAGACAACCAATTTTCATAACTAGCAGAACGATATCGGATGAAAATGTAGCTTACAAAGGCATAAAATTTAGATTTTTGCCATCAAGTTTGTACGCTTATACATTAGGGGTAAACATTTTACGACGCGTAGTGAAAGTGAAGAACCTAAATAAGCCTTAAATCGCTACAGTTTCAGTAGACACGACTGACTGGCAGCATTTGACCAGAAACCGCCCTTCGGTGCAGACAATCCACCACCCGATATTTAACTGCCGTGGCTAGGAGCCTGTCCCAACGACATCGCCTTTTACCGCAAGTTCCGCATAATATTCGCTGCATTCCTTTTCGCGGCCCCGAACCACCCGCCAGCCGGTTGCAGGGCCTCGCGTTTCGGTGACAACGGTATGCTGGCCCTCGTGGTGACTATCATCGTAAAAAGAAATCACTACCCAGTCTTTGACGCGATCCAGCTGGTGAGCACGCTCGGTATTCGAATATAACGCGGTAAAATGCCAACCCTTCCTGCTCGCATGCAAAATGGGCAGCCAGGCTTCGCCGGTCGGGTTGAAACGTTTCGGCGCTATGGTCGGCAGCTCTCCGGCTTGCGCTTTTTTGCGGTACTGCTCGTCTATTTTCAACAATAACTCGACCGGCGGCTCTGCAATGGTTTGCTTCGCTTCGAAACGCGGCCTGCGAAAACCCAAAACATGGGCAAGCCAGGTTTGCACCAGGGCGATTTTTTTGGCGCTGAAGCCGGGGACTTTGTTTAATCGGCCGTTATGCGCCGCCAGTTCCAGGGCTTCCAGGGTGTCGATATGCAGCGTTTCAATGATTCGGTGCGCCGACCTGGGGCCGATGCCCGGAATCTGTTCGAATAATGCGATGGGATCATGTCCCGACTGCAAGCTTTCCAAACGGCTCATGCGTCCGGTCACGACATATTCGTTAATGGATCTGGCAATGCCTTCGCCGATTCCGGGCAGTTCCAGCAAAGCCGAAAAACCCTCGCGGCCCAGTAAATCCTCGAGCGGTTCGGCCATGGTGTCGATGGTCTTGGCGGCATTCAAATAGGCGCTGACCCGGAAAGGATTGGCTCTCTGCTCATCCAGTAAGTCGGCGATTTGGCGCAGTTTTGCGGCGATTTCTTTATTGGTTACCATGATGCACAAGACCTCATGTTGAACGGGGCAAAAGCATTATTCACCACGAAGGCACGAAGGGCACGAAGTTTTCAATATATTGAATTAAATCAATTGTTTTTCTTCGTGTACTTCGTGCCTTCGTGGTGAGTTTTTTAATAACGAGTCTCTATTGCTTTAGCAACATCAGCGCATCTTCTATCTGTTGGCTGGTTACATCGATGCCATGCCGCAGCTTGATTTCCTGTTGCAGCAAGGCCGCGTCGGTATTATCGATCCGCATTTTTGCAAGCATGCTCGATAAATCTTCATTAATCGCCCAGGGATAGATCAGCCATCGCCATTCACTAACCGTTTCGACGTAAAAGTCGGGAATATAGCTGGAAACGGTTTTGAGGTGCATGGCGGCTGTGCGCATTTCGTTCGCCTTGCCGCAGTGCCGGATATGCTCGACGCCCACGGTAAAGGTATCGCCGCTATCGCAGACATCGTCCAGCAGCAGGACGTTTCGCCCGTTGATGTCGGCATTTAACGGGTATTTAACAAAGGCCCGATGCTGTTTATAAGCGCCTTGATAATGCTCGATTTTGAAGCCGGTCAGATCATGGATGCCGAGCATATCCGATAAGAGTCGTCCCGGTATATAACCGCCTCGCGCTATGGCGACGATGACATCGATCCGAAATTTTTCCTTGCGTAATTGTTGAGCCAGTTGGAGGCATAAACTGTAGACATCTTCCCAGGTGATCAGAGTACAGGGTAATTTTTCATCCATATCGAAACCTCGGGGTTATAGGCAATGGTCAATGGGACGATCTTACTATCTATCGGTTTTTATAAGACGTCATTCCGGCATGGACTGCCGGAATCCAGCAGCCAGGGATGGCAAAGGTTTCGAGCACATCCGTGTGTTCTGGATACCGGCAGTCCATGCCGGTATGATGCGCTAAATAATGATAGGTGCTAAACGGAATGATTCCGGGTTTTATTGCATTGCCTTCGCCAACCGGCATAACATTAAAAACAGCCCGTTAGACATTTCTGTAAACGGCTCGTAATCGAGCTTATCCGGCGTATCCTGAGCCGTATGGTAATAGGGGTAACGATAAAAAGCGGTATCGGTAATCATCAAAGCCTTGTAACCGTGCCGCCAAAACGCCAGCTGATCACTCAAGGACACTCCCGGCACAATGGCAGGAGCGGCGATGGATTGCACCGGAAAATCCGTCGCCGAGGAAAACGCCTGTACACAGTCCCGCAATATATGCCGGGAGCGCAAGTTAGAAACAAAAGCAATAAAGTTACCGGTATCGGGATAAAAATACTTCAGTAAAGGCGGATAAGTTTGGCTGCCTGGTTGATTCCGATAATAGCCGACGGTCTCCAGCGAGATCATAAAACGTATCGGATCACCCCGTTGCTTGGCGGCTTTGGCATACACCATACTGCCCATGCTGGGCCAGAAGAAAAAAGGCGGCTCTTCGTTCACAAAAGCGACAAAACGCAGGCTGGTTTCAGGCGCAACATCCTTGAACAGGCGCGAAAGTTCCAGCAACGCTGCAACGCCGCTGCCGTTATCGTTAGCGCCCGGACTGCCAAAGACCGAATCGTAATGAGCGCCGATCAGAATGACATCGTTGTTACGGCTGTTACCGGCGCAGGTGATTTCAAGATTGGCGCATTCAATACCTTGTGCGGTATAAGTCTGCTTGCGGACGTCATAGCCTTGTTGCCGCCATTCTTGCGTAATATAAGTCTCCGCCGCATGGAGCGCATCCGGATGAAAAATATTATGCTCGCCGATTTTACCGGCAAGTTCATCGACATGTGTGCGTAAGCGCTGAATTGAAATTTCGTTCATGTTTCTGTACCGACAAAGTTAAAACGAAAGTTGGCAAGAGCTCCGGCGATGTTCGTATCAAGCCGGGGATTGCCCGTGTTACAAAGCAGAAAATTGGCTCTGAGCTGACGATAACAAAACATTGGACAGGGTTCACTTTAAGTCTACAGCTTTAGAATCGGTACATGTCGGTAAATTTTACGTAGCTAAAGCCAGTTCTTTTTCTTGAAAAATCGGAGCAAAAATACCGATACGCCGATAAATACCGCCCACAATGCCGGGTAGCCCCATCTCCATTTCAGCTCCGGCATGTACTCGAAATTCATGCCGTAGACACCGGCGATAAAGGTTAATGGAATAAAAATGGAAGCAAATACGGTCAGCACTTTCATGGTTTCGTTCATTTTATTGCTGACGCTGGATAAATAAATGTCCAGCATACCGGCGATTAAATCCCGGTAGGATTCCATGGCTTCACTCACGCGAATGACGTGATCGTAAACATCGCCGAAGTAGCGCCTGGTTTTTTCATTGAGCAGCGGCGATTCGCTGCGCTGAATGGAAGCCAGCAATTCCCGCAACGGCGATACGGTTCGGCGTAAAAAAATCAATTCACGCTTGATTTTCTGGATGGTGTTCAGGGTTCGTGCCGATGGATTGGTCAGTAATTCATCTTCTACGGTTTCAATCAGTTCATCGAAGGTATCTTGCAGGGCAAAATACTCATCGACTATGGTATCCATGATGATATAGGCCAGGTAATCCGTGCCAAAATTCCTGAGCTGGCTTTTATCGTTGTTAAGCCGACTGAACAGAGGCTCAAATATCGCATCCGGCTTTTCCTTGAAGGTGAAAACGAATTTATTCAGGAGTAATAAACTGACCTGTTCGTATTCGACATTAAATTCATCAGCCAGGGAAAGTGCTTTGATGACAATATACAAATAATCGTCAAATTCCTCGAATTTTGGGCGTTGGTGGGTGTTAAGAATGTCTTCAAGCACCAGTGCATGAATATCGAAATGTTGTCCGATCGCGTCAATAATCGAAACGTTTTTTAGGCCGTCGATAATCACCCAGGTGATTGTGTCGGTTGTTTTATAAGGCAGCAGTTCTTTAATGGTTTTGATCGTGTTTCTGGTTAGCGTTGATTTATTGTAATCAATGACGGTGATTTTATGTTCGTGTTCATGTACCTCGCCGACATGCACCAGGGAGCCGGGCGGCAAACCTGATTTTTCGGACGCGTAACTCAATGATTCAGACATGGTTTATCCTTTTTGATAAATATTTTTATCCGCTTGGTATATTCAAGCATAATGGCGCTCATTTTACCGATGTTGTCGGGGTGGCTTACCGGTGTTGTAGGGGCGACCGGCCGGTCGCCCTAAAGTATAACTTTAGAATAAGGCTTTACACAGATGATAGATAAACCGATGTTAGGCTGGCGCGAATGGGTGGCTTTGCCGGAACTTAAGCTGGCGAAGATTAAGGCAAAAATCGATACCGGGGCGCGCTCGTCGGCTTTGCATGCGTTCGCTATCGAACCTTATCGAAAGGGCGGGCAACGCTGGCTGATGTTTGCGATTCATCCCTTGCAAAAACGTTGCGATGTGATGATTGAATGCCATGCACCGGTTAAAGATCGGCGCTTTGTTATGGATTCCGGCGGGCATAAACAGCGTCGTTATGTGATAGAAACCCAGTTGGTTTTGGGGCCGTCAGTGATCCGGGCCGAAATGACCTTGACCAATCGGGACAGTATGCGTTTTCGTATGTTGCTCGGGCGTACTGCGATGGATACACGGTTTATTGTCGATCCTGGCGCTTCGTATTTACAAGGTAAGCCCGATAAGCTTGAATACCGGCGCTTGCTGGAACGGGAAAAACCATGAGCAAGAAAAACAAGACTGCGTTTGTCTGCGATCAGTGCGGCGCTGATTATCCCCGCTGGGGCGGACAATGTACCAGTTGCGGCGAATGGAATACTATTAAGGAGATCAGGCTGGGTGGAGCAGCGACAGAGCGTAATAGCCGTACGGCAGGTTATGCCGGAAGTCGGTCGGAGGTCAAATTATTATCGGATGTTAATCTTTCCCAGGCGGAACGGATTTTTAGCGGCATTTCCGAATTCGACCGTGTTTTAGGCGGCGGCATCGTCTGCGGCAGCGTGGTGTTGATCGGTGGAGCGCCGGGGGCGGGCAAGAGCACGCTGTTGTTGCAGGCTATTGCCAATATTGCTGCGCGTGGTGTCAGTGTGCTCTATGTTTCCGGCGAGGAGTCGCTGCAACAAATCGCCGAAAGAGCGCATCGACTCAAGCTGCCTGCGGACAAAATCATGATGTTGGCCGAAACCTCGGTGCAGCGAATTTGCGATGTGTTGGGTGAGATCAAACCGCAAATTCTGGTCATAGACTCGATCCAGGTTATGCATACCCAGGATACGGAATCGGCGCCGGGTTCGGTTTCCCAAGTCAGGGAGTCGGCCAGTTATTTGACCCAATATGCCAAAAAGCATGATGTGTCGATATTTATGGTCGGCCATGTCACCAAGGATCAATCGCTGGCGGGGCCGATGACCTTGAGCCACATTGTCGATACGCAAGTGATGCTGGGATCAACCGATGACGCCCGGTTCAGGGTGTTGAGAGCGGACAAAAACCGTTTTGGCAGCGTCGGCGAGTTGGGTTTTTTTGCGATGGACAGCACCGGACTTAAAGAAGTTAAAAATCCTTCGGCGATGTTTTTAAACAGGCCGGATAAGCCTTCGTCAGGCAGTGTGGTGACGGTGTTGTGGGAGGGGACGCGGCCATTGTTAGTAGAAATTCAGGCGCTGGTGACCGAATGTCAGTATGGCAATCCACGGCGACTGGCGGTGGGCTTCGATCAAAATCGTCTGGCGATGTTGCTGGCCGTACTGTCCCGGCACGGCGGCATTTTTACCGCAAATGATGAAATTTACGCCAATGTGGTCGGCGGCATTAAGGTGACGGAAACCAGTTCCGATTTAGCCATTGTGGTGGGCGTTGTGTCCAGTCTGAGGGACAAGGTGATTCCGCATGATGTGTTCTTTTTCGGAGAAATCGGCCTGAGCGGTGAAATCAGGCCGGTAGCTAATGGTCATGCGCGGCTAAATGATGCGGCAAAACACGGTTTCAAAAAAGCGGTTATTCCGAAGGCCAATGTGCCTAAAAAACCGATTGAGGGGCTGGAAATTCACGGAGTCTCTACGCTGTCCGAGGCCTTGGATATTCTTTCGGAGATGTGAGAGTGAGGTTCAAGGTTCAAGAGGTAAATCCCCTTG
>JAURVK010000112.1 GCA_030655535.1 Methylobacter sp. | reverse complement strand
GCAGTCAGTCTTGAAACAAGAGACATGATATGGGAAAAAATTTCAGAAGGTTTATCGGCGGGTAATTCAGATCCGCAACGTTTAAAATCATCTCAAGGTTGATAGTGAATTTGTGTTCTCTATGTTTCATCATTCTGTCACGAGCCTGTTATAAGCTTGCAACAGTTATAACGTTAACCACAGGATACGCTATGAAAATTTTAAGTTTAATGAAAATTGCTGATATTTTTACTGTTGGAAATCTGTGCTGCGGCATCCTTTCTATTTTGCTGGCAGTTGACGGTTCTTTTTATTTAAGCGCATTACTGCTGTTTTCGGCGGTGGTGTTTGATGTGCTTGACGGGAAAATAGCCGGCCTACTACATCAAAAGAATCTTTTCGGCAAACAAATCGATTCCATGTCCGATCTGGTATCCTTTGGCGTTGCTCCCGCCTTGTTATTTTATTCACTGAGCTCTCCCGGTGTTTTAGGTATCGCAGTGGCTTTGTTCTTTATCGCCTGCGGCATGCTTCGGCTTGCTCGCTATAATATTTCAGAAGGAACGGGGTTCGAAGGTGTGCCTATTACGGTGAATGGTGTTCTGTTTCCCGGACTTTTTCTGCTTTTTAACAGCTTCCCTCAAAGCCTGAATTATTGGCCGCTGGTCTTTTTAATTCAGGGTTTTCTGATGATTTCTACTTTTAAAATATCGCGGATATTCTGATTTGTTCCTGAATCTCCTCTAAATGAGTCCAGTATGAAAGAAGAATTGTTGTCGCAATCTGTTTTTTTGAGAGTAGCGCTGTATTTGTCCTTCGTAGACTATAACTACTGATTCGGTTATATGACTGACATTAAATTTCCTGAACTCGAACAACTTGAACGCATTATTGAGCAATTAGGAAACCGAGCCCAAACTGAGGTCATAGAAAAGATTCAATACCAGAATCATGAATTCCCGATTCATTGCATTACCCTAGGATCGACTCAGCCCGATGTGCCTGTATTAGCTTTTTTTGGCGGTGTGCACGGGCTGGAGAAAATCGGTTCTGAAGTAATTTTGTCTTATATGCAAACCATCAGTCAGTTATTGGATTGGGATGAGGAATTTCTGGCTCGGCTGGAAAAATCCCGACTGGTTTTTGTACCCCTCGTCAATCCGGTGGGTGTTTATCTTGGCACGCGCTGCAATGGCAACGGCGTCGATTTGATGCGAAATTCACCTGTGGAAGGCATAGGCTCTACCCGCATTTACAGCGGTCAACGCATCACCCCCCGCCTGCCCTGGTATCGCGGCGATGCATTCAACATGGAAAAGGAAGCGCAAGCTTTGTGCCGCGTTGTCGATCAACATCTGTTCAACTCGCCTTTGTCCATTGCCCTGGATTTGCACTCAGGATTCGGCATTCAGGATCGTTTATGGTTTCCCTACGCCTCGCGTAAAACCCCTTTTGCCTTTATTGCCGAAACCCTGGCCTTGAAAGAACTGTTTGACCGTTGCTATCAACACCATATCTACAGAATCGAACCGACGAGTCAGGAATATGTGATTAACGGCGACCTGTGGGATTATCTGCTTGATGAGTTTGTACAGCAGTTTACAGACGAACGTTTATTTCTGCCGTTGACCCTGGAAATGGGTTCATGGCTCTGGCTGCGCAAGAGCCCCCTGCATCTCTTCTCGCGGCATGGCTTGTTTCACCCGCTCTTGCCGCACCGGCAGCAAAGGATTTTTCGCAGGCATTTTCTGCTGTTTGATTTTTTACACCGGAGTCTTTTGTATCCGGAAAAGTGGACAAAACAGGGGCCGCAACAAAAGACAGCCTATGAAAAAAAGGCATCAGGTCTTTGGTATGAATAAAGATCTTGGGCAAAACTGGATTCTGCTTAGGGGTCTGGCGCGCGAGTCGGCGCACTGGGGCGATTTCATTCCCCTTTTGCAATCGACATTTCCTGACGCTCAAATAACGCTACTGGATTTGCCCGGCACCGGTTGCTTTCATCGGAAAACCAGTCCACGCACGATCAAGGCGATAACAGACAGGGTGCGCCGCCATGCCCTCGATTATGGCTTCATACAGCAGCCGGTAACGATTCTGGCGCTTTCGCTGGGGGCGATGGTCGCCTGGGAATGGATGCGAAGCTATCCCGAGGACATTTGCGGCGCAACCCTGATGAATACCAGCTTTGCCGATTTGAGTCCCTTTTATCAGCGGCTGCGCTGGCAAAGTTATAGGGACTTTGTCGCATTGACGATGACGCGTGACCTTCATAACCGGGAATCGGGAATTTTGCAGTTGATAAGCAATCGCCGATATATCGCCAGGGATGGTGTGTATGCCGCAAACCAGTCGGGAACTGGTGCGGCTCAGGATGAACAGATAATTCAAGCCTGGGAAAAGATACAAAACCAACGCCCGATGAGCCTTAAAAACAGCTTCCGCCAGATTATAGCGGCTGCAACCTATCGGCCCGGCGACATAAAACCGGAGCAGCCGGTTTTATTATTAAACGGGCTAGGTGATCGTTTGGTGGCGCCAGTCTGCTCAGAGGCGATACACAAAAAATGGAATCTGGAGCTTCGCAGCCACCCTTGGGCAGGCCATGACCTGACTCTGGATGACGGCGCATGGGTGGCATTGCAACTGAAAGATTGGGTAGTTGTCGAAGCAGGTTACTGAAACTTAATGAAAACGTCATCAAACAGTTAACTTCCTGTAACAATTCAGGGCTATTGTGACAATTGTCGAAACTTTTTGAAGATGGCCAAAATGACAATACACTATCGTTCAATCTGGATTTCAGATACCCATCTGGGTACCAAAGGCTGCAAGGCCGAACAACTAAGAGATTTCCTTGATAACGTCGAATGCGACTACCTATATCTGGTCGGCGATATTATCGATTTGTGGAAATTCAAATCCGGTTTTTATTGGCCGGCCTTGCATAGCGACATTGTCCAACGGGTGCTCAACAAAGCCAAAAAAGGCACGCGCGTCATATACATCCCCGGCAATCACGATGAACAATTTCGCAAACATGCCGGGATGCATTTCAACGGCATTGATATACAGCTAAACGCTGTTCACACCACCCAAGACGGACGCAAGTTTCTGGTTCTGCACGGCGATGAATTTGACAGCATCGTCTGTCACAATAAAAACCTGGCTTACATCGGCGGCGAGGCTTATGAGGCCTTATTGATGGTTAATCGCTGGTTTAATATCATCCGCACCCGAATGGGCTACAAATACTGGTCAGTATCTGCATTCTTAAAACACAAAGTCAAAAACATAGTCAGCTTTATGGATAACTACCAACACATCCTGAGCCTGGAAGCACAAAAAAGACAGGTGGATGGCGTTATTTGCGGGCATATCCATCATGCCGATATTACCGAAATGGAATTCGGCAAAACCTACTGCAATTGTGGCGACTGGGTGGAGAGTTGTACCGCATTGGTCGAAGATGAGGCAGGACAGATTGCCATTATCCGCTGGCTGGAAGAAAGTCATCAGTTGCTGGATCAGCAGCTTGAGCCGCAACCAGCTTACGCAGAAGTAACATAAGATTGTCCGTTAGTCTTTTTAAACAACATTGTCACGAAATCTTAAACAAACGTTCATTTCTTTGTCACAGAAAAGTTTTACTCTTGATCCTGAAAGTTAAGGATAAAGGTTAAACAGAAAATCATCCGTTTTCTCCCCTGCAAAAGATCGCGGTCGATTTTTGTAGAACTTCTCTCAAGAGGATAAAGAAATGAAACTGCTCTATTTCATCCATAAATACGACGTTTTCATGTTCACCTGGCTGATCAACGCCAGAATGCACGCCACTTTGACCAAGGCTAGCCGTTATCTGTCAAAAACCGGCGATGGCCAGCTGTATCTGGTAATCATAGGCTTGCTATATTGGAGCGAAGGCTTTGAAAGTCCCTTTCTGCAAGCTGTTCTGTTGGCATTTTTAATCGAAAGACCGATTTATTTTATGCTAAAAAACGGCCTGAAGCGCAATCGGCCGCAGGCAGCGTTACAAAACTTCCGCAGCATTATTACACCTTCGGATAAATTCAGTTTTCCATCCGGTCATACTTCCGCCGCTTTCATGATGGCGACTTTGCTTGGATATTATTTTCCCTCCTTGATGTCCCTGCTTTATTGCTGGGCGGCATTGGTCGGTTTCTCCCGTGTGGTACTGGGTGTGCATTTTCCAACCGATACTTTGGTAGGCGCCATTTTGGGTATCAGCACCGCACTCTTTAGCTTGAGACAAATGGTAATATGAGAATTTTTTATGGTGTACAAGGTACCGGTAACGGCCACATTACTCGCGCACGGGTTATGGCAAAAGAACTCTATGCTGTCGGAATTGACGTTACCTTTCAATTTACCGGACGTCCTGCGGATAAATATTTTGATATGGAGGTCTTTAACGGCTACCAATTACGTACCGGCCTGACTTTTAATACCGAGAAAGGGCAGGTCAATTATCTGAAAACAGCACGTAATGCAAAACCCATTACTTTTATAAAAGATGTAAAGTCGCTGGATTTGAGCGGCTATGATCTGGTGATTAGCGATTTTGAGCCGGTCACCGCTTGGGCGGCAAAAAACCAGAAGATTCCGGTTTTAGGCATAGGTCATCAATATGCGTTTAATCACAAAATTCCCAGAGAAGGCTCCGATCCTATCGCCGATCAGGTCATGAAGTACTTTGCCCCGGCTGATATGGGCATCGGCTTGCACTGGCACCATTTCGGCCAACCCATATTACCGCCGATTATCGACACGCCGGAAACGCCAAAAAGCATTATCAAAAACAAGATTATCGTATACCTGCCTTTCGAAGACCAGCATGAAGTCATCCGGCTGTTAGCGCCGTTTAAGAACTTTGACTTCCATTTTTATTCGCCGGAACCGGTTCACTCTACACTCGATCACATCATTTGTAATCCGCTGTCTCGTGACGGATTCCAGAGAGATTTATATGATTGCTCCGGCATAATCAGCAATGCCGGATTTGAACTGGCTAGTGAGTCATTGCAACTGGGCAAAAAAATTTTGGCTAAACCGCTACATGCACAAATGGAACAAATCTCCAATGCCGCCGCCTTACAGCAGTTAGGTTACGGGCATATCATGCATGATATGAACAGTCACGTTATTGAACACTGGCTACATGATAATCGCGCCGTCCATATCACCTATCCGAATATCGCTAAAGAGCTGGTGCAATGGATACAAAACGGTATGCCGGAAATGGATATCGATTACATTGAAACCATCTGGAATACGGTGAATGTTTTGCGTATTGAGCAATAGCTAATGACATCACCTAAAACTGTCCAGCGGTCACACCGCGATGCCGTATTGCATGGTCGGTTCGTACATGGCGATATTGCCGAATCAGCTGATACTCGACATTTAAGCCCTGCAAAACCGACTTTTCACTAGTTCCCAAGGGCGGATTCAACTCCGAAGTGCAATACATTCATACTACTCCCATCGTACTTTGAAATAACGAAACACCTTGCAAATCAACAGGTAATGATTTACAAAAGTATACGATTTTTCACTCAAATGGGAGTAAAAAGAAAAATAGAATCCGAAACTGGTCTCAGGGTGTTTTAAACCTCTAGTTGCGGGGTGGAGGGGACACCAATCATCTGCCTTTTTCCTGATCGGTTACTACGGTATAGATAACATAAACTACAAAGATAACGGTTAAAATATAAATGATTGCTGACATATTGTTTACCACCTTAAGAATGAATTTATAATTATCTTGTCTTCAAGATTCTAGTTTAACTGACCTTTCAGACAATCCGTAAAAAGCTTTATTAATAATATACTATTCCATCCTACTCAAAAAACGTAAAATTTAGTCATGTAGAATATGGGGCTATGAAAGAACTCGGCTTTTAGTATAAACCACGAAGAGCACACAGATCACGAAGTTTTCAATATAGTGAATTAATTGAATTATTTTCTTCGTACTCTTTGTGGTAAATAATTTTTTCAGCCTGATTATTTGGACAAAACTTTCACAGTCTCATATGCAATGCGTAGCTTACTTGACTTCTTAAGCCATACTCTCGAAATGAATCTTGTTAAATCCGCCCCTTGTTTTTATACCCTGGATTTATAAATTGTGCCTACCGATAACCGCCTGAAGCTCGTATTGGCGACAATTGTTGTCGCAATTATCGCAGTTTTTAGCATCGATCCCATTGCCCAAGAGCCGGGTTACCATAATTTTTCCGACCAGCGTCGGCTCATCAACATAGCCAATTTTTTCAATGTACTGTCCAGTTTACCGTTCGTCATTATCGGCATCATCGGCATGCGACTGGTCGCGTTACGGCAGGCAACAGGGGGATTGGCCGAATTGCAGTTCATATATTTTACGTTTTTTGTCGGGGTGTTTCTAACCGGTTTCGGTTCTGCGTATTATCACTACCAGCCCGGAAATCAAACCCTGCTTTGGGATCGCCTGCCAATGACGATTGCCTTTATGTCGCTGTTTTGCGCTATTGTCGGCGAATATATTTCAACTCAGCTGGCTAGCAAATTATTTATCCCTTTATTGATAACGGGCGTTGCTTCCGTCATCTACTGGTATGTAACCGAACTGAACGGCCACGGTGATTTGCGCGCTTACGTACTGGTACAGTTTTTACCGATGGTACTGATACCGCTGATTTTGTGGCTGTTTGAGTCGAAGTTGAACGGCGACAACTATATTTGGGGCATCATCGGCGCTTATGGTATCTCGAAGCTCATGGAATTGCTTGATGTTCAAATTTATAGTGCTTTTGGCCTACTCAGCGGACACTCGCTAAAACACTTGATTGCCGCATTCGGGACGTTGATTTTTTATTGGGCATTGCAACGGCGGCGTTCATCACAATAACAGGCATAAAAAAAGGTGCGTCGAAATCGACACACCTTTTTGACAGCGAATAATAGAAAAATTAAGCTTTTACCGCATCGGCAATTTCATTAAACGCTTCAACTCTTGTTTTACCGGTCTTGATCATATCGACACCTATATCGACGATCATTTTGCAAAGCCCTGGCGTTTTGTAAACAATCAAACCTAAATAACCAACCACAGGGATGGCGATAAAAGCCGCAATAAAACCGTTAAGACCGACAACTCCCATCAGTTTTATAAGCAATACAACAGCATCCAAAGGCAGTAAAACCATGGCGCCAAAATAGACTATTACCATGAATATGGATACCACAAAAACTACAAACTGAAATAGCCTGACCAACGCAACGTTAATTTTTTTCATATTACTTTCACAACCTGATTGAACTTTAAGAAGTCTTTTTAATCAGAAAATGACTCCTGACCCTAGTATGTTGTCAAAAAAACCGCTTTTTGAAGCGTTAAATTATACCTTAACACTGTCAAAGTAATTCATTTTTTTCGGCTTGCTCTTTACGAAGAAACAAGCGATATAGAATTGAACCTGCAATAAAGCCGCCTAAATGCGCCCACCAAGCTACATCAATAGCGGCACCCTCAAATAGCATTGCAGTGGTTGCGCTATGTAACTGAACCAAGACCCACAAACCTAAAAAGGCAACGGCCGGAACATGAATGACTATCGGTAAAAACAAGATAGGAATCCACACCACAACGCGTTCAAGTGGATATAAAAAGAAATAAGCCGCCAATACGCCGGCTATCGCCCCCGATGCACCGACAACCGGAATGGCAAGGTTCGGATCGAAAAACCACTGCAAAAAAGTAGCCAACAAGCCGCACACCAAATAAAAAATCAAAAAAGGCAAGCGTCCCATCCTGTCTTCTACATTATCGCCAAAGATCCATAAAAACCACATATTCATGATCAGATGCAGCCAGTTTCCGTGCAAAAACAGGCTGGTCAAAAAAGACAAATAGCCATCGAAAGGTAAGCCATAATACTGTTTTGTATAGCGAATAGGCACCATGCCGTAAAGATTAATAAGCCGTAAACTTAACTGATCGGGCATCAATTGCATCGACACAAAAACAATAATGCAAACTGCCATTATCCCCCAGGTGACTAAAGGCCTTGAATAGCAGGGTGCTGTATCTCTAATGGGTATCATGGTTTTTCCTGATCTCTGTAGGCGGGAGGTTATTCCTGCTTTTAACCTAGCTTAAAAGCTAAAAAAGCGATTTGCAATATTTCAATCCACACCCGACCTCATCCGTCGAGTGACGCCATCCGACGGATAGAGGTCGGTGGATTATTAAACCTCCTCGTGAACGAGGGGGGTTACTAAAAAGGATAACGACGCAGGTGCATCGTTGTCAAAGTTAAATAACATCCCTGAAGGAAGATGTTTCAAACCAGCAAGGAAATTTGATGAATAGTTATTTAATCATAACCTTGATCGCAAAAAGTCTATAATACAAAGTCAGATTGCTTCCTATCACCCTTGCGCTTTAGCAACCACTATAAAGATTCATGCACCCAAATCCAATAGACAAAACGCCATCATTTTCGAGCCTATCGCTAGATGAACAACTGCTTTCGGCCGTAAAAAAAATGGGCTTTGAACAGCCTACGCCGGTCCAGCTACAAGCAATTCCGCTTGTTCTGGAGCATAAAGACCTGCTGGTCAGCGCTGAAACCGGCAGTGGCAAAACCGCCGCATTCTTGCTACCTACACTGCAGCACCTGCTAAATCTGTCCTCCGGAAAAGCCGGTACACGGGCTTTGGTATTGACGCCAACCCGCGAACTGGCTCAGCAGATTTTTAAGCACTGCCAACAATTGACCGAATTTACCGACCTGCAAACAGGCCTGATTACCGGCGGCGATGATTTTAGGCTACAGCAAAACATGCTGCGCAGAAACACGGACATTGTTATCGCCACCCCAGGCAGAGTTCTGGAGTTGATGGAGCAGGAGATACCGGACTTTAGCAATCTGGAAGTTCTGATACTGGATGAAGCCGATCGTATGCTGGACATGGGCTTTAGTGAAGACGTACTGACTATCGCCAATAGCTGCAATGCTGGGCGACAAACCCTGCTGTTTTCTGCCACCTTGACCCATTTCGGCGTTATCAAAATGGCTGACAAGGTGTTAAAAAACCATAAAGTCGTTGCTTTAAATACCTTGTATGACGGACACCGCAACATTGAGCAGCAAATTGTGCTGGCCGACGACAATGATCACAAACTAAAACTGTTGACTTGGCTATTGCAAAATGAAACCTATAACAAGGCGCTGGTGTTTACCAATAGCCGGATTCAGGCGGACGCTCTGCGCGGACCGCTACGAGGACAAAAACTCCGTGTCGGTGTGCTGCATGGAGAAATGGATCAAAAAGATCGCAACCGAATGATGGAATTATTCCGCGATGGCGAAGTCAAGATCATGCTGGCTACCGACCTTGCTGCGCGCGGCCTGGACATCAAGGGTATCAATCTGGTTATCAATTTTGATGTGCCGAGAAACGGGATCAATTATATACATCGCATAGGCCGGACAGGTCGGGTCGATGAACTGGGTCTGACGATTGCGCTGGTAAAACACACCGAGTGGAATTTAATGTCCGGCATCGAGCGTTTTTTGAAACAGAAATTCAAACACCGCCGCATCAAAGAACTGGAGGGTAAATATAAAGGCCCTAAAAAACTTAAAGCTTCCGGAAAGGCAACAGGCGGCAAAAATAAAATAGAACCCAAAAAAGCCGCCGTCGAAAAAGTCAAAATACGGGACAGAGACAAGAAGAATGTCGGCAAAAGGCGTGTACCGACAGTTAAGCAGGACGTAGACTTTAACCCGTTATAAAAAAAGGCCCCATTCGCATGACGAATGGGGCCTTTTTTTCGTTTTAACTACCTGACTCAAGGCATTAAGAAAGCTTGGCTATAACCTGTTTAATCAAGTTATCCGGCTTAAAAGGCTTTACAATATAAGAGGTTATTCCTGCCATAATAGCTTCCTTTACCTTGTCGCCTTCAGACGAAGACGTCAGCATTATCCACGGTGGAGTTTGCATTTTGACATCGTCTTTTACTGCCTTATACAAATCAAGCCCACTCATGCCGGGCATGTTCCAGTCACATACCACGATATTAATTTTTACCTTCCGCATCATTTGCAATGCTTCTCCTCCACCCGGCGCATCAAAAACGTGGGTAAATCCGGCTTCTCGCAGAATAGCTTTAGTCAGTGTGCGCATTGAGGCTGCATCATCTACAATCAGAATTTTTTTCTGTAACAATTCTTGTGACATTTCCATTTTTGTTCCAACGTATACTTAATTATGAGCACTGCAGCACTTAATCGGCGCATTCTACAAGAACTCGAGGTATCCGACAACAGAATGTAAAAATAATGTTAACTAACCTACTATTTACGAAAAAAAATGTTAATAATTAGCGTTAAGATGATACTAACAATCAGCATAGAGGTAATCGGAATAAAAACAAACCGCTGCTTACCCTCAATCCGTATATCGCCGGGCAATTTACCAAACCAGCCAATCAGCCAAGGCGCATAACTAACCGCCAGTCCGATAACCACCAAAACAATACCAATCGCCGCCAGTAATTTTCCGAATGCCATTTGTAACCTCCATTATTAGGTTAATGCACAGCTAACAAGAAAAACCCCGTTAAGGTAAAATACCACGCATTTACACATCACCTGCAATACAATCGGTTCTGTAACAGGAACCTAGCGGAATACATTACATGCTAAGAATCACCGAACTTAAACTCCCGCTCGATCACCCGAAAAACGGACTCAAAACCGCAATACTTGATCGGCTCGGTATCAGCACAGAAGAACTCATCACTTGCAGCCTATTCCGGCAAGGTTTTGATGCGCGCAAACGCAATGCCGTCTTGCTGGTTTACACGGTTGATGTCGAGACTACCAACGAACAGGCGATTCTTGACCGTTTATCAGACGACCCGCACATCGCCTTAACGCCGGACAGCCGTTATCGCTTTGTAACCCAGGCGCCAAAAGATCTGGTGCAACGTCCTGTCATCATCGGCACCGGGCCGTGCGGGCTATTTGCCGGTTTGATTCTGGCGCAAATGGGCTTTCGGCCCATCATTCTGGAACGGGGAAAAGAGGTGCGGGAACGCACCAAAGACACCTTCGGTCTTTGGCGCAAAGGCGTGTTTAACCCCGAGTCCAACGTGCAGTTTGGCGAGGGCGGTGCCGGTACCTTTTCCGACGGAAAGCTTCACACCCAGATCAAGGATCCGAATCATTACGGACGAAAAGTACTCAATGAGTTTGTCAAAGCCGGCGCACCTGATGAAATTCTCCATGTCAGCAAACCTCATATCGGCACCTTCAAACTGGTCACCGTGGTGGAGCAGATACGCGCCGCTATCGAATCATTAGGCGGCGAAATCCGCTTCCAAAGCCGGGTTGACGACATCGTCATCGATAACGGCCAAGTACGCGGCGTGATACTCGCCAACGGCGAAACCATCCAAAGCAATCATGTGCTGCTGGCAGTAGGGCATAGCGCACGCGACACCTTCAAAATGCTTTATGACCGAGGCGTTTATATTGAAGCCAAAGCTTTTTCCATCGGCTTTCGCATAGAACATCCGCAATCGCTGATCGATACTTGCCGCTTTGGCAGCAACGCCGGTCATCCGTTACTGGGCGCAGCCGATTACAAACTGGTGCATCACTGTAGCAACGGACGCTCCGTATACAGTTTTTGCATGTGCCCCGGCGGCACCGTGGTGGCAGCCACCTCTGAACCCGGGCACGTCGTCACCAACGGCATGAGCCAATACTCGCGCAACGAGCGCAATGCCAACAGCGGTATCGTCGTCGGTATTACGCCTGACGATTATCCCGGACATCCGTTGGCAGGTATCGATTTTCAACGCCGCCTGGAAGCGGCTGCCTTCAAATTGGGCGGAGAAAGCTACGAAGCGCCGGGGCAACTGGTTGGCGACTTCCTCGCTAAACAACCCTCCTCACAGCTGGGTACGGTACAGCCCTCCTATACACCGGGCGTGCATTTATGCGATCTCAGTTCGGCTTTGCCGGATTACGCGATAGCTGCGATACGCGAAGCGATACCGGCTTTTGATAAAAAAATAAAGGGCTTTGCGATGAACGACGCGGTATTGACCGGTGTCGAAACCCGCACCTCATCGCCTATTCGCATCAAACGGAACGAGCATTACCAAAGTCTGAATATCAAGGGGCTGTATCCTGCCGGGGAAGGAGCCGGCTATGCGGGCGGGATCCTTTCTGCGGCTGTGGATGGCATCAAAGTTGCGGAAGCATTGGCTTTGGATATGAGCAAATAAATGTCGTGGGTAACGTGTTGATTTTTCCCAATGGGGATACTATGACGAAACCTTTATCTGCGTCGTTATACTTTTTCTCGCACATCAAAATTCGGCAGACACCTATGGCCCTTGTATATTTAACAGCGCTAAGGCCAATGAGTTTGCACCGCTACAGCTCAAGTCTGCGCAGGATAAGATACATCCCGCGTTAACCGCGTGTGCGGTACCGTACAGACCGCGCCTGATATTGAGGTTAGTCTGTTTCTCAGTTAGTGAGGTTTACCGCAACACAGCCTCTTTAGCTCAAATAACATCGCATAATTGTCGTGTTTTGAAACACCAGTCGATACAAATCAGCATAAAAACACTCATCAACAATAAAAGAGAAAAACATGAAAACTAAAGACGAATACATAGAAAGTCTGGCGGCAGAATTAAAACAGTGGAGCGCTCAAATTGACCTCTTGACTGCCAAGACGGAAAACGTAGCGGCACAGGTGAAACTCAAGTACGCTGAAGAACTCGAAGAGTTACGCGCTAAACAGCATGAAGCCGCTGAAAAGATAAACGAGTTGAAGGAAGCCAGCGGCAATGCGTGGGAGACGGTCAAAGAAAGTGCGGATAAGATCTGGGATGAACTTAGAACCGGCTTAGCCGACGCCGCTTCAAAGTTCAAATAAGCCACATTGTCGGATAGCAGGATTCCGTGATCACCGACAGCAGTCTTAGCTAGATGCAGACCTCGTTCTATCTTGCCGCCAAGTTGTTTTTAACTTGAGGAGAACTTTTATGAATATTGCGATCGAACCCTTATTGGCCCTTGTAATAGGAATTTTAATTTTGCTGGTGCCGAGATTTTTAAATTATTTCGTGGCCGTGTATTTGATTGTCGTGGGTGTCTTGGGACTCATGCATCAATAGCTTTACATGAAAAGGCGACCCCAAGGATAAAAATCAGGCCGTTTTGAAACGATTTTCAGTTTAACGTTCTTTTTCTAACAGGAGCGCTACCAACCATGTCACTTAGCACAATCTTACTCGTCATTCTTATCCTGATGCTCCTTGGCGTTATTCCAGCGTGGCCGCATAGCCGAAGATGGGGTTATGGACCCAGCGGCGGACTCGGGCTGGTACTGATCATTTTACTGGTTCTGATCTTATTGGGCAGAATCTAGGAGGCTGTCCGAGAATAGCGCATAAATTATTTATCTCTAATTCCTTGCCATTATTAATTTAATCGACTATGCCTATAACGTTCGGATCAGCGTCGATGCTGATCTGCAAATCATTGTCGGCTTGCACATCAGTCAAAACGCCAACGACAAACAAGAACTCGAACCGGCTCTGATTGAATAAAGGCGGCCGGGGTGTATTGACCCCATTGGATCAGCTCTGATACCCACATAGAATGTGTTGAGTAGCTCACTCTCTGAGAAATAGTTGCCCGATCCAATGGGAGCAACAAGTCACGGATTCAAATGTGGAATCAGCTGAAAAGGCGCGCGGCACGCCCTACTCGGCTGCTTTCCAATCATCATCCAGAACTTTGTCATAAACCTCGCGCAGGCTGAGTACGCAGTCTATGCTTTCCAGCGGAACAGTAGCCTCAATCCCCACGGCGTCCATTAATATCCAAACATCACTTTGCCGCACATAGCGTTCGATACTCGGCTGGTCTTGCGCCACCAACAGGTATTCCCGTAATGTGGGTATTTTACGATAATGGGCAAATTTTCCGCCCCGGTCATAAGCTTCGGTGAACGGCGACAGCACTTCAATCAGCAAGGTAGGATTGAGCAAAGTATCGACATGTGCATCCTCAAATTGCGGCGTATCGCACACAACAACGATGTCCGGGTAATGGTAGCTGCGCGCTTCGGCTGCCTTGACGCGCATATCGTTGATGTAGGCTTCGCAGGGACGTTTTTTGAGTTGTTCGCTTAGTTCCCGGTAAATATTTCCAGAAACCAGATTATGCTCCCGGCTTGCGCCGGTCATTGCATAGATTTGACCGCCGTGGAATTCGCTTTTACAAACCGCGCTACGTTCCAACGTTAAATAGTCTTCGGCGGTATAGTGAGTTTGTGTCAATACGGCGGACATGATTTACCTCGTTAAAGGAATAGATTGTTAAGAATCAAGCATATCATAGCATTTAACAGTTATATGAAGATTATTTAAACCCCGTAAATCTTACGCTTACGCCAGAACGTTGCCCTGCTCATACCCAGCGCACCAGCTGCTTGGGTAACTTTGCCATTGTTTTGCGCCAGCGCCTGACGGATTGCAGCCGATTCTTCTGCCGCCGACAGCGGCAGATCTTGCACTGCTTGCGGCCCAACAGTACGCGACTCCCTAAACTCAGGCGGCAATTCAGACCAGCGCAACGTCGTCCCTCTGCCTACCGCAAAAGCATATTCGACGACATTGTGCAGTTCCCGGATATTGCCCGGCCACGCATAATCCAGCAACGCGCGCATGGCCTGCGGATCGATTTTTTCAATTTGTCTGAAATTGGCGGCATTATGCTGCCTGATAAAATGCCAGATCAGCAGGCCTATATCTTCCCGGCGCTCCCGTAACGGCGGAATAAAGATGGGAACGACCCTGAGCCGGTACATCAGGTCTTCGCGGAAACGGCCCATTTTGACTTCCTCCCGCAATGAGCGGTGGGTTGCAGCAACGATGCGCACATCGACATCAATCGAGCGGTCGCCGCCTACCGGGATGAAGTTTCTTTCCTGTATCACCCGTAACAGCTTGGCCTGCAACTCCAGCGGCAGTTCAGCCACTTCATCCAGAAGCAGGGTTCCGCCGTGCGCACGTTGAAA
The DNA here is from genome assembly GCA_030655535.1 of Methylobacter sp. Lineage (GTDB taxonomy): Bacteria > Pseudomonadota > Gammaproteobacteria > Methylococcales > Methylomonadaceae > Methylobacter_A. The sequence continues at coordinate 1,116 of JAURVK010000112.1, read as the reverse complement.
CAGGCCGCTATGATCCCTGACCGCACCGGTAAACGCGCCGCGTACATGCCCGAATAACTCGCTGTCTAACAGACTGCTGGACAAGGCCGCGCAATTGATCGCCAGAAAAGGCGCGTTGCGGCGGGCGCTCAGATCATGAATTGCCTTTGCAACCAGTTCCTTACCGGAACCGCTCTCGCCTCTGACCAATACGGTTACTTCTGTTTCTGCGGCATTTTGAATAATCTGGAAAACCGCTTGCATGGCCGGCGAGCGACTTAATATCCCCTGGAAACTTTGCTTGGCTTCAAGCGGGACTTTAGGCAAAAGAGTGTTTGACGCCTGTTCCGAACAGGAAAAAAGCAAGCCTATGCCTCCTGCAAAAAAGCCAGCTTTATCATGTAAAATCTGAACAACTTTTTTCACTTCAATTTTATAACCATCGACCCGGGTTAATTTTATAAGTTGTTCTTTATTTTCACCGGCCTCTGTAATCGCGTATTCTTGCGAACAAGCCTTATCAATGACATTGGCACATTTGAGTCCCGATAACTTTTCCGCTCCAAGACTCCAATAAATAAGCTGTTGATCTTTATCAACAATATAGATGCCCGCGCAATCACAAAGATCGAGCATTTTAGATAAAAGAGATGTGCTGTCGAATTGCGCCAACCAGTCAGGATTGTTCTTGAAAAATACTGCCGTTTGTTTCATTAGTGTATCAAATTAGTGAATTACTGTTTCATTGAAACAATACATGCAACAACGAGTTTAAACAAATCTATTTAATAACAAAATAAAAACAATGCGTTATAAAATTAATATTTATTGGCATGATTTTAGCTATAAATATCACGTAACTGTGTGATAGTTGTTACAAAAACCTGACGTTTACATTATAAATATTTTAGCTAAGGAATGAGCATGAAATAACGTGAACAACTCGCGCCATAAGTTTGTAGCGGGAGTGCAAGCTTTGCTTGCGTTTGCACGGGATGCCTGCACTCCGGCTATTGGAAACTTGCTCACTTTATTTCGTGCCTGTTCCTAAACGAAAGTGGCAGCGATTTTGGCTTGCCAATTTTTATAAAAAATATATTTGAGAAATTCAATCATGAACGAAATACTGATACTTCC
>JAURVK010000109.1 GCA_030655535.1 Methylobacter sp. | reverse complement strand
TCAGTCATCACTTTTTTTCGGCCTATCGTAATGGCACGGACATGGGAGAATGAATAACTTGTGTAGATATAACTTATCGTGGGAACAAATTGCCGTTTTCACTTCAGCTGATGTGGGCGACCCGGCCAGTCGCCCCTACATTTACCGGCACTAAACCCGTTTAATGTGCTGAGGCGGTATATCGCGTTTTGCTGCACCGGTATAAAGCTGCCTCGGACGCCCTATTCTTTGCTCAGGATCGGCTATCATTTCATCCCAATGAGCAATCCAGCCCACGGTTCGGCCCATCGCGAACATCGCGGTAAACATGTTACTGGGGATGCCTAATGCATGCAGCACAATGCCGGAATAATAATCGACGTTCGGGTAAAGTTTTTTCTCGACGAAGTATTCATCTTCAAGGGCGATGCGTTCCAGCTCCAGAGCTAATTTAAATATTTTGTCATCATGCAGACCTAATTCCGTGAGGACTTCATGACAGGTGTCACGCATTAATTTGGCACGCGGATCATAATTTTTATAAACCCGATGACCAAAACCCATCAGCCTGAACGAATCGTTTTTGTCCTTGGCCTTGTTTATAAATGCAGCAATGTTCGAAACATCGTCAATCTCCTCCAGCATATTGAGTACCGCCTCATTGGCACCGCCATGGGCGGCTCCCCAAAGACAGGCAATCCCGGCAGTAATACAGGCATAAGGATTGGCGCCGCTGGAACCCGCTAAACGTACGGTTGAAGTCGAAGCATTCTGTTCATGATCGGCATGCAGGATCAAGATTCTGTCCAACGCTCTGACCAAGACGGGATTAGGCGAGAACTCGTCACAAGGCGTACCCAGCATCATACGCATAAAGTTTTCAATATAACTTAGCTTATTTTGCGGATACATAAACGGCAAGCCGGTGCTGTATTTATGACACATCGCCACGATAGTCGGTACTTTAGCGATCAGGCGGATGGCGCTCAGGTCGCGATCCTTCTTAGATTTAATGTCCAGCGCATCATGATAAAACGATGACAACGCACCAACAACACCCACCATAATGGCCATCGGGTGTGCATCGCGACGAAATCCTTTAAAAAAGTTAGTCAGTTGATCATGCACCATCGTGTGCAGAGTTATGGTGTCTTCGAACTGCTGTATTTCATCGATGTCGGGTAATTCGCCATTCAGCAGCAGATAACAAACCTCCAAAAAAGTGCAATGTTCTGCAAGTTGCTCGATAGGGTAACCGCGATAAAGCAGTATCCCTTTTTCACCATCTATATAGGTTATCGATGAGCTGCAACTGGCCGTGGAAGTAAAACCGGGGTCATAGGTAAACATGCCGGTCTTTTGATACAAAGTTTGAATATCGACTACATCGGGTCCCGTAGTTCCAGATAAAATCGGCAACTCGCATAAAGACTGAGTTTTCTCATTTAAGGTAACGCTGCGCGGTTTAGTCATAGGTTTTCTCGGTTTTGAAACATAATCTGTAGCGTCATCAGAAGGCTAGCTAAGCCGCGAAGTTCCGAGGTTTAGCTGGCCTTTTGTGCAATTGATCTTCGCTCGTATTCTAAAGGGAACTTGCTTATAAAATAACAAACCCAAAAATAGCTTTCATCTATTTAGCTAATGGCGTAAAGCCTGCGCTCAAACCGAAACAGCCCTGTCTATGGTCTGTTTGGCCAATTCAGTCACCTTGGCCCAATTTTTTGCTTTTACCACATCCGCCGGCACCAGCCATGATCCGCCAACGCAGGCAACATTGCTTAACTGCAAATAACTGTTGTAATTTTCCGGCGAAATACCGCCTGTCGGGCAAAAAGTCACACCAGGAACAGGTCCTGCGATAGATTTTAGCATCGGTATACCGCCTGCCGCTTCGGCCGGAAAGAATTTAAAATGATCCAGCCCATACTCCATGCCTAACATCAATTCCGACAAGGTGGCTATGCCCGGAATCAAGGCTATATTTCCGGCTTGAGCAGCGGCTAACAGCTTCGGCGTTAATCCGGGACTGATCGCAAAAACGGCACCGGCCTCTTCTGCCGCTTTCAATTGTTCGGGCGTAGTAATGGTGCCCGCACCGACGATGGCGCCCTCGACTTCCTGACTGATAAGCCTGATCGCATCAAGCGCTATCGGCGTGCGTAACGTAATCTCCAGCACTTTAATGCCGCCAGCGACCAAAGCTTTGGCCAGAGGAACGGCATCCTCCAAATTCTGGATAACCATTACAGGCATTACCGGACCGGCATTTAGAACATCAGCGGGTTGAATTTTCCAGTTCTTTTTATTCATTGTTATACCAACTTCTTATAGTTATTAATCGATGACAAACAAATTGCTGGCCCCGGTTTCAGCAGATGTCGCACCCTGACGGAAAGCACCGAACAATTCTCGGCCCATGCCGAAATGGTGGCCCTTGGCGCTATTGGCGGCCGGAATGCGGGCATTAAATTCATCCGCGTCTACCCGTACATTGACCTCGCCCGTTTGAGTGTTCAAGCGGATGATGTCGCCGGTGCGCACTTTCGTTAACGGACCGCCCTCTTCGCACTCGGGACACATGTGGATGGCTGAGGGGACTTTGCCCGAAGCGCCGGACATCCGTCCATCCGTCACCAGAGCAACCTTGAAGCCTTTATCCTGCAGCACGCCCAGAGGCGGCGTCAATTTGTGCAGTTCGGGCATACCGTTGGATTTCGGCCCCTGGAAGCGGAGCACCACAATAACATCTTTCTCCATTTCGCCGCGTCTAAAGGCCGCAACCACATCGTCCTGATCATCGAATACCATCGCAGGCGCCTCAACGATCTGGTGTATTTCCGCCACAGCGGAAACTTTGGACACCCCGCGCCCCAAATTGCCGTGCATAACATGCAAGCCGCCACCGGTTGCAAAGGGTTTGGCGACAGTACTGATAACTTTCGCGTCCAAAGACGCTGCAGGGCAAGGTACCCATGTTAATTTACCGTCAACCAGCTTGGGTTCTTGATGATAATTGTTCATGCCGCGCTGATCTGCAACGGTCAGAATATCTTCATGCAACAGGCCGTTATTTAACAGTTCGGCAATCAATACCCCCATGCCGCCTGCGGCCTGAAAGTGATTGATGTCTGCATGACCGTTCGGATAAATACGGGTTAAAAACGGTATGGCTCTGGAAAGATTATCAAAATCATCCCAATTGATAATAATGCCGGCTGCACGCGCAATGGCGACCAGATGGATGGTGTGATTGGTGGAACCGCCCGTTGCCAATAAGCCGACAATCGCATTCACAATCGCTTTTTCATCGATCATATGCCCAATAGGACGGAAATCATCGCCCAGCGCAGTAAATTTTAAAACCTGTCTGGCGGCGGCTTTGGTCAGTTCATCGCGCAATGGCGTGTAAGGGTTGATGAACGAACTGCCCGGCAAATGCAGACCCATAATCTCAACCATCATCTGGTTGCTGTTTGCGGTGCCGTAAAACGTACAGGTGCCCGCACTGTGATAGGATGCCGACTCGGATTCCAGCAGCTCTTTACGGCCGATTTTACCTTCGGCGTAAAGCTGGCGGATACGCACTTTTTCCTTGTTGGGCAGGCCGCTAGGCATGGGGCCTGCCGGTATGAACAACGCGGGCAAATGACCGAAACTCAGTGCGCCGATCAACAGTCCCGGCACAATCTTGTCGCAGACGCCCAAGTACAATGCGCCATCGAACATGTTATGACTTAAACCCACGGCCGTAGCCATCGCGATCACATCGCGGCTGAACAACGACAGTTCCATGCCGGGACGACCTTGAGTGACTCCGTCACACATGGCCGGTACGCCGGCAGCAAACTGGGCGACGCCGCCGGCTTCCTTGATGGCGGCCTTGATCAGCGCCGGAGCGTCCTTAAAAGGCTCATGTGCCGACAGCATGTCATTATAAGAAGAGATAATCGCAATATTGGCTTTTTGATGACCGGTTAAATCGATTTTTTCCTCGGCTCCGCAGGCGGCAAAAGCATGAGCCAGATTGCCGCAAGCAAGTTCGGCACGATGCGGCTCTTGTTTTACCGCCGCATCGATACGCGCCAGATAGGCGCCGCGCGTTTCACGACTGCGCTCAATAACTTCGTTAGTCACTTTTTCTAATACGGGGTGCATAGTTGTTCCTTCTTTCTACGGTTAATCAATGCGGTAGGATGGGTAGAGCAACGCGAAAACCATCGCATCGGTCAATTGATTATGATGGGTTTCGGCTACCGCCTCTACCCATCCTACAGAGGTATCTATTTTATTCTTCCCAGACTCTTCCGTCTCTGGCGATTAATTCGTCAGCGGCCTCAGGCCCCCATGTTCCGGCCGGATAGGGTTTCGGTGCAACATCGGCATGCGCCCAAGCATCCTGTATCGAATCGATCCAGGTCCAGGCCTGCTCAATCTCTTCACGACTCAGAAATAAGGTGGGGTTGCCCCGCATGGCTTCAAGTACCAACTTCTCATAACCGCCGAAAATCTTGCTGTTTTTGAAGGTGTCGGAAAAACTCAAATCCAGTTTGGTTTTTTGCAGCTTAATATTTTCATCGATACCGGGGATTTTGTTAAGTATCTGAATTTCTACGCCTTCATTCGGCTGCAAGTGAATGATCAGTTTATTAGACGGCAGATCGTCAAAGCTTTCTTTAAAGATGTTATGCGGCAACTGCTTAAAATTAACGACGATTTCAGTGCGCTTATAGGCCATCCGTTTGCCGGTGCGCAAGTAAAACGGCACGCCTGCCCAACGCCAGTTATCAATAGCCACTTTCAACGCGACAAAGCTTTCTGTGGTACTTTCAGTATTAGCGCCTACTTCTTCAAGATAGCCCGGCACCGGCTTGCCTTTGATCTCCCCCGCCGAGTACAGTCCACGAACGGTTTTTAGTTCTACATTTTCTTTGGTAATCGGCCGTAGCGCGGCAAGCACTTTTATTTTTTCATTGTGTATGCTTTGCGCCTCCAGATTGACCGGCGGTTCCATCGCCACAAAAGTCAGAATCTGCAACAAGTGGTTTTGCAGCATATCGCGTAACTGCCCGGTCTTGTCGAAATAATCCCAGCGCCCTTCAATACCGACTTCTTCAGCGACGGTAATTTGAACATGGTCGATGGTATTGTGATCCCAGTTGGTGGTAAAAATGGAATTGGCAAAGCGCAACGCTAATAAATTGAGTACGGTTTCTTTACCCAGATAATGATCGATACGGTAGACCTGTTTTTCGTTGAACACCTCGGCAACCGCATCATTAATAGCTTTTGAGGATTTAAGGTCGTGGCCTATCGGTTTTTCCATCACCATGCGCGACTCTTCATTCAAAACCCCGCATTGAGCCAGTCCCTGACAAATATTGGTAAATAAAAAAGGCGCAACGGCAAAATAATTCACCATGACCCTGAATTGCCCATCAATAAGGGTATTCAACAGCTGATATTGGTCCATCCGAGTTAAATCTATTTTCAGATAAGCAAATCTTGCCGAAAACCGCGCCCAGACTTGCTCATCAATTATTTCATTTAAAAACTCTTGCAAACTTTCATGGATAATCCCGATAAACTCTGAATTATCGCCCTCATGCCTATCTATGCCAATGATACGAGTATCAGCTTCAATCAAATTGGCTTTTTCAAGTCGATACAGAGAAATAAGCAACTTACGGCGGGATAAATCGCCCAAAGCGCCAAAGATAACCAGATCACAAGGTTTGAATACTGTTGTCTCGTTCATAGATACGTTGATGAGTAAATAGTTATAGCCGGCATCAGCCCGGCAATTTATAAACAAAATTATAGCATCTTATTATCGCAGAATTTGCTTCAGGGTCATAGGATAGCCTGACGAATGCAGGCGCAGCGTAACGCTGTACCGAAGAACAAAGCGCATCAATCGCGAACGATGAGCTTCTCTCGTCAGACCATCCTAAACCCAACCTTTTTTATTGAGACTGCATAGGCGACAGAACGGTTTAATACACCCATGCTTGTATCGAATCGATATTTAGTTGACAGCGTTCTTGAGCTTCTCTTATAGTATTGATCCGCTACTATACTAAAAGAGGATATTTTATGCGTCATGCTCCCGCCAACTTGGCCACCAAGATTGTTGACCGCTCAAAATATCAAAGTGAAGTAGTTCGTCCTGAGGAAGCATAAACCTCAGGTGGAAATCGGTTCCTGCGTTGATAAGAGGCATAATTTTCACATCAACCTTGGTACGCCCATTGATAATTTAAAACAACAAAAGGTATAAAAAAATGAGCGAAGTAGCAAAAACAAAAGACAATTTCTGGTTATATGTGGGTTGTACGGTAGTTGCTTTATTGATAGTCATTACCGTAGTCAAACAAAGCGAGAATGAAAAATTTGCCCCCATCAAACAGCAACTGGAAGAAGAGACAGCCCAGATGAATATCCGAGTATTGAACTGAGCATTCATTATCCTCGTCACAAGACGCCCTATTAAACGGGGCAGCAGGCTTTAACTAACCGGCCTGTAGATAGGCGATAGCTCTTATCAACCTTAGCGTGATCACACATCACGTAAAAACAATAATCAGGAGAGAACCATGAAACTTAATTTGATATGCCTATGGGTGGCATTAGCTCTTTTTTCCGGAACAACGTTGGCGACAGAATATATTTATCGAGATCTTATGGCTAATACGCTGCCCTCGGCGGGATGTGACGTAGAATCTCAAGCCATTGCAACCGCATCAAAAGCCTATAACATTAAAAGATACAGCAAAACATTTTGCCAGTCGCAAGGTTACGGCTGGCATGTTGAAAAAGTGAAGGACGAAGGCAAAGCGGCCTGCACACCATGCGCTGGCGCTAATCAAGGCAAAAGCCAGTGTCATCTGGAAGATATGGTTGTCACTTGCAAACGCATCAAACCCGGCTCGGTCGGCATGTTGCCCGGAAAAAGTTAATAACAATCGCGTGAGCAAGAGACGCGCCAGTCCTCTTGCTCACGCCCATCCTGTTCCGATCAAGCCGTTAATCATCCCATTCGAGATTTGCCCCTAAACTCTCCTGACAGCAACATTTGCCACAGCCTAGCTTGTTTCACTCCGCACGCTCATGCGCGACGGTTGTCTTGACGTCGTATATGAGTTGCAGGAGTATCATTTTCGTTCAGTGTTCTCGATGATCGAAATATCACCAAACGCAAAATGTAATAAAGCACCTGCCGATCATCATCAATGACGTTGATCCTTTTGACCATTAACCGCTTTGTTGGCTGAATGAAAAATACCGCCTCTATGTCAATTTATTCGATACAAATATCGAATAATATCAGTTAATAAACACTCTCAGATCGTGTTTTAAAAGTTTTATCGTTCCCAAGCTTTGCGTCATTGCCATTAAGCTGAGGTGTAATTATCACTGTAGGACTCATTGTGGGGGCGACTTTAGTCGCCCCCACAACCTCTTACGCTCTGCGTGACAAAGATACAAATCTGTTGCGTTTACTTGCCGGAACCAGATAGCCCCGGTTTTCGACCGGACTTTTAAAACACGCTCTTAGGTCTTATGTACGATACCGTACAGACTGCCCCTTATCTTGTCGTTAAAATCCGTATGACCTTTAAACTCGTTACGCTTATCGCAAAGAGAGATTTATTTTTTCTCTAACGTAATTGCCACTATGCCACTTGGTTCACTTTGTAAAAATAATCAACACCTTAAGGAATAATTATGAAAACAACAGTTTTAGCAGATAGAGTTCTTGTCATTACCTGTTTATCGGCTGTACTCGGGTTGGCGGGTTGCCAACAAGAAGGTACAGCAGAAAAGACAGGACAAAAAATTGATCGTGCCGCTGAAAATGCTGAGCAGAAGATTGAACAAGCGACTGAGAAAGCAGAAGCAAAAATTGAAGCTGCAAAGGAGTCGTTGGATAAAAAGGCCGACGAAGCCGGAGAATACATTAATGAGTCAACTGATGCCTCTAAAGGAGCGTTAGAAAAGGCTGGAAAAGAACTTGATCAGGCGACAGAAAAAGCAGCAGAACAAATTGAAGGCGCAAAAGAGTCGGTCATTGATAAAGCCGAAACCGCTGGAAAATACATTGATGACTCGGTTATTACCACAAAGGTAAAGACAGCAATTTTAAACGATCCCTTTCTTTACTCGTCCCATATCGAGGTGACTACAGATAAAGGCGTAGTGAAACTGAGCGGCACGGTTGATTCCGAGAAAAACATTGCCAGAGCGATGGAAGTTGCCGGTAGCCAGGAAAATGTGCAATCAGTACAATCTGACCTGACTGTCAATACCAGTACAACGGGCGAATAATATGGTTTATTTACGGTCTACGGCTGTTCTGGCAGGTATGTTGGCAGCGACATCTTTTGCTTATGCCGCACCGTCGGATGACGCTTATATTGCCGGTTACGCCGCCGGCGTGTTAAAACAAAACATAAAGCTTGAAATGCCGTTAACGGTGAAAGATGGCGTAATTACCTTGCCGGTAGCCGGCCTGGAAGATGCCGACAAAGCCAAAGCGGTACAGCTATTATGGGAAGTTCCTGGTGTTAATGCGGTAAAGACAGCGGAAACCACTGGCCAGCTGCCTACGGACAACAGCTTAACTGCTGTTCAGGTTTCCGATGACGGGACTACGTCAGTAACTGAATCAGTCATATTACCAACAGGACTTCTACCCAATGGGCATTTATTCAAGCCGTTATTGGCAGATACGCGCTGGGCTCATTTTTCGGCTGCTTACCGCAATTACCAGAGCGACAATTTCGATGGCAAAGATATAGGCTCTGTCAGCTTCGGCGAAACGATACCGTTCTACCGCAGTAACTTCGGAAAATCTACTGCGCAATGGGAAGCAGGATTGCAAGCCGGAGTCTTTAGCGACTTCAATCTGGGCGCCTCATCGTCTGATCTGGTCAACACCGATTTTATTGCAGCGATCTATTCAAGTGCGCGCGTCGGTCAATTTTCCGCGTTTGGCCGTATTTATCACCAAAGTTCACATCTTGGCGACGAATTTCTGCTGCGCAAGATAGACACTAAATTCGAACGCGTGAACCTCAGTTACGAAGGTGCGGATTTAAAACTGTCTTATGAACTTCCCTACGGCGTGCGCTTATATGGCGGCGGTGGCGGTCTGTTCCACAGAGAACCTTCGGATCTTAAGATATGGTCGGCGCAATACGGTATTGAGTTTCGAAGCCCTTGGCGTATAGATTTCGGGTCAATGCGGCCTATTGTTGCAGCTGACATCAAGAATTATGACGAAAATAACTGGAGTACCGATGTATCGGCCAGGGCAGGCGTTGAGTTTGAAAACCTGACGGTATTAGGCCGAAAGCTTCAAATTCTTGCGGAATACTATAACGGCTTCACGCCTAGCGGCCAATTTTATAAAGATAAAGTGGAATATATCGGCTTGGGCGCGCATTACCACTTCTAACCGAGTATAGAGACCAGCGTCCGCCCGTAAACGGCAGACACGCCGGGCACACGGAAGCGCCTGCATTGCTCTCGACACACCGCTACGCTGCCCCATGCGTCGCCTAAAATACCTGCTTTTACATCCACGCAGTCGCCAGCAAGGCAAGAGAATTGCACTGACCAATCAAAAACGGTCAAGCTAATCTAACCCCCTCCCTCTTTATTGTCCCAACAATCCCACTTGTTTTTCTTACCGTGGGAATGTCCTATTTTTTCGCTATGTCATCGTTAAGTGTGGAGGCTACCGACTATCGATCGGGTCGGGGGTAACGGGATTGCGCCCGTTACTTCTCCCACACCACCGGTAATGCGGTTTTCCGCAACGGCGGTTGAATCCAACAGCTTATGCTGTCGAGAGTTCCGAGGGCGCATATAATCCATAGCGTCTTAAAGTGGCGTTGCTCAGTACGGCGTGAAGCGTCTGACTTCTAGCTATTCGCCATGCGCCGCGTGTACTGCTCGCCAGTTTTAGATGGTGAGGTTTTGCGCCTAATCGGCGCAAAGCGTTAAGCCGCCCTTTCTTGTTATGCCAGCGTAGCCAGAAACATTTACGCATATGGCGGCGAACCCATCCGGCTAGGCATTCGATAGTAAATCGATGACCTGCTAACTTAAAATAGTTCCACCATCCCATGCTATATTCCCTCCATTGTTTGACCAGTTTCTTGCTGGTTAAACTTTGCCTTGCATTCCAGAGACTGCGTACTTTATCCTTGTAGCCCTCGATCGCTTTGGGTGCAATAGCGATTTCGCCGTCTTCGGTGATCTGAAAGCTCAGAAACTGCCGCTCCCAAGGTCGACCTGTGCCACTTTTATCTTGATTAACGCTAAGTTTCAAATGCTTTGCTATCCATGCACTGAGACTTTCCAAGACCCTTTTGGCGCTACGTTCACTGCTCACGTAGATGCTTATATCATCTGCATAACGGCAAAAACTCAGTTCGCGCCTTTCCAGCTCTTTATCCAGTTGATCCAGATAGATGTTCGCCAGTAACGGGCTTAACGGACTGCCCTGCGGGGTACCTTTCTCACGACATTCAACCATAACTATTTCCGGCTTAAGTTAATGGCAGTGACGCAACGAAGCAACGTTTATGCAACCAACAGCTTCTCGAATTCATCAGCGGCTACCGGCCTCGAAAACAGATAACCTTGTCCGTAATCGCAACCGGCGGCAATCAGTAAATCGCACTGCTCCTGCGTTTCTATGCCTTCTGCGATAACCTTGATGCCCAATTTATGCGCCATCACAATGATCGCTTCGCACAGCGCCAGATCATTGGCATTGGGGCTGAGGTTACGGGTGAACGACTGGTCAATCTTGAGATAGTCGATGTCGAATTTTTTCAGGTAAGACAATGAAGAATAGCCCGTGCCGAAGTCATCCAACGATACCTGAATACCGGCATCGCGAAAGGCCAACAGTTGGCCGGTAATTAAAACCCCTGCATCCATCAGCAATCCCTCGGTAATTTCTACGACCACGCTTTGTCCCGGCAAGCCGAGTTCGCGCAAATGCTCGAACCAGGCAAGATGTCCATTGTCCTCTTTTTGAAATTGCACAGGCGATTTATTAATACTGATCTGGAACTGGTCATGGTGTCTTGTACGCCATTGCGCCGCCTGTTGCGCCGCCTCGCGAAACACCCACTCGCCGATGTCGATGATCATGCCGGTTGCTTCGGCGGCCGGGATAAAATCAGCCGGACTGATCAAACCGCAGGCCGGATGCTGCCAGCGAATCAACGCCTCCGCTTTGTGGATAAAGCCGGTGGTCAATTCCACAATCGGCTGGTAAGCCAACCAGAACTGACGTTCGGCCAGTGCATTACGCAAATCATTGATCAGCCGCATTCTGGCCAGTGCGGCTTCCTGCATTGAGATGGTAAAGTAGTGGCGGCAGTTGCGGCCCTGATCCTTTGCGGCATACATGGCCTGATCGGCATTTTTTATCAGCACGTCGATGTCATCGGTATCTTCAGGATATAAGGTGATACCGATACTGACCGATACATAAGCAATTTCGCCCGCCAACTCGAACGGTTTGGTAAGCTGACACAGGATGTCCTGGGCAAGGCGTTCAATATTGTCTTGCTCGTGTAATTCCGACAGAATAATAGTGAATTCATCGCCGCCCAGACGTGCGACGGTGTCGGTATTGCGTACACAATTAAGCAGGCGTTGCGCCATCTCCTTGAGCAACAGATCGCCTTTGCCGTGTCCCAACGTATCGTTAACATCCTTGAAATGATCGAGATCGAGAAACAGCAATGCCAGCGGCAGGCCCATTCGTTGGGATTTTTTCATCTCCTGCGCCAGACGTTCATAAAACAGGTGGCGGTTGGGCAGTCCGGTCAACGAGTCGAAGTTAGCCTGCTGCCAGATGGTTTGTTCTGCATGTTTCTGATCGGTGATATCAGAGAACGTCGCGACCCGATGCCGTACCTTGCTTTGGTGATCATAAACGGTGTTGATCGTCAACCATTCAAGATATGTTTCGCCGTTCTTGCGCCGGTTCCATATTTCACCCTGCCAACGCCCTGTTGTTTCCAGTGCATGCCACATGATCTGGTAGAACGCTTCGTTTTGGTGTCCTGACTTGAGCAGCGTGGTGGAACAACCTACGGCCTCCTGCAATGTGTAACCGGTCAGTTCCGTAAAGGCCGGATTGACGGTGACAATCCGGCTATCGGCATCTGCCACCATGATAGCCTCGCCAATCGCCTGATAAACCAGGTTCGCGAGTTTCAGTTTCTCTTCATTGCCTTTACGCTCGGTAATATCGATGAGTATCACCCGACAGCTCTGGTCGTCATCATTGGCAATGGCTTCGAACTGTACAATCAGCGTCGGGCTCCGGTCGGCAGGGAGCAGGGTCAGTTCACAGCTTTGAGCCGTTTTTCCGACAAATATGCCGGACAGCAAATCGTTGAAAACGGGCAAGGAATCAGCGCCGATAAAGCTTGAAAAGCGTTGCTGTTTTAGCTGCGAACGGAATATTCCCAACTGCCTGGCGGCCTTGAGATTGATCTGATGGATAGCGCCATCGCGCCCCAACGTAAGATAGCCGACCGGCGCCATGTCATAGAGTTCGGTGTAACGTTCCAGGTTTGCTTCAACTTCAGTCTGCGCTATAAGCAGTTCCTCATTTTGCATTTCCAGCTCGATCTGGTGAACCTGTAATTCGTGCAGCAGTTTTTTTGCGTCCATTTCAATGCCGGATACGGTTGACTGTTGTCGGGCAAGCTGTTGATTGGCGCGTCGGCGCAGGTTGTCGGCATCGGTAAATGGTTTGTTTGTTTTTGTCACACGTTCTCTCTGTACATCGTATATATCCCAATATTTTTAGACAGCATTATAAACCGATGTCACACACGCTAAGGAATTTTCCTCGTTCCCACGCGCTGCGTGGGAATGCATTGCAGGACGCGCCGCGTCCCGATTTTCCCGGCCTGTATTTAACCGTGACTCGCGGCGTAGCGATCGGCGACTAAAGTCGCCGCCACACCGGCAATTATTCCTGCGTAAAAATGCAAAATTACAAATAAATTCCGTGTGTGGAATTATTATCTGCGTCCGAATTTTCCTGCCGTACAGAGCCGACTTTCTTCTTATGGTGAGTAATGACCGTGCGGATAGCGACATATTGGTACGGTTTGCCTTTCGCATTAAGAAAAGGAACGATAGTAGTGTCTACCCAATAGAGGGAACCATCTTTGGCTCGGTTACGGATTTCTCCCTTCCAGGTATGCCCGCGTCCAATGGTTTGCCACAGGCCGCGCATAAATTCCTTGGAGTGATACCCCGAATTGATAATACCGTGATCCCGTCCGAGCAGTTCTTCGCGCGAATACTTGGAGATGGCGCAGAACTTGTCATTCACATAAGTGATCTCGCCTTTCCGGTCGGTAATCGCTACAATCGCGTGTTCGTTGAGTGCCAGCTCAAGATTTTTGGCGAGACTGATGTCGACAAACGTAATCACCACGCCGTCTATTACATTATCCATCGTGCGATAAGGCATAATGCGTACTTCAAACCAGCGTCCGTCATGCGTCTGAATTTGCTTATCCGAAACCACCAGCGTACGCAGCACTTCTGTTGCATCCTGCTGCAACAGAGGATAATCCAGATCGGTCGTGATGTCGGATAACGGCCGCCCTTCGTCTTGCTGCAACAATCTGAAGATCTGCGCGGTATGGGCGGTAAAGCGCCGCAGATGCAGTTTATTGTTGAGAAATACCGTGGCAATTTCGGTACTGTTAAGCAGATTCTGCATGTCGTTGTTGACCCACTGCAGCGCATCCAGCTTGGCTTGCAGCTCCGCGTTCACCGTCAGCATTTCCTCGTTCACCGACTGCATTTCTTCCTTGGAAATGAGCATTTCCTGATTTGCAAACTGGCTCTCTTCATGGCTGGCTTTGAGTTCTTCCTGCAAAAACTGTATTTCATCGCGCAAGGTTCGTATTTCCAACTGGGCCTGTTGCAGTGCCTCGGGCTGCTGGAGCTTGGCGGTACGTTTACGGGTACGCGCTGTCGCGACATCGGTAAATACGATGATGACCTTGCCGCGCAATGCCTGCACCTGCTCGATAGCTTGTACGGTCACATTGACAGTATGCGTACCGCTTTCGCCTGTTATCTGCAGGCCTTCCAGGTGTACCGCCGTTAATTGCTGCAACGCCAGGCGGATCGAACCCGTTAGCGCCTGACGCAAGCCCTCGCGCGCCATCGCATGGATGTTCAGATTGGCTTTGCCGGCAGAAGGCTCCAGATACTTACCGGTGTGGCCGCTAAAATAAAGAATGTCGCCCTCGGCGTTAACCAGCACCGCTGCCGGGGCGTAATGCGCAAGCAGCAATTGATCCATCAGTTGTTGCAGATTGACGGGCAAACTGCCGTCATCGACGGCCTGACGGGCGGCGGGCACCGCGGTAAAGTGTTTATGTGGAAAGTTCACTTCAGGTTTCGGCAAAGGATTGTCAATACGCCGGTAGAGCCGCACCTTGGTCTTCACCGGCGTAAACAGATAGCCGAAATTGCCGGAGCTTTCGGCAGAACCCAGCAACAGCAAGCCCTGCGGGTTTAACGCATAGTGAAACAGCGGCAACAGTTTTTCCTGCAAATCGACGGAAAAATAAATGAGCAAGTTACGGCAACTTATTATGTCCAACCGGGTAAACGGCGGATCGGTGATGATATTCTGCTGCGCAAAAATGATCGTTTCGCAAATTTCGTTTTTTATCCGGTAGCCGTTGTTTTCGGCGTTAAAGTAGCGGATCAGACGCTCCGGCGAAACATCGGCTACATTATGGGCCGCGTAAAATCCCTGGCGTGCATGCGCTATCGCATCCGTATCGAGGTCGGTAGCAAAAATCTGCAGCGAGTAGTGCGCGCGAGGCTTGACCTGTTCGATCGCTTCCATGAACATGATTGCCAGCGTATAAGCTTCCTCGCCGGTAGAGCAGGCGGGCACCCACACTCTTATGGTCTTGCCGTCCGGATAGTTTGCTATCAACGCGGGTATCGCATCGGTCTTTAGCATGTCCCATACCGCCGGATTGCGAAAAAATCCGGTAACTCCAATCAGCAATTCCTTGAACAATAAATCCTGCTCCTGCGGGTTTTCGCGCAAATAACGGACATAAGTGGCGATATGATCGAGCCGGTGCAGTTCCATACGCCGCTCAATACGGCGATATAGCGTACTTTTCTTGTATAGCGAAAAATCATTGCCGGTTCGGATGCGCAGCAGCACGGCAATTTTTTCCAAGGCGCTCAGGGAGCTATCTTCCAATAACTGCCCTGAACCGGCAAAAGCATCACTATGGGGATGCTGGAGATAATTGTTGATGATGTGCGCAGGCAGTTCTGCCGCCGTGCCGATAATATCGGCTAAGCCCGCATCAATAACGTTGCGCGGCATACTGTCGTATTTGGCGTCGTTAGGATCCTGTACCAGTACCAGACCGGATTTTTCCTTGACGGCGCTCAGGCCCAGCGTACCATCCGAACCCATGCCCGAAAGCAGGATGCCGATGCTTTGATCGCGCCGATCTTCAGCCAGGCTGCGGAAAAAAGTATCGATAGGCAAGCGTAATCCCCGCGGTGCAATCGGGTCGAGCAGATAAAGCGTGCCGTGCAGGATGGACAGCTCTTTATTCGGAGGATTTACATAAACGCAATCCGGTTTTATTTTCATCCGATTTTGGGCCTCTAATACCGTCATCGCCGTTGTGCGTTGCAGCAATTCGGCCATCATGCCTTTGTGGTTGGGATCGAGATGCTGAATGACGACAAAAGCGACACCTATGTTATCAGGCACATGACTGAAAAATTTTTCGAGCGCTTCAAGCCCTCCGGCCGAGGCTCCGATACCTACGATCGGCAGTAACCTGTCCACACAGGGGTAAGCAAGATCAGTCATGGTGTCCTGAGAGAATGGGCCGTGGACGGCGGTCGATTTATCCATGCAGGAGTCCTACTATCTTTATGGTTGTATGGCTGTTTATACTTTTTGCCAGTCGAAACCCGGTTTCTTTAGATCGCCTCTCCCTGACGGGAAAAAGAGACGATGCCTTGTTGATGTGCAATGGGTATATAGTACACCGCCTCTTCTGAAGCTGTTTAAAAACAGCGAATTCAAGATTGCACTCGCTTCATCATTCAATTGCATAGGAAAGCAGCGTATCGGCCTGGTTATTTCTCTTCCTGCAGCCAATTGATTTCTTTCGCTGTTTGTTCGCCAATCAACACACTCGCTCAAACTGTCTGCCATGCGCATACCGGTTTCCGACAGGGGAATGCGGCCAACCATGATTTCCGCCTTGGTTTGCGGATAAAGGGGCGACTGCTCCGGGTCGGCATAGCCCGTTGGAAACAGGGCGCTGTTATCGGCCGCATATTTATCCGTTGCCCCGACTGTATGCAGCAATTCGTGGGCAATGACGATATTGTTTTGCTGATCCTGCTCGATAGAGGCAAAGGCATGGATCACGGCTGCCAAGCCTTTGTCGAGCCCTAGCGAATGTTGGAGGCTCCTGCCTTGCACTGCTTCATGGTAAAGCACAAAAATACGGATACGGCGCATATCCGAATCCGAATCGGGCGTGTTTTTATAAGTCCAGTAGCGAAACTTAAGCCCCCACCAGATAATTGCGGCATACCCCGAACCGGGTAGCGGCGCTTCGGGCGGTTGTACCGTCAACACAGCTCCCATGCGTATTTGGGTGGGCTGCTTGGTGATGAGCGTATATTTTTCGCTTTGCTGCTGCATAAACCGGTCAACCGGCTCAAAAACGCCCTCGTCCAGTTCATTGATATATTCATTGACGACCGGGCTATTGTTATCGCCGTTGATGCGGTAAATCACCACGCTTAAAGGTTCGGTCCACGACCTGGATTTTAGTTTTTGGTTTTTTGTATAAAAAGCCACGACTACAAATACGGCCAATAAAATCAGGATGCGGATAATTTTGAATAGAGTCATGGCTAATACACCATTTGATACGACATGTGTCTCCTGTCGGGCAACCGGCTATCGGTTGGCCCGCTTAGACGTGACGGCTGGATATACGCTCTGTCGCAGTGCTTTTGTCTCTGCTGTGGCCGACGGTACGTCAAATCCCCGGAAAGGTCTGTACGCCAGCGCACAGATTGCGTGCTCCGGCAAAGTTGGCGAGCGTCGACTCATCACCGGATAACGGGCTTTGTCCAAACAACGGCATCAAGGGAAGCGAACTTATCCGGTCGCTGTCGCCTTGCGATTTTTAGGTAAACGTTTCGCTCGAATGATCGGTGTCAACGGACTGCGGCGGCAGTAGGCGATCGAACTCCGTTCTGACCACCTGGTAGCATTCGCAGACTCTCGCTTCCAATCCCGGCCTGTCCAGTACCGTGATACGGCCACGGCTATACTCAATCAACCCGGCTTGCTGCAATTTTCCTGCGGCCTCCGTTACGCCTTCGCGGCGCACGCCCAGCATATTAGCGATCAATTCCTGGGTCATGGTCAACTCATTCGTAGCGAGCCGGTCTAGGCTTAACAGCAACCAACGACAGAGTTGCTGGTCCACGGAATGATGCCGATTACAGACTGCCGTTTGTGCCATCTGGGTAATCAGTGCCTGGGTATAGCGCAGTAATAAATCATGTAATGTCCCGTAACGACGCCCGCCAAAGCGATCGAATTCCTGCATGAGTTGCTGCGCCCGCAGCCGATAGGCGTAACCTTCGCTTTGCACGACGGCTCGGTTAGGCATGGTTCCTCCGCCCATAAAAAGAGCGACGCCAATGATGCCGTCGTTGCCGACTACCGCTATTTCGGCTGAAGCGCCGTTTTCCATGACATAAAGCAGCGATACGATGCAGGTCGTCGGGAAATAGGCGTGATGCAACGCATCCCCCGACTCGTAGATGACTTTGCCCAGCGGCATCTGAACCAGTTCCAGATCGGGGAAAAGGCGCGCATATTCATCTGCGGGCAGCGTATCGAGGAGATAGTTTTGTCGAGGACTATGTGAGGCAGTCATAAGTAATCTTCATATTTGCGGTTAAACTCGAATTGCCGGTAACGGTTGAAATTTGTAATTATATGTAAATATTGAGTTTAAACCAGACCTTATTGATTAAACCGATGACCGTATCATGCATCAATTCGAGTTTCGAAAAGCAAATAGTTTTGCATACCGGACGTTTATGAAATGGTTTAATTAAACAGGATACTTCTAAAGACAGATTTATAATGTCATCAGAGGTGAACATGAATCAAAATAAGCATAAACGACCCAAATACACTATTGAATTTAAGCAAGACGCGACAAAATTACTCCCATTACACTCAAAAACCGTTCAAGTTAAGTAGGATGTGCTGAACGCAGTGAAGCGCATCAATCGCGAACGATGCGACTCCTTACGTCAGCAGCATCCTATGCAAAAATAAATTCGGCACAGCATCGAAAAAGACG
>JAURVK010000099.1 GCA_030655535.1 Methylobacter sp. | reverse complement strand
TCAGTGCGGCGGACAGAAAGGCGACCGAGCTTAACCATTCGGCGACCCATTTGTTGCACGCCGCATTAAGGCAGGTTTTGGGCGATCATGTCGCGCAGAAAGGTTCGCTGGTTAATCCCGAGCGCTTGCGCTTCGACTTTTCTCATTTTGAGCCGGTGACGGCTGTTGAAATCAGCACCGTTGAACGGATTGTTAATGAACAGATTCGGGCTAATAATCCGGTTATCTCACTGGTTATGGCCAAAGACGACGCAGTTAAAGCCGGTGCGATGGCATTGTTCGGCGAAAAATACGGCGATGAAGTTCGGGTGTTGAAAATCGGCGAATTTTCAACCGAACTTTGCGGCGGCACCCATGTCGAACGGGCAGGGGATATAGGTTGCTTTAAAATTATTAACGAAACCGGTGTGGCCTCAGGTGTCCGGCGTATCGAGGCGGTAACCGGCGGCGCTTGTTTCGATTTTATCGCCGGTCGCGATCAAGCGTTGGCCGGCATCGCCGGTTTGGTTAAAAGTGCGCCGGAAAAAGCGCCGGAAAAAGTCGAACAACTGATAGAAAAAAACCGGCTGTTGGAAAAACAGCTGGAACGTTTGAATGCGAAGCTTGCCAGTTCTGCGGGTAACGAACTGGGTGCTCAGGCTGTCGATGTCGGCGGCATCAAGGTATTGGCGGTCAAGCTCGATGGCGTTGATCCCAAATCCCTGAAAGACATGGTCGACCAGTTAAAAAATAAACTAGGCAGCGCCGCGATTGTGTTGGCAGTCGTCGACGGCGACAAGGTCAGTTTGATTGCCGGTGTGACTAAAGACTTTATGGGGCGGATAAAAGCCGGCGATCTGGTGAATTTTGTCGCCACTCAAGTCGGCGGCAAGGGCGGCGGCAGGCCCGATATGGCTCAGGCCGGGGGTAATGATCCGTCCGGATTGGCGGCGGCGTTGGCTCAGGTTTCGGCCTGGGTGCAAACGCAACTTGGCGCGTAGAAGGGTTTATTAAATGGCATTATATGTATACAAATTCGGCGGCACCTCGGTAGGCACTGTCGAGCGCATTAAAGCGGTTGCCGAAAAAGTTAAAAAAGCCCGCGATCTGGGCGATCAAATCGTGGTCGTGGTTTCCGCGATGAGCGGCGAAACCAATCGTCTGGTTGCAATGGCAAAAGAAATGCAGAAACACCCGAGCGACCGGGAAATGGACGTGTTGCTGTCAACCGGAGAGCAGGTCACCGTTGCTCTGTTAAGCATGGCTTTGCATGAGCAAGGTTGCGAGGCCTGTTCTTATACCGGCAGCCAGGTCAAAATCCTGACCGACAGCAGTCACACCAAAGCGCGGATACGCAAGATAGACGACTCGCGCATCCGTGCCCATCTTGACGAAGGCAAAGTGGTGGTGGTGGCGGGTTTTCAGGGCGCGGATGAACACGGCAATATCACCACGCTGGGGCGCGGCGGTTCGGATACTACCGCCGTAGCGTTGGCAGCAGCGTTAAAAGCCGACGAATGCCATATTTATACCGATGTCGACGGCGTTTACACGACGGATCCCAGGGTGGAGCCGAAAGCCCGCAGATTGGATAAAATAACCTTTGAAGAAATGCTGGAAATGGCCAGCCTGGGCTCGAAAGTATTACAGATCAGATCGGTAGAATTTGCCGGAAAATATAACGTTGCGTTACGCGTATTATCATCATTTAAAGAAGGTAAGGGTACGCTCATTACCTATGAGGAATCACAAGTGGAAAGTGCTTTAATTTCAGGAATCGCATTCAATCGGGATGAGGCTAAATTGACCATCACCGGTGTGCCTGATTTACCGGGAGTTGCGTTTAAAATTTTGGGGCCGATCGCCGATGCCAATATCGAAATCGATATGATTATCCAAAATATTGCCGATGATGCGACCACCGATTTTACCTTTACGATACATCGCAATGACTATCAGCGGGCAAAAGCCTTGCTGGATAAAACCAGCGCCGAGCTGGGAGCCAGAAATGTAACCGGTGACGACAAGATCGTAAAAGTGTCGGTTGTCGGTGTGGGCATGCGTTCCCATGCAGGCATTGCCAGCACCATGTTTAAAGCGCTGGCGGATGAAGGTATTAATATCCGAATGATATCAACCTCCGAGATTAAAATATCGGTTGTCGTCGATGAAAAATATCTAGAGCTTGCGGTCAGGGCATTACATGCCGCATTTAAATTAGATCAAGAAATAGAATCCTAGGCTTTATTTATAATAAAAAGCTGCTATAATTGCTCGTCTTGGTTGGGTGCTGTTTAAAAACAGTACGTTTTTAACATATATAGGGAGTAGCCATGCTTATCTTGACTCGTCGGGTAGGGGAGACTTTGATGATTGGTGATGAAGTTACAGTCACTGTTCTTGGAGTCAAAGGAAATCAGGTTCGCATAGGTGTTAACGCACCCAAGGAAGTCTCTGTACATAGAGAAGAGATTTACGAAAGGATTAAAAAGGAACAGGGCGGGGCGATTGGCTCGACTGGATCTGAAGAGTAAATCAGAGCAAAAATTTTTATGAGTGCCATAGGCGCTCGTCGGCTTGATAGATGTGAGCTTGTTATTTAAGTGAGGTGTAAAGTATTTCGCAAAATATATTTTGTGAAGTCGTTTAGCGTTTGCACCTTAACATCGTTAGGTAAAAAGGAATTATGTTAGTTTTTTGAGAGGTTCCCTCTTAAAATTATCTCTGGGTACAGGGCTGTAGCTTAAAGAGATATATCATCTATTTGGAGAGTTGGCCGAGAGGCTGAAGGCGCTCCCCTGCTAAGGGAGTATGGGTTTTATCGCCCATCGAGGGTTCGAATCCCTCACTCTCCGCCATTTATTGACTTAGATTGTTGAAATATAAGACGTTATTATATATTTTATATTCAATCAACCCACCAGCTAACCCACAATTGTAAATTGATTAAGGTTGGCAAGTAATTTAACAAATCAGACCCATTTAGGGAGAGCTTTAAGACGCTTTACCCGATCAAGATTGGGTAGTGGGTGGAATCTGTAATCATGTGTAAATATTGACGCCAAACTCGACTTTATTGATCAGCAAGCCGATGACCGTATCATGCATCAATTCCAATTTTGAAAAGCAAATAGTTTTGCGTACCAGACGTTTAATCCAGGTTCTGAAGTTCAGGTTTTTACGTTCTATTTTCTGGGTATTCCGCTTACCTGCTTCATGTTTGTCGGCGTCGAGATGGCGTTCATATGCGCCCCAATCATCTGTGTAGTAACGGCGGATACCAAATGGCTCAAGCAGTGCTTTGAGTTTCTTGAAAACCTCATCCTTACGTTTGCCAAGCATATAGGCGAGTACGGTTTTGTAGCGTGGTCAACGGCGTACCAGAGCCGGCGTTGGTTGGATTTGTTGCCCACATAAGACCACTGCTTCACAACCCTCGTCTAGCCTGACGTCCAGCTCGCCTCTTGCACTAAGCTCAAATATCCTGGGATTAGCTTGCACGAGACTGCTGGGTTTGTTTTTTAACGTGTTGATGACTGTATTTTTATCTATTTTTAACGCCCGCCCCGTATCATGTATGCCGCTGCCATTGATTGCCATCTCAATCACCCGATTCTTAACACCGGGTTCGTAGTTTACAACAATTCATTAGTAAGGCTTAACGCTGCTTGCGTTTACGCCAGATATAAAAGCCCGTACCCATTAATAGCAACGGTATGACAATCAAAAAACCGAAGCCGATGATGCCGACGCTGATCTGGCTTAATTGCAGGCTTTTATCGCTTGCAATTTTGGCCGGGATGTCGATAAACCGGTCGTCATGAATCAGCCAGTTGATCATTCTTAAGCCTATGTCCAGATTGCCGACATCGCCGATATAGGCGTTGGATAGGAAATCTCCGTCACCGACTACGACGATGCGCTGTTCGAAGGGCTTGTCCTGAGCTTGTCCTGAGCTTGTCGAAGGACGGGTTAAGGCATAGGCAAAGGCAAGCGGGCCTTGTTTTTCGTCGCCGTCGGCATCGAAAACAATTTTTCCGGCTATCGGGCCGGTTTCTGTCCATGACTGTAATGCGCTTTTGAGTAACTCGACGGGTTGAAAGTCTGTTTCTTCGCCGATTTCCAGCGCGGCAGTAACCGGATAAACGGTTATGGTCTGAAAGCCTTGGGTGATCGGATGAGCGATATAATCGCTGGCGAGCACGAAGCTGGGGTCGTTAATACCGTAAAGCTTGGAACTGCTATCTACCAGGGTTCCCGGAAGCTGGCGCAAACCCAGGAGCTGTTGCAATGCGTCCAAATGGTGGTTGCCCGGATCGGTCAGCAACAGCAGGTTGCCGCCTTGCTGGACATAGCGTTTGATCAGTTCAAGTTCACCTGCCAGTAACGGCACGACGGGAGCGGTAATCGCCAGCAACGCGGAGTTGCCTGGAATGTCCGGCATGGTCGCCAGATTGATGGATTGGGCCTTGATTTTACGGCGATTCAGTTCCTTGCCGAATTGGCCTAAATCGAAATTGGCGATGCCGTCAGCCGCGCGCTCGCCGTGGCCGGTCAGGAAAGTGACCCAGCGTTCATCAGCGTTTGCCAGTTGCAGCAGCGCATTGGTCAGCGATGATTCGTCGATAAAGTTCAGTTTTTCAGTACGTCCCTGGTAGTCGACAATAATCGCGCCGGTCGCGCCTATATTCAGTTCGCGTATTTTTTCCGGTTGCGCGCCGGGGTCGATAAAGGTCAGCGTTAGCTCGGCTTTATGGCGTTTATAGCGGTTGATCAACTGTGCGATCTGGCTTCTTAGCGCGGGGTCTTTTTTAATAAAGGCGGTGATAGCTATTTTGTCGGGCATTGATTCCAGCAGTTTTTGCGATGCCAGGGACAAGGTGTTGTCGGCATTGCCGGTTATGTCGGTTTCAATGCTGTAGCGGGTGCTGATCCAGGCCAGTGTGCCGAGCAGGCACAATAGAGCCAGGATAATGAGCCCGTTTTTCAAGCGGATTTGCTGGTGTTTATGAGGCGATATTTTCATTTTTGCAAGCGCTCATTGTCGAGACTGCGGATGCTGAGTGCGATGAAGGTGGTGATAAACAGTAAAAAATAACTGACGTCGATCGAGCTGATCAGACCGCTTTGGATGTTCTGGAAATGTCTGAGAATCGACAGATATTCAAACAGTTCGCTGCGCTGATCAGTCAGACCGGATGTCCAGTCTAAAATCCACAACAGCAGCAAAACACCGAAAGTAGCCATTGCGGCAACGGTGGGGTGCCCTGCGATGCAGGACATGAACAGGCCGATTGCGGTAAACGCGCTAACCAGCAGCAGCAAGGCCAAGATATTGGCAAACAATTTGCCCAAATCCAGTTCGCCGCCGCACAGTAACGATAACGGCATCAGGGTGGTCAGGGCAATGATCAACAGCATCAATCCGAGTATGCCGACATACTTGCCGAGGATAATGTCGATAGTGGAAAGCGGCGCGGACAGCAGCAAAGACAGGGTTTTATTGCGCCGTTCTTCGCAGATCAGACGCATGGTTAATAACGGCGTGACCAGTAATAGAATAATGGCCGCGTTGCCGAATAAGGGCGGCACGATAATGTCGGTCAGGCCCGGCGCGCCTTCGATGGAAGCCAGTTTGGGCTGAAGCGTGGTAAAGGCTTCAATCTGGGTTAAAAACAAGAATGCCAGAATGAATTGTAATATAGCCAATATCGTCCAGGCCATCGGCGATAAAAACAGGGTTCTGAATTCGCGGGAGGCAATGGTTAAAATCAGGCTCATAACTCGCGATGTTCCTTGGTTAGGCTAATAAAAATATCTTCCATCGATCTTTTTACCGGGGTCAGTTCCTGTAGTCCCCATCCGGCGGCAATGATGTGTTCGGCAATTTGTTCGGCCGGATTGGCGGTGACGCTGTGGTGAATTTTGATCCGGTTTTCGCTCATGTTTTCGATAGAACTGATGCCGGGGAGGGTTAGCAAGCTGTTAATATCAGGCGCTAGCCGGGTGGTGATTTGCAGGGTGCCGGTATTCATTTGCCGGTTAAGTCCGGCTATGGTTTCATTCAAGATCAGCTGTCCCTGATGAATGATTTGCACATGGGAGCAGGATTCCTGTACTTCGGTCAGTATATGGGTAGACAGGATGACGCCATGATCCTGTCCCAGTTCGCGTATTAAGCTGCGGATTTCACGGATTTGAATGGGATCGAGACCGACAGTCGGCTCATCAAGCACGATAACTTCAGGGTTGTGCAAGATGGCCTGAGCAATGCCGACGCGTTGCTGAAAGCCCTTGGACAGATTGACGATTAACCGGTCGGCAACCTCGCTTAAACCGCAACGTTCTTTGGCCTGTTTGATCGCGTCAGTCACCGAATTTTTGGCTACGCCGTGCAGTTTGGCGCAATACAGCAGGAATTCCTGGACGCTTAGCTCTTTGTATAGCGGCGGTGTATCGGGTAAATAGCCCAGATTCCGTTTGGCGGCTTTGGGTTGGTCGAGCAGGTCGAAGCCGTTGATGGTGATTTGCCCGGCGCTGGGCGCGAGATTGCCGCATAGCATCTGCATGGTGGTGGTTTTTCCTGCGCCGTTGGCGCCTAAAAAACCGAGCACTTCGCCTTTGGCTAAGGTAAAACTGACATCGTTAACGGCGCGATGTGTGCCGTAATAGCGGGTCAGGTGTTCGGCTTCAATCAGGGTAGTCATACGGAAGGCTAAAGCCGTTGCAGCAGAATTTGCAATTCGGCCTGAATTTTTTTTCGGTAAAACAGGAACTTCCAACGGGTGCCGCCGCATCGTTTCCAAAGAATGGCCGAACGTATTCCGGCCAGCAGACAGGCGCGTATTTTATTGACGACGTCGGGTTTGGATAAGTATTCCTGCTCACCATTAACCATGATTCTCGGCTGCAGGGTGCTGACGGTGGTGTGATAAATGTCGCCGAGATTTGCCAGTACATTTTCATGGAGCAGGCCGAAATGTTCCGATTGCGACCGGGCGCGCTCAATTCCGGTAAAAATGGTTTTAAGCATGGCCGGTTGCTTGGCTAGTTGATTCTCCAGAAAAAC
Organism: Methylobacter sp.; assembly: GCA_030655535.1. Lineage (GTDB taxonomy): Bacteria > Pseudomonadota > Gammaproteobacteria > Methylococcales > Methylomonadaceae > Methylobacter_A. The sequence continues at coordinate 6,604 of JAURVK010000099.1, read as the reverse complement.
CAGCGAGGCGGCATAACGCGCTTGTTCGGGATTGGCGATTTTAAGGCCGGTCATTTGGTCGTTAAGCTGTAAAATCCCCAGATTAAGTCCTGATAATCCGCCGTAGACATTGGCTACACCCTGTTCATCACTGACAAAAAGACTGGAGATGCAGGCTTCAAGGGCGGACGAATCGGCGGTGCCGGTCGTTGCCAATTGCTGAACCAGTGCAGCTGCCTGGGAAATGCCTGCAAGAGCGAGCGTTTGGTTGGCGATGGTGTTTAATAACATAATTATTTTATAGTGCCCATAATGTCTTTTGCCCAGTTTATGCTTTTAATGTAAGCATCGCCAATAATAGATTGGTCAACATTCCTAAATGATATGGATGAAATGTCCCAACGCTCATAGCTGATAACACATTTAAGCGCTTCACCGCCCAGTCCTTCTTTGTGCAATATGGCTGAAACAATATCATCGGCCAAAGGCAATTGGCTAAGCGCTTCATCCAGGGGTATATCCAGCAAGCTATCCAGATTGGATAAGATGCCCATCAGGAAAAAATGGTCTGATTTATTGCCGCTTAGACAGGCCAATTCTTCACACATTCTGCCTCGTATCAATGCGTTTTGCATGACCGCTTCCGGTTTTTCGGATAAGGAAGCCAGTGTCAATATATTTATCCAGCGCTTTATTTCCTTTAGCCCCAGATAGGAAATGGCATGGCTAATGGATGAGATTTTATTGGGCAGGGCGAAAAATGCAGAATTGATATAGTGCAGCAGTTTATAGCTGAGTCCGACATCCAGAGAGATTATCTTGGCCAGGTCTTCAAGTTCCACATCCGGGTCGTTAACGGTGTTCAATAGTTGAATGGCTGCCGTTTGATTGACGCTGATGCGCTTGCCGGAAACCAGATTGGGTTTGTTGAAAAAGAAACCCTGGAAATAATCGCAGCCTAATTCGAGGAGATATTGATATTCGGAGTAGGTTTCTACTTTTTCTGCGAGCAGTTTTACCTTGTAGGACTTGAGGCGAGTGATCAGCTCTCGTGTTTTGGACTCGCCCATTTCCAGAATATCCAGCTTGATAATGTCGGCAAATTCCACCAGCGGCGTCCATGCATCGGAAAAGACAAAGTCGTCCAATGCAATGATATAGCCTAGATTTGACAGTTCTTGTAGGTTGGCGACGATGGTTGCGTCGATTTCAACATTTTCCAATACTTCAACAACAATCCGGTCTTTAGGAAGGCGTAAAGGAGTTTTATCCAGGATGTTTTGCGTTGTAAAATTAATAAAGGCTTTGTGAGATCCGACTATGGTGTTGAGTCCAAATTCTAAAATGGTATCGGTAATGACCTGATTGGTCGCTTGCGTAGCGCCATCCTTATGATTCAGATCGAAATCATTGCCTCTGAAAAGGAGTTCGTAAGCGTAGATATTCAGTTTCCGGTCAAAAATCTGCTGCCGCCCGATTATAATGTCTGCCATTTTAATTGCTAGAGGTGTTAAGTTTAATTATTTGTCGGGTTTAGCGTGAAACCCGAAATATAACCGGATTTATACCATGATTATCGACTATCAGTCGAGTATGATAGGGGCAATACTTCACTGCACAAGAGGGGATGAAAAAATGACTGAATCTGTATCGTTAAATGTTATCGGCATGAAATGTGGCGGTTGTGAAACCAATGTGACGACTAAACTGCAAGCCATCGATGGTGTGTTGTCTGTTAAGGCATCAAGCAAAGACAAAGAAGTTAAGGTCGACTTCGATGCTGAAAAAACCAGCCTGGATGTTATTACCGACGCTATTATTGATGCGGGCTTTACCGTAGAGACAGCGTAATGAGTACAAAGGCTTCCGAGGATTTGCGCTTATCCATTTTAGGTATGCGTTGCGCCGGATGCGTCAGTGCCGTTGAAGGCGCATTGGCGGCAGTTGACGGTGTGACCGAAGTCAGCGTCAATTTTGCCGATCATTCCGCCGTAGTTAAAGGCTATGCCGATCCTGAGTTGTTAACGCGGGCTGTTAAAGCAGCCGGTTACGATGCGGCGGTGATGGAGGGTTTTGAAGATCCTTCCGAACAGGAAGAGCAAGAGTTGCAACGCTATCGGCAGTTGATGAAGAAAGCCTCGGTAGCGGCAATCTTCGGATTGCTGTTGATGGCCGCCGATCATTTTGACGGGTTGCCGGAAATCGGTTCAACAACCGGCTCATGGGTCTGGCCGGAAATTGCGCTGATCGCCTTAAGCGTTATGATCTATTCAGGCTGGCATTTTTACAGCGGCGCCTATAAGGCGTTAATGCTGGGACAGGCTAACATGGATACCCTGATTGCGCTGGGTACCGGTTCGGCGTGGCTGTATTCGTGCATTGTTATCGATTATTACGATACCCTGCCGTCGCTGGCGAAACATGCCTATTTTGAAGCTGCGGTGATGATTCTAGCCTTTATTAATCTGGGCTCCGGCTTGGAAACCCTGGCCCGAGGTAAAACTTCCAGCGCTATTCGCCAATTAATCGGCTTGCAACCGCGTACGGCGCGGGTGATCAGGGATGGCGAAGAAATCGATATCGCTATCGAGCAAGTGGGGCTGGGCGAAACCTTAAGAGTCAGGCCCGGCGAGAAAATTGCCGTTGACGGTGTGCTGCTGGAAGGACATTCCACGGTTGATGAGTCGATGCTGACCGGCGAATCGTTGCCGATAGAAAAAATCGTGGGCGCCCAGGTGGTTGCCGGAACCATGAATCAGAGAGGCAGTTTTTTATTTAAAGCGACTCGTATCGGCCGCGATACCGCATTGGCGCAGATCATTAATAGCGTCCGTCAAGCGCAAAGCAGCAAACCGGAAATCGCCCGTTTGGCGGACAAAATTTCCAGCGTTTTCGTCCCGGCCGTGGTCGCGTTTTCAGTGCTGACTTTTTTGATTTGGTATACTTTCGGGCCTGAGCCTTCATTGGGTTACGCCTTTGTCACCTCAATGACCGTTCTGGTTATCGCCTGTCCCTGTGCCCTGGGTTTGGCGACGCCTATTTCGGTGATGGTGGCGGTGGGCAGAGCTGCCCAATCAGGCATTTTGATTCGTAAGGGTGAAGCTTTGCAAACGGCGGGTAAGTTAACCTGCTTGATACTCGATAAAACCGGCACGGTAACCGAAGGCAAACCGACTGTTTCGACGATTGAAACCGTCGGCGACATTAGCGAAGAGCAAGTGCTGCAGTTGGCGGCGAGTATTGAATCCGGTTCGGAACATCCATTGGCGGCGGCCATTCTGGCGGCAGCAGAAGCTAAGCAGTTAACGCTGGAAAAAGTTAAGCAATTTGAGTCCGTCGCCGGTCACGGGGTAATGGCGATGATTAATGAGCGGCGCGTGTTGTTCGGCAACAAGGCGCTGATGGATCAGCAAGGCGTTAGTTTTACCCGCTATAACAACCGGCTGGAAAAGCTGTCGGCTCTGGGTCAAACGCCGATGCTGCTTGCCTTGGACAACAAAGTTATAGGCATTATCGCCGTTTCCGATCCGATTAAAAAAGACTCGGCACACGCGGTGCAGCTGTTGAAAGAGCAGGGTGTCCGCATCATCATGGTGACCGGCGACAATCAAATAACCGCTCACGCCATTGCCAAACAGGCGGGTATTGCTGAAGTGCGGGCGCAGGTGTTGCCTCAGGATAAAGCCGAGGTGGTTAAAGAACTGCAACAGCTAAGCGAAATCGTCGGTATGGTCGGCGACGGTATTAATGATGCGCCTGCATTGGCGCAAGCTGATGTCGGCTTTGCGATCGGCACCGGAACCGATGTCGCTATTGAAAGCGCCGATGTGGTTATTTTGCAAGGCTCGTTGCTGAAAGTGCCTGAAGCCATTGAGTTATCCAAAGCGACGGTTATCAATATCAAACAAAACCTGATCGGCGCATTTTTCTATAATACCGTCAGCATTCCGGTCGCGGCAGGTTTGTTGTATCCGCTATTCGGCGTTTTGTTAAACCCGATGATAGCCGGTGCGGCTATGGCACTGTCTTCCGTGACAGTGGTTACCAATGCTAATCGTTTGCGTTGGATGAAGTTTGTTGAGCGCAAATAGGTTTCGGTCGATTTGTCAATAATACAAAAAAGCGAAGTCCACAAGCGGCGCTAAGTGGGTTAGGTCTAGCGTAATTTTGAAGTTACAAAGCTTCCGCTCCTGTGTTGCCCTACCTCCTGCATAACCTGCAGGGGTGTTCAAGGTTCTGTAAGACCAAATAAGCCTGTTTGCCTTTATGGTCAAAAACGCTTCAAATCCCGAAAAAACGCTCAAACTCCGCCAGCGGCATGGCTTTGCCTATCAGGTTGCCCTGGTAGGTATGACAGCCGTGAAGCTCAAGAAATGTGAGTTGCTCTTGGGTTTCTACGCCCTCGGCAATGATGTCCATTCCCAAGTTGGTTGCCATGCCGATGATGGTCTGCACGATCACCGTATCGACAGGTTTTATCCCGATGTTGTTTATGAAAGATTGATCGATTTTCAATTGATCGAAGGGCAATTGCGTCAGGTAGATCAGTGATGAATAGCCGGTACCGAAATCATCCATTGAGAAGCTTACGCCGATTTTTTTGAGCGCTTGCATTTTGACAATGGTGTCGTCTATGTTGTCGAACACCAGGCTTTCGGTGAATTCGAGTTTGAGCCGATCCGCTTTGATGGCGTTTTTTTTCAGCATGGCGCAGACTTGCTCGGTAAAAGCGGTTTGATGGAACTGACGTGCGCTGACATTAACGGCAAGCTGTAAATGCCGCGTTTGCTGATGGGCTTGCCATCGTTTAAGTTGGGCGCAGGCGTTTTCCAGTATCCACTGCCCAATGGGAATTATCAATCCAATTTCTTCGGCCAGTGGAATGAATTCGAGTGGCGCTACAAAACCGCGTTCAGGATGTTCCCAGCGCAACAGCACTTCGGCGCCAATGATTTGGCCGTTGCGCACTTGCCGCTGAAAATAAAGCTGGAATTGATTTTTTGCCAGCGCAAAACGCAAGTCCGCTTCCAGAGCGGCACGCATCGTAACCGCCTCGTGCATGTCTTGGTCGAAGAAGCGCAGGGTATTTCGGCCTGCGGCCTTGGCTCCATACATGGCGATATCCGCCCGTTTCAGTAGCGTATTAATACTATGCTGATGATTAATGAACAAGGTGATACCGATGCTCGGGGTATTTTGATATTCGTGAGTGGTGAGCTGGTAGGCCTGATTGAGTGAGGTAATAATCTTTTCGCCTATGGTTTTGGCTTTGGCTGCGGCTTCTTCAACATGCTCGTCCAGTTCTTCCAACATGACCACAAATTCGTCACCGCCTTGGCGAGACACGGTATCGCCCTCTCGCACACAGGCAATAAGGCGCTGTGCGACCTGCTGTAATAATACATCCCCCATATCATGACCCAGGTTGTCATTAAGGGACTTGAAATTATCCAGGTCGATGAATAACAGGGCGCCGTATTTTTTATTACGTGAACTGGTCGCTAGTGCCTGTTGTAGTCTGTCGAGCAGCAGTCTTCGGTTCGGCAATGCGGTCAGTGGGTCGTAATAGGCCAGTTGTTTTATTTCTTCCTCCGAGGCCTTGCGTGCCGATATGTCGGTATGTAGGCCAACATAGTGGGTGACAATCCCGTTGCCGTCCGTCACCGCAGTGATGGTTACCCATTTGGGATAAATATCACCGTTTTTGCGTCGGTCCCAGATTTCGCCCTGCCAGGATCCGGTGCGATTAATGCACTCCCACATCTCGGCGTAAAAGGCCGCATGGTGACGTCCTGAGTTGAATAGGTGGGGCGTCTGACCTACGAGTTCTTCGGCACTGTAGCCGGTGATGTCGGTAAAGGCCCGGTTGACACGCAAAATCACCTTGTCGGCATTGGTGATCATGATGCCTTCTTGAGCCTCGAATGCTACAGCGGCGATGCGTAATTCTTGTTCGGCATGCTTGCTTTCGGATATGTCTGTGAGCGTGATGCGCCGCAATAATGTTTGAGCGTCGTTCATTAGTGGCAAACAGTCCAGCCGGGCATGAAAGTAACTATCGCCGCGTTTCAGCATCAGTTCGAAGTTTTTCTTCTCGCCTTCGTGCTGTAGTACTTTTTTTAGTAGAAGATACCAGTGGTCGCAGTCTTCGGGTGCGATCAAATCGATGAAATAACGGTTCAGCAGCTTATTGCGTTCCTCACCGAGTAGCGTGGCGGCAGTAAGATTGATCTCGATAATGTTACCCTCGGAGTTGAGGGTAAGGTAGCCAACAGGAGCAAATTCATAGAGATTGAGGTAGCGGCTACGGGATGTTTCCAGCGCGGCGCGGGCGCGCAGTAACTCCTCGTTTTGCATTTCCAGCTCGATCTGGTGTATCCGTAAGTCCTCGTTTTGCATCTCCAGTTCGATCTGGTGTTCCCGTAATTCGCGCAGCAGTTCTTCCTCTGCCCCGGTAGGCGGCTTTGGTTGTTGTCCCTGTTGGTTGGATTTGTAGGCCACGTAAACCCCTCACTGTTATAAGGTAGTTCGATAGGGGGAATTCAAGCGTCTAGGGTAAGGCGTTTGGCGTCTTCAATCAATATGTGCTATCACCTAGTACTCAGTCAAATTTATTCTGACGGTT
>JAURVK010000073.1 GCA_030655535.1 Methylobacter sp. | reverse complement strand
ACTGGGCGACTAAAGTCGCCCCTACATCATGACCCAACATCAAACCATTCGCTTTGCGCTAACGCTGTCATACGACCAATACCTTAAGGTCTATCAAGGCATTGCCAAAAATGTTTCAGTCGTCGCCGATGATGGCAGAAGAGTCGCATTTCCGGCGGGCAGGATTCAGTCTTTTTTGACCAAGCAGGGCATCAATGGCTATTTTGAAATGGAATTAACCCCCGAAAACAAATTCGTCAGCATTAAAAAATTAAACTAAAGCCTTATGATTATCCGCCTTTCTGGTGTCGATAAATTCTCATTACTCAAATTGAAGGAGTGCAATTGAAAACAGAAGTTCTGGTGCTGGGCGGTGGCCCTGGAGGTTACACGGCGGCGTTTCGTGCGGCCGATTTAGGTAAGCAAGTCACCCTGGTCGAGCGTTATCCGGTTTTGGGCGGGGTTTGTTTGAATGTCGGCTGTATCCCTTCAAAAACCCTGTTGCATGTGGCTGCGGTGCTCAATGAAGCCAAAGAAATCAAGCCTGCCGGAATCGGTTTTGCCGAACCTGATATTGATTTGGAAAAGCTGCGCAACTGGAAAGACAACATCAGTACCCAGCTCACTACGGGCTTGGCGGCGTTGGCAAAGCAGCGCAATGTAACGGTTATTAAAGGCGTCGGGCGTTTTGTTTCCGATACGCAATTGCTGGTTGAAGACGGCGACGACACCCAGGCCATAGAATTTGCACAGGCCATTATTGCGATCGGCTCCCAACCGGTAAAAATACCGTCATTTCCCAATGACGATCCCCGGTTGATGGATTCTACCGATGCGCTCAATCTTGAGCGGATCCCGAAAAAACTGCTGATTATCGGCGGCGGCATTATAGGCTTGGAAATGGCGACTGTTTATCATGCGCTGGGTAGCAAGATCACCGTGGTAGAAATGCAGGATCAGATTATCCCCGGTTGCGACAAGGATCTGGTCAGACCGTTAATGCAACGGATCAAAAAGCAATACGACCATATTTTTCTGGAAACCCTGGTAACAAATATTGAAGCGTTGCAGGAAGGCTTAAAAGTCAGCTTCGGCCGCGCCAGCTCCGAACTGGCTGGCGATACCGACAACGACGCTCCCGAAACCGAGGTGTTCGACAAAGTACTGGTTGCCGTGGGCAGGCGGCCAAACGGCCATTTAATCGATGCCGACAAAGCCGGGGTTAATGTCGATGAACGCGGATTTATCAGCGTCGATAAACAACAGCGTAGCAACATAAAACATATCTTTGCGATCGGCGATGTGGCCGGTAACCCAATGCTGGCGCATAAAGCCACGCATGAAGGTAAAATAGCGGCCGAAGTGATTGCCGGTATGGCGACCGAGTGGCAAGCGTTAACCATTCCTTCTGTTGCGTATACCGACCCTGAAATCGCCTGGATGGGCTTGACCGAAAATACCGCTAAAGCGCGAGGCATCGCCTATGAAAAAGCCGCTTTCCCTTGGGCGGCAAGCGGACGCTCGTTAAGCCTCGGCCGCAAAGAAGGCGTGACCAAATTGCTTTCCGATAAACAAACCGGACGCATTCTCGGCGCAGGCATCGTCGGCACTCATGCCGGTGAGTTGATTGCAGAAGCTGTATTGGCTTTGGAGATGGGAGCCAGTGTTGAAGATTTGGCATTAACGGTGCATGCGCATCCTACATTGGCCGAAACCCTGGGTTTTTCCGCCGAAATGATGGTGGGTACTATTACGGATTTATTGATTAAAAAACGATGAAAAAACTATTCAACAACAGCTTTATTACCAATTTTATTGCGGTCGCTATCATTGTTACCGGTTATGTTTGCCCGGTACAGCCGGACTTAATCAAGTCCATCGGCTTTTTTGCGCTATCCGGCGCCATTACCAACTGGCTGGCTATTTATATGCTGTTTGAGAAAGTGCCTTTATTGTACGGCTCAGGCGTTATACCGGCCCGGTTTGAAGAGTTTAAACTGTCGATCAAGCAGCTGATGATGCAACAGTTTTTTACCGCAAACAACATCGAACAGTTTATCGAAACCGAGGAACAGCAAGGCAAAGACCTGCTGAACCTGGAGCCATTGTTGAATGCGGTCGATTATGACAAGGTCTACGAAGGCTTGGTATCCTCGATTATGGGCTCTTCTTTTGGCGGCATGTTGATGATGATGGGCGGCGAAGAAGCGCTGGTACCGTTAAAAGAACCGTTTACCGAAAAAATGAGAATCACCTTGACCGAAATGGTCGAATCCGATCGGTTTAAAGCCGCATTAAAACAGGGTCTGGATGCGCACAAAATCGGCGGCGATATTATCGGCAAAATTGAAACAGTGATTGATAAGCGTCTGAATGAATTAACCCCGCAACTGGTCAAGGAAATGGTTCAGGCCATCATTCGTCAGCATCTGGGCTGGCTGGTTGTTTGGGGCGGTATTTTCGGCGGCTTGATGGGCGCATTATTTAATTTTGCCTGATGGAAACTATGGAACTGGCTTTTGAGAAATTCGGCAACCAGGATTATTGTAGGGGCGACCGGCCGGTCTCCCCTACAATAATCCTGCACGGTTTTTTTGCCTCCTCGCGTAACTGGCGGCAGGTAGCCCGAAAATTATCTGCCCGGTTTCATGTGTATGTGCCGGATATGCGTAATCATGGCGCATCGCCGCAGCATCCGTTAATGGATTATCCGGCCATGACCGCCGATTTGCTGCATTTTATGGATCAGCGAGGCTTGGAAACAGCCAGCTTGTTGGGGCACAGCATGGGCGGCAAGGTGGCCATGTGGCTTGCGCTTACCTTTCCAGGCAGGGTGGACAAGCTGATTGTTGCCGATATTGCGCCGGTCAGTTACAAACACAGTTTTGACAACACTGTCCTGGCATTAAAAGCGCTGCCGCTGGCTGAGCTCAGCAACCGAAAACAGGCCGAATCGCTGCTTGCGTCGTGCATACCCGAGCTGAGTTATCGCCAGTTTCTGCTGCAAAATCTTATTCTAAAAGACGGTAAATATTGCTGGCGGCTTGATCTGGATATTTTTCACCGGATGGCGCCCAATATTGCCGCCTTTCCGAATGCCGATCATTTAGCGCCATTTACCGGCAAGGCTTTGTTTATTGCAGGAGGCGATTCAGATTTCGTTAAGCCGGAGGATATAAACTCGTTATTCCCGGAGGCAACATTCAACACCATAGCTGATGCCGGACATTGGCTGCATGTACAACAACCGGATGTTTTTACAGCATTGGTTGAAAATTTTTTAGCGTAAAATAAAAACGTAGGGATGATTTTGCCTAAAGCGCCTGCTGTTGGCAGTCGCCCTTATAATCGCTCCTTTTGAGGAGCAGGGATGATCAAATGCTGAGCCTAGCATCTGATTTTTTAATGATCTGTATTGTCGAGAATGTCTCAGATGAATCAAAAAATAAGAAAAGCAGTTTTTCCGGTAGCGGGTCTCGGAACCCGCTTTTTACCCGCTACCAAAGCCAGTCCCAAAGAAATGTTGCCGGTTGTGGACAAGCCTTTGATTCAGTATTGCGTTGAAGAGGCAGTAGCGGCTGGAGTCGATACGATTATATTTATAACCGGCCGAACCAAAAACGTGATCATGGATCATTTCGACAAGGCCTACGAGCTGGAAAACGAGCTGGTTATCCGGGGCAAGATTGAAACATTGAAAATGGTTCGGGAAATGATGCCGCCGAATGTGTCATTCGTGTTTATTCGTCAACCGGAGGCATTGGGACTGGGTCATGCGGTGCTTTGCGCCAAGACTGTCGTTGGCGATGAGCCGTTTGTCGTTATCCTGGCCGACGACTTGATTACGAATAAAAACGGTGATGGCTGCATGACTCAAATGGTCGAACAATACAATAAAAATCAGTGCAGCATATTAGGCGTAGAGCGGGTCAATCCTCAGGAAACCGACAAATACGGCATAGTCAAAACCAAGGAAGTATCGCCATCGCTAGGCCAAGTTGAAACGATTATTGAGAAACCTGCGCCAGAACGCGCACCGTCAAATCTAGGGGTCGTCGGACGTTATATATTAACACCGGCAATTTTCGATAAAATCGAACAAACCAAGCGCGGTGCCGGTGGCGAAATTCAGTTGACCGATGCTATCGCTGCATTGATGAGCGATGAACAGGTGTTGGCCTATGAGTTTGAAGGCAAACGCTATGATTGCGGATCAAAACTCGGTTATTTGCAGGCAACTGTTGAATTCGGTTTGATGCATGAAGAGTTAAAGGACGATTTCCTGGATTATTTAAAGAATCTGGTTCTCGATTAAGTCATGTGGATAAGGTTGCAAGGGCGATTTTATTCGCCCTTGCCGCTCCCGGTGCTGACCATAACTTGAGCAAAACCGCCGCCCGGAGTGCGGAAGTTAGTGGTTTGCCCTTGGTATAAACGGGCGCTGGCTAACTGCGCCTGTCCCTGGTAAACATACTGTCGCAGATCCAGTTTAAGATCGATGATTTTATTGTCCGCTTTCACTTGCCGTTCGGTTGGTTGCACCAGCGTTTGTGCGACATAATTTCCCTGTAGAATCTCCCCGAATACCCGTTTGGTCAGTTTGTCACCTCGATATGCGGCTTTGCTGCCGTAGCCTTTGGCCGGTTTAAAAAACAGCTGTTTGCGTGCGGCCCATAAAATCTCGGCATCTTCTTTATGTACGCAAACCGTGTGGGCAATGCCTTCAAGCAGCAGGGATCTGATTTCTGCGCTAACCTCCATATCCCGCAACGCGGTTTCATCGGTCAATATCGCCAGATTTCTCTTATCTGCGTATAGCGCGTGAGCTCTTGGATGAGGCGTGACTACGACAGTTTTTTCCAGATAGGCCTCGCGCAATGGATTTAGCGTTCCAGCTTCCAAACCGAAGTCGGTCAAGCGGTTGTAAATAAGATCAATCGGCAGTTCCTCGTGCATAAGTGTTCCGTTGCGATAATCAAGCTCGGAAGGATCGCAAATAACGGTCTTAATCTTGTGCTGTTCAAACAGTTTTTTAAACAATAAAAATTCCGGCAGCATGAATTGCCCTTGCGGATTTTCATCGACGATAGCGATAGTCTGTAAGGGTTGAAGGCCGCGTTCAGCCTGCCATTCTTCAACAAACATAGCCATAAACACCTGTTCCGGATTTCGGGTCATGGCCGCATTTATTTCAGCCGAAGCACAGCCGGCAATTTGCGCACTAGCCAGAATGGCATTAACCAAAGCGCCTCCGGCATTAGAATTTATTTCAATCAGTTGCGATCCTTTAGGGCTTAAGTGAAAGTCATAGCCGAAAAAAACGCCGTGCGCTTTTGGAATAAATTGCGCCGTGTCGGGTGCATAAGCCAGAACACATTGCTGATATGTGGGCATCGCAATGACGCTCTCTACTGCGGCAATAATGTCGCGTTGCTTGCCTATACTGGCCTCGTCGACAAACACGATAGCTTCGGCGAATAGGTGAGAGCGCTCTTCAATGAGCATCCGGTACAGTAAATCGTCATCCAGGTGTTGCGATAATGCCTTGCGCATAGCCTTCCGGTCGAGTGAAACATAACGGCATTCGGCGTTGCGTTGTTCGGTCAATTGAGTGGATTCATTGTCGGTAACAGCTTGGGGAAATGGGGGCATGAAAATTTTAGGTATCGATTGGCTGTAATGGCGATCAGATTATTACAGAAAAACCCTGATTTGTAGAGCCGCAGTGATTGGACGACTAAAGTCATCTTTACATTGCAATGGTATAGCAGCCGCCTGAGGATAATTTAAATATGCACTATTTTTACCATAACGAGGATTTTTATGAATAAACCATCCCTGTCAACTATACCCAAAACCGGCCTGGCGGGCTTAAAAGAAAACTGGTTTGATTGTAGTGCTTTTGGCGGCGGTACAAGGGTTGGTGAAGGCGATGCGATGGCCGGTTACAGCACGGCTAATGACTGCAGATGATAGGAAATGATTGGCTATCGTGTTCGACAGCTATTCTGACTCAGGGGATCAATAAGCGGTTAACCTGCTCAAGGTCATCTTGACCAAGTCTGCTGGCCGCTTGTTTTAACTTGATGCTGTTGATCAGGTAATCGTAACGGGTACGTGAAAAATCCCGTTTTGCCCGGTATAAGTCCCTTTGTTCGTTCAGCACATCGACCATGGTTCGGGTGCCTGCGCCAAAGCCTGCTTCGGTCGCCTCCAAGGCGCTGGTCGCCGATATCACCGCGGCTTTTAGGGCGGCTACGCGGCTGATGGTGGAGATGACGCCGCGATAAGCGTCTTTTACCTGACGTTTTACCGCTCGTTTTTTCCTGGACAAATCCTCTTTGGCGGCTTGGTATTCATAGGCGGCCTGACGGGTTCGTGAATTTACCGCGCCGCCTTCAAATAGCGGCACATTCAGTTGCATACCGACACTCTGGGTATCTCCCCGGAAACCGAAGCTGCTGGTGTTGTCGGATGCCCCGTAAGAGGCGATCAAATCCAGGCGGGGCAGGTGGCCGTTACGTTGCAGGTCTATGGCCTTACGCGAGACTTCGGCCTGATTGAATGCCGAAATGATGCTGAAATTGTTGAGTTCGGCTAAATCGCTCCACGCCGAAATGTCCGCCGGTTCGGGTTTGAGTAAAGGCAACTGTTCACCCAGCGCATTCAGCGAAACATCATTTTCACCGATGATTTCTGTTAACGCCTCTTTCCGGTTATCCAGATTATTGGCCGCGTCAATTTCGTTGGCATTGGCCTGGTCGAAACCGGCCTGTGCCTCGTTAACGTCGATTATCGCAATAATGCCCACATCAAAACGTTGCTTGGCCTGTTCCAGTTGCCGGGCGATAGCCTGTTTCTCTGCCGAGGCAAATGCTAGATTATCCTGAGCATACAACACATTGAAATAGGCTTCGGTGGTTGTCACCATCAGGTTTTGTAATTCGGATAAGTAAGCGGCTTCAGCCAGGGCGATTTGATTGTCGGACTGGCTTAATTGTATCCAGTGATCCCAGTGGAACAAGGGCTGGGTTAAGTTGATATTAAAGCTGTTATTCCAGTAATCCTGATTGACATCAGGGCCCCTGAAATTCCCGGTTTTTTTATTATGCAGCTGTTCTTTACTGCTGGCTCCGGTAGCCGAGATGTTGGGCAGAAACCGCGCAATGCTTTGATCTTTCGATTCACCTATAGCAGCTTGTTGGGCTTGAGCCTGTTTTAAAATAGGCGCATTTTGAAAAGCAAGCTCAAAGGTTTCTGATAAATTTTGTGCGTGCAGCGGTGAAATCTCCGTTAACAAGCTGATAATAATGGCGGATAGTTTTACTTGTGCTTTCATGGGTAGGATCAATAAATGATTTTAAGTGCAGGGTTCAATTAATAACCGATGTTATGCGCGCAGATAATAAAAAAATCGTAGTCCACGAAAAGCACAAAAAGAACGAAAAAATTGGGTACAAAAAAGCGTGTCGGATGTAATAACCAAAACTCCTGAATGAGTAAAGGAACCTTGGCTAGCATCGTCATGCTGACATGAACGTCAGTATCCAGTCACATGAATATGAATGACTTGGTATTTACGCCGTAAGTCAAAAAATAGATGACTCTAGGTTTTTTCGTGCTTTTCGTGGACAGTGCGTAACAATCAGTTAATAACCTGTTTTCCGATTAAAACCACTTGATTTGAATGCATTCAAAAATTTCATTATGCATTATCATCAAATAGTTTTTTTCCTGCTAGTTGATGAGTCGGTTGCTTGTTTTGAGAGCCGTCGTGAGCGTCCATGTGCCCCGTTGTTAAACCCGATTCTTCAAGTTGTTTTTTCAGGTAATCCAGGTTGTGTTCGATTAGCTCAGCCGTTTGAGTCTTCTGGCTGTTGAAATAGGTATTGATAACATCGTGTTGGCAGGAAACCCTGCAATGGATCGTACCCAGTTTCGGCGGTGTAATGGTGATATTAACCGACCAGTCGCTGCTGTCGGATTGTTGTTTGTTTTCCTTGTCCCGCTGTATTTCAATCTTAACCGTTTCCGCCTGTTGCCGGTCAATAAAGGGGATGTCGATAACCCATAGCTGCTTTGGGTTATCTTCCTTAGGCAGGGACATTAATTGATCCAGTACCAGCTTGGCAACAGTGTTTTCAGTTTTATTTTGCAGGTTTTTGAGCAGATCAATATCGGCTTGGATTGTGTGCTGCGCATCTTGGGCGGTAAGCTCCTGCTTTAAAGCCTGAATAAATTTAAGCAAATTGGCTTTAAAATCCTCATTACCTAAAGCGTCTGCCATGTCCAACTTTAAAGTTAATAATTCGGCTTCGGAAAGCTGCTTCGGATGAGCGGCTGATTGTTGAAGGCCTGGGCTGTTAAGTAACGGCTCTTTTTGCGTCAGGTTTTGTAATATCTCAGCGGCAATGCGTTGCAATGATTGAGGTACGGTTTCATTTTTTATCAGCTGGGGCAGCTGTTTAATTAATTCAGCCTGAGCCATTGCCGGCGGCAGCCTGGCCTCAAGAAACAATCCCGAATTGGCAATGGCTTGTTTTAGGCCTTGGCTAGTGATCAACTGTTCTTTTGGCGGCAGGTTCTGAATTATTTTGGCGGCGATATCCTTTAGCGCCTTAGAAACGCTTTCATTGTTCATCAATTCCGGTAAATCTTTTATTAGCTGATTTAAAAAGAGGGGGCAAGCTTCATGCCGAGGTAGAAACTGCTTTATAAATTCGGCTATTTTGGCTTCAGGAATATTATAGGAAGTTGAAATAACTTTAAAGTCAGTTGTGGTTCCTGCTTTGAGCATCTCCAGATTCAGGTTTTGCCCGATTTTTAAATTCTGCGGTGCATTGGTCAGTTGGGAGCGATCAATAGCGATAAGACCGACTTGTTTGTTGCCCATATCCGTTGTTGATGGGCTAGGGGTATTGGTGAAAAGCTGTAGCTGGATTTTATTGCCGGTGATGCCGATTATTTTTGCGTCTAACGGCTGTTTTGCAAGCGATGACAGGGTTGCACTGTCTTGTTTTTCACCGGCAGTCGGTCGCATCGGTTCCCTACCGCTTGCGGCAATGAGTTTCAGGCGCAATTCGGCTAATTCGGGTGATGAATTGAGAATTTTAAACTCCAAGACCGGGATGGTTTGAGTTACCTGAATTTTTAAATTCTGCCCAGGGTTTGCCGTAATCGGCTGGTTGCTTTGTACGGTAATGTCCTTGTTACCCACCGCTAAAGTAATGGCATTTTTTGCAGCTTGTATATCCGCACTGATGACTTTTGCGTCAAGCTTTTGCCCGACTTTAAGGTTTAAGGTGTTTTCCAGCGGCCTGTTGGCTCCGAATAGGGCTTTGGGGTTTATTAGCGAGTTAATATCCATTCAGCAATATCTTAGGCCAGCATTTTTCGAATATACTCGATTTCATCTTTGGCAGTATCCAGTATATTAATGCTGTCGCTTGCGTTTAAATGGCCGGCCAGTTTTTTATAAGCGGGCAAGTCGTCTATTTTAGGTATCTTTTTTATATCAACTTTGCCGATAAAACTGTGTAACTGCGATATCATTACGATGTCTGCATAATTGGCCGGATTTGTGTCATTACGAAACCAGTTTTCGGCATTAATCACCACATCTTCAAAATCCTCAGGAAAATCCCATTGGCGGATAATTTGTACGCCGATACTTGCGCGTAGCTGCCTTACCGTTTCTACGAGGTCTCTGGGGTTAGCAATAATATCGGGATGTTTGTCTGCATAAGTCAAAATGGGCACGATACCAATATCATGAATCAGTCCGGCCAGCATGGCTCGATCCGGATCGAAGCCCGGAATTTTATGGGCGAACACGGCGCTGATGGAGGCAATGTAACTGCTGTGCAGCCATAATTCGGTCATTTTTTGACGAATAAGGGGGGATTTGGCGTTAAATACCGATTTCATCGCAACCGCTGTAATAATGTCCTGAGCTGTTTTTAATCCCAGTCGGGTCAGCGCTTCGGGACAGCTTTCAATTTTTTTTCGCCCTATATATAAAGGGCTGTTGGCGATTTGTATCAGTTTGGCGGTAATGGACGGATCAATTTGAACGATGCGCGCTATTGAAGAGACGCTGGATTTATCGTCATTAATAGCGCGGCGAATTTTAAAAGACACGTCCGGGATAGTCGGCAAGACCAGATTGTCGGATTGCATATGCCGATAACAGTCCATTAAAAGTTTATTTTTAGCCAAACTTGCGGCGGTATTGCTGTTGTTGTTATTGATCGGACTCATGTTGTGTTTATATAATATTCAAACAGGCCCACAAAGTTTAGTTTAAAATCTATCCCTACGTCGAACCCTATTGACGCTATCTTACTTTGTCCAGCAATGAAAACAACACCCTCTGAAGCTTTAACCACTTTATCCACTATTCGCGATTACATCCGTTGGGCCGCCAGCCGTTTTGCCGAGGCCGAAGTAAGTTTCGGCCATGGAACGACAACGGCGTTGGATGAAGCCGCGGCGCTGGTTTTACACACGATTCATCAGCCCTACAATCTGGACGATACGTATCTGCAAAGCGTTTTAACGCTGAGTGAACGCCAGGCTGTCATCGATATAATCGACCGGCGTATCAACGAACGCATACCGGCGGCTTATTTAACCCATGAAGCTATTTTTGCGGGGTTGTCGTTTTATGTCGATCAGCGGGTGCTGGTGCCCAGATCGCCGATTGCCGAATTAATCGAACAGCGATTTTCGCCCTGGGTCGAGGAAGAGCAGGTCGTCCGCATTCTGGATTTGTGCACCGGCAGCGGCTGCATCGCCATAGCCTGCGCTTATGCATTCGCTGACGCTTATGTCGATGCAGTGGATTTGTCGGCCGATGCGTTGGCCGTAGCTAGACTGAATGTCGCCAAACACCAGCTGGTCGATGTGGTGGCTCTTTATCAGTCTGATTTATTTAAAGAATTGCCGGATACTCGTTATGACATTATCGTCAGTAATCCGCCTTATGTGTCTCTTGAAGAATGGGAGCAATTACCTACAGAATTTCGTGCTGAGCCCGATATGGGCTTTAAAGGCGGGCACTCGGGGCTGGATATTGTGTTGCGCATTCTGGTCGAAGCCGGGCAGTATCTGACAGAGCAGGGGATTCTGGTTGTGGAAGTGGGCAGCAGCGCGGAAACGTTGCAAAACGCCTTTCCCGATGTGCCTTTTTTCTGGCTGAATTTTGAACGCGGCGGTGACGGTGTATTTTTGCTGACGGCTGAACAGCTTAGTCAATATAACGAATTATTTTTAGCGGCTCTATAACTATGTCTGGAAACTCAATAGGAAAATTATTTACCGTGACCTCGTTTGGCGAAAGTCACGGTCCTGCAATAGGCTGTATCGTTGATGGCTGTCCTCCGGGAATGGCATTAACCGAAGCCGATTTGCAGGCAGACCTGGATCGCAGGAAACCCGGAACCTCGCGATACACCACCCAACGACGCGAAGCCGATGAAGTCAAAATCCTGTCCGGCGTATTTGAAGGCAAAACCACCGGTACGCCGATAGCCCTGCAAATCGAAAATACCGATCAACGTTCCAAAGATTATTCCAATATCGCAGAAACGTTCAGACCTGGTCATGCGGACTATACCTATCAGCACAAATACGGGTTCAGGGATTATCGGGGAGGAGGGCGCTCATCGGCTCGCGAAACGGCTATGCGTGTTGCGGCGGGGGGCATCGCCAAGAAATATCTTAAGGAACAGCATGGCATAGAAATACGCGGTTATTTATCGCAGCTGGGGCCGATAAAAATCGAAAAAATCGATTGGTCTGTTATCGACAGCAATCCTTTTTTCTGTCCTGATGCCGATAAAGTCGCAAAAATGGAAGTTTATATGGATGCGTTGCGCAAAGAGGGCGAGTCTATCGGCGCAAAAATAGAAGTGGTCGCAACCAACGTACCTCCGGGCTTGGGCGAGCCTATTTTCGATCGTCTTGATGCCGATTTGGCTCATGCCCTGATGAGCATTAATGCGGTAAAAGGCGTGGAAATCGGCGACGGATTTGCCTGTGTCGACAGCAAAGGCACACAGTTTCGCGATGAAATCACCCCGGACGGTTTTTTAAGTAATCATGCCGGGGGTATTTTGGGCGGTATTTCCAGCGGCCAGAATGTGACTGCCAGTATTGCCTTAAAACCCACCTCGAGCTTGCGTTTGCCGGGTAGAAGCATCAACCTGCACGGTGAAGCTATTGAAGTGGTCACCGAAGGCCGTCATGATCCCTGCGTGGGCATAAGAGCAACCCCGATTGCCGAGGCGATGATGGCGATAGTGATCATGGATCATTTGTTGCGGCATCGGGCGCAAAACATCAACGTGCAATCGGGATTGCCGGTTTTAAGGTAAACGTTTTTGTTGTATCGTTCTCTCGTTCCAACGTACGGCGTCACTGCCTTTAAGTGTCATTGTGGGGGCGACTTTAGTCGCCCAGTAAGTAATTCAATTGGCGACTACCAACAGTAGGCGCTTTAGGCGAAGTCGCCACCACATCAGCAATTTCCTGGTTCCCACGGGCTCCGTGGGAACCAGGAAAACCAGCCTACACAAGCTACCTATTTAATTTAAATGTCTATCCCATACTGGCGACTGTCAGGCTTTTACTTTTTTTATTTCGCCACAGTAGGTGTTTTTCTCCCTTACTGGAGCCTCTATTTAAAAGAAAGCGGCTTTAATTCTGTCGAAATCGGCGAACTTTCTGCGATGCTAAGCGGCACGAGAGTTATTGCGCCGATTCTATGGGGTTGGATTGCCGATCATACCGGAAAAAATCTACGTATTATTCGCATAGCCGCGTTTTTAACAGCCGTTTTCTTTGCCGGATTTTTAACTATCCATGGTTATTTCTGGTTCGCCTGGATAACGATTGGTTTTAGCTTTTTTTGGAACGCCGCTTTACCGCAGTTTGAAGCGGTAACCTTATACCACTTAAAAGATGAAGCGCATCGCTACAGCCAGATAAGACTGTGGGGATCTATCGGTTTTATTATTGCGGTGCTTGGCGTGGGTTGGTTATTGGATTATCAGTCCTTGGTCATAATCCCTATAGCGATTACCGCATTGATGATTCTCATCTGGCTGGTCAGCTTAATGACGCCGGCCATTCAAGCTACACATCATCAGACTGCCGCTATCGGCATGATGCAAATCATGAAAAAACCGGAACTTTGGGCTTTTCTGGTGGTTTATATGCTATTACAGCTTGCGCACGCCCCTTATTACGTTTTTTATTCCATCTATCTTAAGCACTATCAATACACCGCAAGCCTGACCGGATTTTTGTGGGCGCTGGCTGTTTTTGCCGAGATTGTTTTGTTTATGTATATGCGGCGTGTGTTGAAGCGTATTTCGCTAAGAGCTATTTTATTGTTCAGTATTTTATTGTCGGTTATTCGCTGGTTGATAATTGCCTGGTGCGTCGATTATTTTTGGCTGCTGGTTTTTGCCCAACTATTACATGCGGCAACATTTGCGGGTGTGCATGTTGCCGCCATTCATTTGGTGCATCTGTATTTTGGCGACCGGCATCAAGGTAAAGGCCAGGCGCTATACGCCAGCTTAACATTTGGTTTGGGCGGGATGCTGGGCAGTTACTATAGCGGTTATTATTGGGAATCATTGGGTGCGGAATTCGTCTATTCTATGGCGGCAGTATTTTGCGGTATTGCTTTTGCGATTGCCTATATCTGGGTTGGACGGGAAAGTTCTCAAAATAGAGCTGTCTTAGGTTAAAATAGCGCCGGGTTGCGCGAATCCGGCCTATAATTTTTATTGGGAAATAATGTGTTTGAAATTATAAAAAGCGGCGGCTGGCTGATGCTGCCAATCATACTGTGTTCAATCGGCGCCATGGGCATCGTTGTCGAACGTTTCTGGTTTTTACGCAGAAAAAAGATTTTACCTCCTGAACTGGTTCCTCAGGTATGGCGATTATCCCGCGAAAAAAAGCTGGATGACGTCACCTTGCGTCACTTGAAAAACAGCTCTCCACTCGGGCGTATCTTGGCGGCAGGTCTTGCTAATAGCCATCACGGCCGACGGTTCATGAAGGAATCTGTTGAAGAAGCGGGCAGGATGGTCGTGCATGACCTGGAACGTTTCCTTAATACCTTGGGTACTATCGCCTTGATTACCCCGCTGCTGGGCTTGTTAGGAACCGTGTTCGGCATGATTAATGTTTTTTCATCCTTGATGGAGCATGGCATCGGCAATCCCGGCGTGCTGGCTGGCGGCATTTCGGTAGCATTGATCACTACGGCGGCGGGGTTGACGGTCGCCATTCCCAGTGTGATTTTTCATCGCTATTTTGAAAGGTTGGTCGATGAATATGTCGTCAGCATGGAAGAGGAAGCGGTAAAGTTGATTGATATTCTGCATGGGGATCGCGGGGAATCCTGATGAAATTTCAACGCAAAAAAAAGGAAAAAATCGACATATCGATGACGCCGATGATCGACGTGGTTTTTTTGTTGTTGATTTTCTTCATGGTGACGACAACGTTTAGCCGACAGACCGAAGTCAATATCAATCTGCCCGAGGCGCAGGGGACAGAAGTCAAAGAGTATCCTAAAACGGTGTCTCTGGTAATCGATGCCGACGGTATTTATTCCCTGATCGGTGATGACAACTTGCCTCATCAGTTAATCAATCAAACCAGGGCAGGCTTAAGGCAGGAATTGAGCAAACTTGCAGAGCGGTCAAAAGATCTCCCTTTTGTGATCAATGCCGATGATAAAACGCCTAACAAAGCGGTCATGACGGCTTTGGATATTGCCGGTCAAGTGGGATTCAGCCATATCACCTTTGCCACATTGAAACCGAGCGACTGAGCATGAAAAAAACCTTATCCCGATGGCTGATCGACGTCTGGTATACGGATCAGCTTATTGGCCTGATCTTGATGCCGCTGGGGTTTTTATTCCGCGATTTCGTTAAATTCAGGAAATTTTTATACCGTATCAAGGTGTTAAAAAGACACACCTTGCCGGTTCCGGTCATCGTGATAGGCAACATTACCGTGGGCGGCACCGGCAAAACGCCGTTGATTATCTGGCTGGCAGGCTTGCTTAAAAACCAGGGTTTCAAGCCCGGTATCATCAGCAGAGGCTACGGCGGGCAGGCTGAAGTCTGGCCGCAATGGGTAGATGCCGACAGCGCGGCGGAACAGGTCGGCGATGAAGCCTTGCTGATAGCCAAACAAACCGGCTGTCCGATGGCGGTCAGTCCGATACGGGTCGATGCCGCCAGACTGCTGCTTGAAAAATCAGCTTGTAATGTCATTTTGTCCGACGACGGCCTGCAACATTACGCCTTAAACCGGGATATTGAGATTGCGGTGATAGACGGGGAAAGGCGTTTCGGTAACAGCTATTGCCTACCGGCAGGCCCATTGCGCGAACCCATAGAAAGATTGCAGAGCGTCGATTTTATCGTCGTTAACGGGGAAAAATACCAAGACAACGAGTTTTCGATGCAAATCACCGGCAATACCGCCGTCAATTTAGTCACCGGTGAGCAAAAAGCCTTGCAGGACTTTATCGCATCCGGCTGCCATGCCTTGGCAGGAATAGGCAATCCAGACCGATTTTTTAAATTGCTGGAGACGGCCGGATTGACCTGTAAAACGCACAGCTTTCCGGATCATTATAAATTCCAGGTCGGCGACATCTCGTTTCCCGATTCCGAGCCGGTATTAATGACCGAGAAGGACGCAGTCAAATGCATGGCTTTTGCAGGTGAGCAGCATTGGTACATCCCGGTAACAGCCGTTCCTGAAACGGGTTTTGCCGAGCGGTTATTAAGACTGCTACGAGGGAAACAACATAGGTGACTAGTCCAGACCTTAATTAAATCATAAAGCCGACTTTGAATTGTCCAAAGCTAGCTTTGGACTCCAGAAAGCGTAGATATTGGAGTTCAAAGCTGGCTTTGAACCTTATCGTTCGCATTAAAAACCGAGGCACAAAAAAAGGTTACAGTGATTAGTAACCCATATAACCTGTTGTTGGAGTGCAGGCTCCCCGCTCTGACAAGCAAAGCTTGTACTCCAGGTATTCGCTATTTTAGTCATTAACTGGATTTGAAAACACTGTATATCCTTTCGGTTGTTCAGTGGATTCTCTCAATATGAATCATAGTCGCCCGTAAAGACGCCAGTACGTCGATAAACAGGCAAACCATTGAACTGAAGATAAATAACACGCTAAACACGACAAACAAGATCAAAATTTCAGCGCTGATATGTCCGATAAATCGTGAAGATATTGAGCC
The DNA here is from genome assembly GCA_030655535.1 of Methylobacter sp. Classification (GTDB taxonomy): domain Bacteria; phylum Pseudomonadota; class Gammaproteobacteria; order Methylococcales; family Methylomonadaceae; genus Methylobacter_A. Next base: position 6,719 of record JAURVK010000073.1, on the reverse strand, counting down.
CAGCATAAACACGCCGCTGCTAATCGCACTGCATAACAGCAGGCCGAAGCTCCACTTGAGTACGTGACACCGGTATACCATGGTATTGAGTTCTATTTCCAGTTTTTGTGCCTGCGGACTGGTTTTTAATTCATCGTAAATGTCCCTGACCCGGCCTATGGCATGGGTATAGCGGGCATTCAAGGTCAGTACAAAGATGCCGATACTGGAAAACAAAACCAGCGAGCTGGTTACCAGTTCAACAATACCATCAAATTTGGACAGCATTTAACCGTCTTGACCGTCGAGTCGGGCACTGCTTAATATCGGCGCATAAACGAAGATAAATAACGAGAATGCGGCCAGCCAGGAAAGCGTCGATACATAGATTAAGGTTTCGTACCAGCTCGGCATCGCTATCGGCAATAAAACCCGAAACAAGGCGGCGATATTAAGCAACGCAAACGCAATGACTATCGCATTAGACGCTTTCAGCGCACGGCCGGTGTGGCCTAATGAGACCCTGGCCATCATGCCCAAAGTCAAAATGCCGATGCCTCCCAGCGTAAAAGCATGCAGGGCCAATGATGGCAATACTATCGAATAGGCCGATAAGGCGGTCAACATAAAGCCCAAAACGATCCAGCCGTAACCGGCATAAAGCACCCATAACAGCGGTACGTAGATGACCCGTCGTACATACCAGCCGGATAGTCTGGCGATATTGACGACAACGGCAACAATCGCCGCCAAGGCTAACCAGGTTCCTGAAATGCTAACTATTTGCAGAGCAAAGACAATAACGGCTGATGCTACAGATAGGTTATCCAGCATCGGATTTTTGATGATCAGCGTTCCGGGTATGCCCCGTTCGGTGAAGAAAGGAAACACGCGGCCGGCGATCAGCAAAATCAAAATAATGACAGTCGCAACCACCAGTTGAAGTCCGACTGTGGCGGTGTTTTCCTGTAACCCCAGCATTTGTGCATGGATCAAGCCATTGCCCAGCGCCAGGAGCAGTATCAACCCGATAAAGAATAGATTTCTATACTGCTTTGCCTGAATGATCGGTTTACCGACTTGATAAGCCAGGGCAGGCAAAAAAGCAAAATCCACCAGCGCAATCAAGGCGTCGGGCAATTCGCCTGCATAAAACGGCAGAATGCGTCCATACAGCCATAACAGACACAGGCTGGCCAATGGGTCGCCGGTTACCGTCGGCTTGCCGGTCCAGTTTTTAACCGCCGTCAATAAAAAACCGGCAATGACGGCTACGGCATAACCCAACAGCATTTCGTGCGCATGCCAGTAGTTGTCAGGAAAATAATGTTCCGCCGTCAAGGTGCCGTTGAACAGGGCATTCCAAAAGACAATTAGAACCAGTGCCGCGAGTCCTGCCAGGGCAAAAAAGGCTCTAAATCCCAAGGCAAAAATAGGGTAATCGAAGATAGGTTGTGATTTCATTGCGATGTTTTCCAGCCGGTTCAGTTCTGTGTTCGAGAATGTCGTCAATTATACTCATTTCATAACTACTCAGTGCCATCAAATACAATGGAACGTTGAGTAGCGGCCTCATTTTTCTATCAAAAGAGCCTTTTGCGTTTCGATGATGATTATTTTGATTTTACTCAGAACTTGCCGTTGCTGTTCTGGCGTCAGTTGACTCAATTCCTGTTCGAATTCGGCCAGGCTGTAGGCCGATTCACCGGTTGCGTTATCGGCTAAGCTAAGGCCGCAATCGGAAGCGACATGTTTAACCGGTTCAGCGGCACCTTCTAAGGGTATTGTCGCAGATAGAACTTTGCGTATCATGGTATTGACGCGAATAAAAATGGATTGCCCAGTCACTATTTCGTTGATGATACGCTCTGCCGGGTCTTTGCTATAGCCTCGGCGCCTTGAGTCCTTAAAGGTATTCATTTGAAGGGTGACGCGGGGATTCTTGTCGACTTGATATTCAAAGTCAAAGCTGCTGCCTTGCGAAGCTATCAGGCTATGGGCGTCAACAACCACCTGTAAGCTATCGTCCTTGCAGATAATTTCCAGCCGGATGTTGTCATAAAGACCGCGAGGCGGCAACGGTGATCGAGCCAAACTATAAGTTCGATTGCTTAACCGGTCTTTTTCCTGATGATAGCTCCAGGCGTCGGTAGCCGATACGCTAAAGGGACAAAAAAACAACAGCATCAAAAGGAGGCGTTGAGCGGTTTTGTTGAATAATGCCGATGGCGTGCAGTAGGGTAAAGCTACTGCTCCCTGCTCACGCCGCTTATCTATATCCATGCAGTCGATGCAAAAACTACGGTGAAGTTTCATTTTTGATATTTCCGGGTTCAAAAGCGCTGAACGGTTATAAAAATTAATGATTATTCGTAACTACTCAGCCATCATTATAATAATAGAACGCAGATGCAGCTTCCGCTCCTGCTCACGCTAAGCACCTACATCCCTGTAGGCGACGCTGATCATTAAGATCAAATAAGATTTTTTTCGAGTTATCCGCGTTTATCCTATTTATCAGCGTCATCTGCGTTCCATTTTTCTAACTGCTGAGTAGTTACAAACAATCAATCAATAGTCTATGGATAAAGCTAAAAACAGATAAATTAACGTATAATGCCCGATTTTATCTGCCCCCGTTAATCCGCTTATGGTTCGACAAGTTCGCCACGAACGGCTTAACTTAATAGCATTGTCATTTTATCCGGCTGTTTTTGATGTCCAACCCCGATCTTATCAAGCAACTCACCAATCAATTACCTCTTTGTCTTAACCAGGACAGGCACGTTTTAAAACGACAGTTAGACCGCTGTCGCAGCAAAAATTCAGTAGGAGAATTAAACGCGCTGGCGAGCCGTATTGAAAGATCGGTCGCAGCCAGAAACAAACGCCTCGCCAGTATTCCTGCGCTGATATTTCCTGATTTGCCGGTCACCGGCAAAAAAGACGACATCGCCAAGCTGATACAAGCTTACCAGGTGGTGATTGTTTGCGGTGAAACCGGTTCCGGCAAGACGACTCAGTTGCCCAAGATTTGCCTGTCGATAGGCCGGGGAACGGCGGGATTTATCGGCCATACCCAGCCCCGACGAATTGCGGCGCGCACCGTCGCCGACCGCATCGCCGAAGAACTCGGCGAACCGATGGGCAAGTCGGTCGGTTACAAAATCCGCTTTAACGATAAGACCCACTCCGAATCGTTAATTAAACTGATGACCGACGGTATTTTGCTGGCCGAGTCGCAAAACGATCCTTACTTAAACCAATACGACACCATCATTATCGATGAGGCGCATGAGCGCAGTTTGAACATCGATTTCCTGATCGGTTACATGAAGTGGCTGCTGCCTAAACGCCCCGATTTAAAGCTGGTCATCACCTCGGCAACCATCGATACGCAACGCTTTTCCACGCATTTTAACAATGCGCCGATTATCGAAGTATCGGGACGCACTTATCCGGTTGAAATGCGTTACCGGCCTATCGAGCAAAGGGAAGAGGAAACGGATGACACCGCCGACGACTTGCAAAACGCAATATTGGATGCCGTCGATGAGTTGTACCGGGATTTGCGCGGCGATATACTGATTTTTCTCAGCGGCGAGCGGGAAATCAGGGAAACGGCCGATTCGCTGAAAAAGCATCACCCGACCCAATATGAAGTTCTGCCGTTGTATTCGAAACTCAGCGTCAGCGAGCAGGAGCGGGTGTTCAAACCCAAGGGCGGCAAGCTGCGTATCGTGCTGGCAACCAATGTTGCGGAAACCTCCTTGACGGTGCCGGGCATTCGCTGCGTGATCGACACCGGCCACGCACGGATCAGCCGTTACAGCCATCGCAGTAAAATCCAGCGCTTGCCGATCGAGCGCATTTCCCAATCCAGCGCCAATCAAAGGGCAGGGCGTTGCGGTCGTGTCGCCGAAGGTATTTGCATCCGGCTGTATTCGCACGACGATTATCTGGCCAGACCGGAGTTTACCGAGCCGGAAATCATGCGCACCAATTTGTCTGCGGTTATTTTGCAGATGATGTCGCTAAAGCTCGGCGACATTGAAGACTTCCCGTTCCTTGAGCCGCCCGAAGATAAAATGATCCGGGACGGCAAAACCGTGCTGCATGAAGTCAATGCACTGGATAAAGCGGGCAAGCTGACCGAAGTGGGCAAACAGCTGGCCAAATTCCCGACCGATCCCAAGCTTGCCAGGATGCTGATCGCGGCCGCACATGAGCATTGTCTGACCGAAGTCGCGATTATCGTTTCCGCATTAAGCGTGCAAGACCCGAGGGAAAAACCCGCCGATAAAATGCAGCAGGCCGACGCCAAACACGCGGCGTTCCGTCATCCCGAGTCCGATTTTTTAACGCTGTTAAATATCTGGAATACTTACGAGGACAAGAAAAAACATTTGTCCAACAGCAAGCTGCGCAAATACTGCACCGACAATTTCCTGTCGTACATGCGGATGCGCGAGTGGTTCGACATCCACGCGCAAATCATGCAGGTGGTCAAAGGCGATTTAAAAATGCACCCGAACACCGATGATGCCGATTATCAAAAAATCCATCGCGCCTTATTGCCGGGCCTGTTGTCCAATATCGGATTTCGTCATGAGCAATACGAATATCTGGGCGCACGCGGCCTGAAGTTTTTCATATTTCCCGGTTCCGGCCTGCATAAGCTCAAGCCTAAATGGATCATGGCGGCGGAGCAGGTCGAAACCAGCAAGGTTTATGCGCGTAATGTCGCCAGAATCGAGCCGGAATGGATAGAGCAATGCGCCGAACACTTGGTCAAATACAACTATTACGACCCGCATTGGTCAAAAAAAGGCGCTCGCTGCATGGTGTCTTCGCGGACTTTGTTGTACGGCTTAACGCTGCAAGCCGGACGCAAGATTCCCTACGATCATGTCGATCCCAAAGCCGCCAGGGAGATTTTTATCCGCTCGGCGCTGGTCGATCATGATTACCATAGCAACGCGCCGTTTTATGTGGCCAATCAAAAGCTGCTCGAAGAAGTGGGCATGATTCAGCATAAAGGCCGCCGGGTCGATCTGGTCGAAGATGAGCAATGGCTTTATGAGTTTTACGATAGCAAACTGCCGCCCGAGATAGTCAGCGGCGTTACGTTGGATACCTGGCGCAAAACCGCCGAACGCGTTAATCCGAAACTTCTGTTTTTAACCAAGGAGGATTTAACGCGGGAACAGGAGGAAGACTATGTCAACGAATGGGATTTCCCGGACACGTTCCCAAGCTGGAGCTTGGGAACGAGGGGCAATCTGACCATCCCGCTGCAATACCGGTTTGAACCCGGTCATGATGAAGACGGCGTGACCGCGATCATTCCGGTGCATCAGTTGAATCAGGTCTCGCAAACGGCTTTCGATTGGCTGGTGCCGGGACTGCTGGAAGAAAAATGTATCGCGCTGATTAAAGCCCTGCCCAAAAATATCAGGAAACATTTTGTGCCGGTGCCTGAGACCGTCAAACAATGCCTTGAAATCGAGCCGGACTTTAAAGGTTCGTTGCAGGAATGGCTGGGCAACCGCTTAAGAAAACTGACCGGCGAGGCGATTCCGCTCAATGCCTGGAACGCCGAGACTTTGACCGATCACTTGAGAATGAATTTCAGGGTGGTAGACGATCAAGGCCAGTTGCTCGATTACGGGCGCGACCTGAAAAAATTGCAGCTTAAGCATACCGCCAAAGCCGGAGACAGCTTCGACCAGATTGCCGCCGACGAGCTGAACTACACCGGCTGCATCGGTTGGGCCTTCGACGACCTGCCGGAGACTTACCAGTTTATCCAGAAGGGCCAAGCCTTTGTCGGATTCCCCGCGATTATCGATGAAGGCGATGCGGTCGGCGTGCGCATTTTCGACACCGGGCAAAAAGCGGCGCACCAGCATCAGGCCGGATTAATGCGCCTGTTTCAACTGCAACTGCGCAAGGAATGCACCTACATAGCCAAAAATATGCCCAAATCGGCGGCCGCAGAGTTGACCTATAACCGCTTGCCGAAACATCCGCTTATCGGCAACGACGCGGAGGTATCGTATAAAGACGATATGCTTTATTTGATCCTGTACGGCGTATTTATTGAAGGCCGAACCATCCGCACTCAGCAGGCCTTTGAACAAATCTTGCTAGCCAACAAAGCCGGACTGATCGGCGCCGCCAATGAAGCCGGTAAGATCGCGCTGGAAATCATGGAGCTATACGGCGCTATCAAAACGCAGTTGAACCGCCTGAACGCGAATGACCCGTTGGCTAAAGACGTTAACGAACAGCTGGATTTGATGATTTATGCAGGCTTCATCCGCAATACCCCGTATCAGCAGCTTAAAGCCGTTCCGCGCTATTTGAAGGCCGTACAATACCGTCTGGATAAGCGGGATAATAATCTGCAAAAAATCCAGGAAGTCAGCCGTTACGCGACACGGTATTGGAAGGATGTGGAGAAGAAAACCAAAAAAGACAAGATGTTCCCGGAACAAGATCCGTTCCGCTGGATGCTGGAGGAATTCAGGGTATCGCTGTTCGCCCAGCAGCTTAAAACCGCTTATCCGATTTCGGTAAAGCGGATGGATAAGGCTTGGGATGAGAGGGGGTGATGTTGGTTTGTGATGGTTTGGGTTTGAGTGTCGGGTTTGCTTGTGCCTTATGCCCTATTGCTTTTGAACGCGGTAAGATGAGGAACGAACCGCACCGTTCGCGTCGTTCCTCGATTGATGCGG
>JAURVK010000064.1 GCA_030655535.1 Methylobacter sp. | reverse complement strand
ATTGATACAGAATTGAAGAAAAATAAACATAATGCTTAAATTTATCCTTCCCTTAATATTATTCATCGTACTGGCAGTATTTCTGGCGCTGGGTTTAAACCTTAACCCCCGCGAGATTCCGTCGCCGTTGATGAATAAACCGGCTCCGGCATTTTCAGCGCCCAAACTGCAATCGCCTGAACAAAAACTAACGCCGACCGATTTAAAAGGCCAGGTCTGGCTGTTTAATGTGTGGGCGTCCTGGTGCGCTTCGTGCCGCTTAGAGCATCCGATACTGAATCAGTTAGCGCAACAAAAAGCCGCCATTATCGTCGGCTTAAATTACAAGGACGAACCGCAAGCGGCCTTAGGCTGGCTGGCGCAATTGGGTAATCCTTACGATGTCAGTATCATGGATCAGGATGGACGCATCGGCATCGACTGGGGCGTTTACGGCGTGCCGGAAACCTTCGTCGTCGATAAACAGGGCGTGGTTCGGTATAAACATACCGGTCCTGTTACCCCTGATGATGTGCAGCACCTGTTTCTGCCTTTAATCGCCACGTTACAATCTGAAAATTAATGAAGCATTTATCGATTATCTTCCTGCTGGCAGTGTCCGGCATCGCTTATGCCACTGGCGTATCTCCGCAGTTTGCCGATCAGGAGCAACAACAGGCTTACGACACTCTGACCTCGGAATTGCGCTGTCTGGTTTGTCAAAACCAGACCATCGCCGATTCCAATGCAGAACTGGCCGCAGATTTGCGCAGGCAAGTGTATGAAATGCTGCAACAGGGAAAATCAAAGCAGGAGATAGCGCAATATATGACCGATCGATACGGCGATTTTGTTTTATACAATCCGCCGTTTAAGCTTAAAACCGGCGTGTTGTGGCTAGGGCCGGTTGCGTTCTTATTGATCGGTTTGGTTATCGTATTTTTGTTGGTGCGGCGTAAAAAGGCTGAAGCAACGATGCATTCCCAGGCAGAGCATGGCAACGAGCATGCTGAAAAATTAGCAAAAATCCGCAGCCTGTTAGAAAAAGGTGACCCCTCTTGAATATGCTATTTTTGTTGATCAGTAGCGTACTGATCTTAACTGCTTTTTTGATTATCCTGCCGCCGTTGTGGCGAAAACATCCGGTTGCAGCAGCGGATCAAGATCAACGTAATATCGCCATAGCCCGTCAACGCCTGACTGAACTTAAAGAGCAGCTGCAAGCCGGTGCATTGAGTCAGACGCTTTATGATGAGCAGCTTGCCGAGCTTGAACAGGCTTTAAGCGATGATCTCGATATACACAGCCATGTAAAAACATCATTGTCGCAGGGCCGGTGGATGGCGTGGGTGCTGGTTTTGGCAATCCCTTTGGTCGCGGGTTCGCTTTATTGGAATCTGGGAAATTATCAGTCATTAAGTCAAGTTGAACAAACGGCGGCCGCGCCCGAGCGGGAACAAATGGTCAAAATGGTTGCAGGACTGGCCGAGCGTCTTGAAAAACAACCGGACGATGCGCTGGGCTGGACGATGTTAGGCCGCTCCTATAAATATTTGCAGCAAAATGACAAAGCGGTCGACGCCTTTGAACACGCTTATCAATTAATAGGCAATCAGGTTGAAATTATGCTGCTTTATGCCGATGCTTTGGCTTTTGTTAACGATCAACAACTGGCCGGAAAGCCCGCTGAATTGGTGTTTAAAGCCTTAGTGATGGAGCCTGATAATGTGACCGGATTGTGGCTGGGCGGCATGGCAAAAGCGCAAACCGGCGAATTTGTCGAGGCCAGGAGCTTGTGGAAAAAACTGGAGGCACTATTGCCGCCGGGTTCGGAAGCCCAGCAAGAAATACAAGGCTTGCTGGCTAAACTTGCCACTCAGATACCGGAAGGCGTAGCGGAAGCGGAATCAAAACCAGTGCAAGCGGAAGCAAAGCCTGCGCAACCGGCTAATACCGCAAGTATTAAGGTTCAGGTGAGTTTGGCGCCGGAGTTGCAAAAATCGACCAGCCCCACTGACACCGTTTTTATTTACGCTCAGGCATTATCCGGCCCCAAAATGCCGCTGGCTATCGTGCGCAAACAGCTTTCCGATTTGCCGCTAACCGTGGAATTAACCGATGCGATAGCGATGATGCCAACTATGAAATTATCAAACTTCGAGCAGGTTAAACTGCTGGCGCGGATTTCCAAATCCGGCGGAGCGATACAACAGCCCGGCGACTTGATCGGCGTTATCGAACAGGTAAACTTGACCGATAACAGCGTCCATAACATAGTGATTAACGGTTCAATAAAATGATGGATCAATCTATAAAATTCGATGTTGACCTTATCAACCGTTACGATAAGGCCGGGCCGCGTTATACCTCTTACCCGACTGCCCTGGAGTTGCACGAAGGTTTCGGCGATAAGGAATATCGTCAGCATATCGCCAAATCGAATGCCGCAGGCGGGCCGTTATCGCTGTATTTTCATATCCCTTTTTGCGATACCGTGTGTTTTTATTGCGCCTGCAATAAAATCGTCACCAAAAATCGCAAACATGCGGAACCGTACTTGGAAAATCTGTGCAAAGAAATTGCGCTGCAGGGCGCTTTGTTCGACTCCAATCGGGTCGTTAATCAATTGCACTGGGGCGGGGGCACGCCGACTTTTTTAAGCTACCAGCAGATGAAAACCCTAATGGACGTAACCCGCAAGCATTTTCGGTTAAGGGACGACGACAAGGGCGAATATTCGATAGAAGTCGATCCCCGGGAAACCGACGATCAAACCATGAAACAACTGCGCGAACTGGGCTTTAATCGGGTCAGCTTAGGTCTACAGGATTTTGATCCTGCGGTACAGAAAGCCGTCAACCGCCTGCAAAGCGAAGAGCAGACATTCAGTGTTCTAGCCGCCGCCCGTGCCGAGGGCTTTCGCTCGACCAATATCGATTTGATCTACGGCTTGCCGCTGCAAACGGTCGAGTCCTTTGCCCTTACGCTGGATAAAATTCTGGCGGTAATGCCGGATCGGTTCTCGATTTTTAATTATGCGCACATGCCCGCAAGGTTTAAAACTCAGCGTCAAATTAACGATGCCGATATGCCCACTCCCGACGTTAAGCTGGCAATTTTACAGATGGTAGGGCAGCGGCTTGCCGAAGCCGGTTATGTCTATATCGGCATGGATCATTTCGCCAAACCCGATGACGAGCTTGCCGTTGCTCAGCGCGAGGGGCATTTGTATCGCAATTTTCAAGGCTATTCCACGCATTCGGATTGCGATCTGGTGGGCTTGGGTATTACTTCCATCGGTAGGGTAGGGGATGCCTATATCCAGAATGTCAAAGAGCTGGACGAGTACGACCGGTTGATCAATCAGGGAAAATTGCCGGTATTTAAAGGCGTAGAACTGGATGATGACGACAAACTGCGCCGTGCGGTGATTACTCAACTGATTTGCCATTTCGATTTGAGCTTTGCCGTAATTGAAAAGCAATTTGCGATTAACTTTGCCGATTATTTTGCTCAGGAACTTGATGCATTAGCGCCGATGCAAACCGACGGTTTACTGGTTTTATCAGCGCAAGGCATCAAGGTATTATCCGCAGGCCGTTTATTGATCCGTAACATCTGCATGATATTCGACAAATATCTGGCGCAAAAACAACAGCAGTTTTCAAAAGTAATTTAGGTGATCTATGAGTGATGATCGAATCATCGAATTGGAAATAAAAGCCGCTTATCAGGAAGATTTGCTGCAAGAGCTTAACAATATAGTCGCACAGCAACAGCAGCAGATAGATCGTTTGGAAGCGACTTGCGGAATGCTGAATGAGCGCATTAAAAGCCTGTCTTCCGAAAGTGGCGGCGGCGAAAGTGTTGAGGAAGTGCCGCCGCATTATTAGTCGTTGCGTGCCTGGCTAAAAATTTCTCGATTGCTATGACAGAATCCCTCATGCGTCAAATTTTTCAGATAATTGCAGCAACACAAAAACCGCCCCCGTCCCGCCGTCTTTAGGCGGCGTAGAACAAAAGGCCTGAACGTCCTGGTGTTGTCTTAGCCATAAGTTGAGGTTGTTTTTTAATACCGGGTGGTTGTCGGCCGAACGATAGCCTTTGCCGTGGACGATGTGTACGCAGCGGCAGCCTTGTTCTACACTGTCATGCAGAAAATGCAGCAATTGCCGCTTTGCTTCGTTGCTATTCAGTCCGTGCAGGTCAATTTCCGCATCCAGACCAAACTGCCCTTTGCGCAGTTTTTTTAGCGCATTATGCTGTAGTCCCGGCGCCATATAACTCAGCGAGTCTTCAATGCCTACTTTTTCAACATTAAATTCAGCCGCACTGATTAAGTGTTCCTCCACGTTAACGGCCTGTGATTTTGGGTAGGGTTTGGGTTGGTTGCCTTCCGTTAATAGCACTTTATCGCTTTTTACGGCGTGTATTTTACCGACAGTTTGACGAAACAAATCGATGTCTTCTGGAGTAATGGTTTTTTTTGTCACGAAAGCTGATTTTGTTGTGTATTGTTGCTAATATGATCAATTTTATAGCTTAATCGGCTTCAGGGCGATTGATAATGCATATTTTGTTGAGTAATGATGATGGCTACTTGGCTGAAGGGCTGATTGCATTGGCCGGTGCATTGAGCTTGCATGCCGAAATATCGGTGGTAGCTCCGGATAGAAACCGCAGTGCGGCGAGTAATTCTTTAACGCTGGAGATGCCGTTACGCGCTTATGCTATGGATAACGGCTTTATTAAAGTTGATGGCACACCTACCGATTGCGTGCATTTGGCCATAACCGGTTTGCTGGTAAAAGAGCCGGATATGGTTTTTGCCGGGATTAATCATGGCTCCAATTTAGGTGATGATGTACTCTATTCCGGTACGGTCGCTGCGGCAACCGAAGGGCGTTTTTTAGGTTTGCCTGCCGTTGCCATTTCGTTGGCGGGCAGTAATCCCACTCATTTCGACACCGCTGCGCATGTCGCAGTGACGCTGTTACAGCAATTGATTAACAAACCGTTGCCGCAAGATACCATTCTTAATGTCAATGTGCCTGATGTCGCTATCAAGGATTTGAAAGGCTATCGGGCAACCCGACTCGGGCAGCGGCATAAATCGGAGCCGGTCATCAAGAGTAAAGATCCTCGCGGACGTATTATCTACTGGGTAGGGCCGCCGGGAGCGGAACAGGATGCAGGCCCCGGCACTGATTTTTATGCCATTAATACCGGGTTCGTATCGGTTACCCCGTTACAAGTGGATTTGACCCGGTATGAGCGGATCAATGATTTAAAGGCGTGGTTGCCCAGGGAGTACGATTTATGATTCAAAGCCTGCAAGGAATAGGCATGACCTCGGCGCGTACCCGTGAGCGCATGATCAACCGGTTAATACAGCAGGGTATCGGCAGCCATAAAATTCTGGATGTCATGCGCAATACGCCCCGGCATATTTTTATGGATGAGGCCTTGGCCCATCGGGCTTATGAAGATACCGCCCTGCCGATTGGTTACAACCAGACGATTTCCCAGCCTTATATCGTCGCAAAAATGACCGAGTTGCTGTTGGCGTCATCGGGTCGATTAACACGCGTGTTGGAGATAGGCACAGGCTGCGGTTACCAGACGGCAATTTTGGCGCAGCTGGCCGATCATGTCTATTCTGTTGAAAGAATCGCGCCGTTGCAGAAAAAAGCCAAAGATCGCCTGTGGGATTTAAAACTCAAGAATGTCAGTTATTTGCACAGTGATGGCGGCTGGGGATGGCCGGATCATGCGCCGTATGACGGTATTTTAGTGGCTGCTGCGCCCCCGGAAATACCGCAAATGCTGTTGCAACAAATGGCTATTGGCGGCGTGATGCTTATCCCGATCGGCAAGGACGGCAAGCAACAGTTGCAGAGAGTAACGCGTACAGAAAGCGGCTATGAAGTTGAAAAGCTGGAGCCGGTTGTTTTTGTGCCTTTTTTATCAGGAAGAAAATAAACATGTTTCAAACGTTGTATGACAAAGCCTTGCTGTGGTCTAAACATCGGCATGCGGTTAAATATTTGTGCGCGCTAAGTTTTGCAGAATCCTCATTTTTTCCGATACCGCCGGATGTGATGCTGGCACCTATGGCCTTATCCCAACCCGATAAAGCCATGCGCTTTGCGCTATTGACTACGGCGGCCTCGGTCTTGGGCGGGATGCTGGGTTATATGATCGGCTTTTTTATGTTTGACAGCATTGCGCCGTGGCTACAGACCACCCATTATTGGGAAAGTTACTTAACAGCAAGAAGCTGGTTTGAAGAATGGGGTTTTTGGGCGGTGTTTGTGGCCGGTTTTTCGCCGATTCCTTACAAGGTTTTTACCATTGCCGCAGGTGCGCTGAGTATGGTGTTTTTGCCTTTTGTGTTAGCCTCAATCATTGGCCGGGGCGGACGGTTTTTTCTGGTGGCCATGTTACTCGCTGCCGGAGGGGAAAAGCTCGAAACGAAATTGCGTGAATATATGGATAGACTGGGCTGGGCAACCGTAGCGTTAGTGGTTATTGGCGCCGGTATTTATAAGTTCCTGCGCTAAGGCTGAGTGGCCTAGGTTAGGCGTAGCGACAGACTGCTAGGGATGGAGGAAGTCAATGGGTTGGGTTGCGAAAAGACGCAACCCAACCTACCGGATTTATAGCTTATTTCTTTTTATTGCGTTCGTTCACTTCTTTGATAACTTCATCCGCCACGTTTTTCGGGCACGGTAAATAGTGCGAGAATTCCATGGAGAACTGGCCGCGACCGGAGGTCATGGTGCGCAAGTCACCGATGTAACCGAACATTTCGCTCAACGGTACATCTGATTTGATACGAACGCCTGTTGCGGCAGCGTCCTGAGATTTGATCATGCCGCGACGACGGTTAAGGTCGCCGATAACATCACCGACATGGTCGGATGGCGTGAAAGTATCAACTTTCATGATGGGTTCGATCAGTTGCGGCCCTGCTTTGGGGATCGATTGACGGAACGCCGCTTTCGCAGCGATTTCGAACGCAATCGCAGAGGAGTCAACTGCGTGGAAACCGCCGTCAGTCAGAATAACTTTAAAGTCCAAACAAGGGAATCCGGCCAGTACGCCTTTATCCAGCATGCTTTTAAAGCCTTTTTCAACCGCCGGCCAGTATTCGCGCGGTACGTTACCGCCGGTAACCGCTGATTGAAAGACAAATCCGCTGCCGGGTTCGCCAGGCTCAATGATGTAGTTGATTTTGCCGTATTGGCCTGAACCGCCCGATTGCTTTTTGTGGGTATATTCGTCTTCAACCGCTTTGGTGATGGTTTCGCGGTAGGCCACTTGGGGTTTGCCGACGATAACGTCAACGCCGTGGGTACGTCTTAAGATGTCGACTTTAATGTCAAGATGCAACTCGCCCATGCCTTTAAGGATGGTTTCGCCGCTGTCTTCATCGGTTTCAACGTGGAAAGAGGGATCTTCCTGGATCATTTTACCCAGCGCGATGCCCATTTTTTCGGAAGCCGCTTTGTCTTTCGGTGAAATCGCCAGCGAGATAACGGGATCAGGGAAGACCATCGGTTCCAATGTGGCCGGATATTTCGGATCGCACAGGGTATGGCCGGTTTGCACGTTCTTCATGCCCAGAACCGCAACAATATCACCCGCTTGAGCAGAATCAAGTTCCGCACGCGTGTCGGCATGCATTTCCACAATACGGCCGATACGTTCGGTTTTGCCGGTGAAGGTATTCAGTACCGAAGTGCCTTTTTCCAGTTTTCCGGAATAAATGCGCAGGAACGTTAACGCGCCAAAGCGGTCATCCATGATTTTGAATGCGAGTGCACGTAGCGGCTTGTCGGCATTGACGATAGCAAACGTGCCTGTTGCGACGCCTTCCAGATCGACTTCAGGCTGCGGTTTAACTTCTGTCGGGCAAGGCAGGTAATCGATAACGCCGTCAAGTACCAGCTGCACGCCTTTGTTTTTGAAAGACGAGCCGCAGAAAGTCGGGAAGAAATCCAGGTTAATCGTACCTTTACGGATACAGCGTTTGATGGTGTCAATATCGGGTTCTTCGCCTTCAAGGTATTTTTCCATGACATCGTCGTACTGATCGGCAACTTCGTCGATCAATTTTTCGCGCCATTTTTCGGCATCAGCCACCATATCGGCAGGAATGTCTTGGATGGTGTAGTTTAACGGGTCACCGGAATCATCCCATATCCATGCCTTACGCGTTAAAACATCGACCACGCCGGAGAACTGGTCTTCAGTACCGATAGGCAAGGTCATAACCAGCGGGTGAGCGCCCAGTACTTCTTCAACCTGCTTAACCACGCGGTAGAAGTCGGCGCCGATGCGATCCAGTTTGTTGATGTAGATAACCCGGGCAACTTCAGAGTCGTTCGCATAACGCCAGTTGGTTTCCGATTGGGGCTCTACACCGCCTGAGCCGCAAAAAACGCCGATACCGCCGTCAAGAACTTTCAGTGAACGATAAACTTCGATAGTAAAGTCAACGTGTCCCGGGGTGTCGATAATATTAAAACGATAGTCTTTCCAGAAACAGGTAGTCGCAGCAGACTGAATGGTGATACCGCGCTCCTGCTCCTGTTCCATAAAGTCGGTGGTTGCCGCGCCATCGTGAACTTCACCGATTTTGTGGATTTTACCGGTAAGCTTTAAAATCCGCTCGGTAGTCGTTGTTTTACCGGCATCGACGTGAGCGAAGATGCCGATGTTTCTGTAATGCGCTAAATCTGTCATGTGTTTACTCTAAAGTTGGGCATAAAAAACTTTTTTGGTGACCTCACTCAATTAAGCATTCAATATGTTGAGTGCTTATTGAGTGCTCGTACCGGGGCGGTGGACTACATACCATAACCGCAGTCACTCAACCTAAGACTGCGGTGGCTGTAGCCATCGGAGTGGATGAAATGCGTCGGATACAGGCAGGTAGCTCAAAGTCGAGTGGGGTGCGTTTATTTGGGTCACCATCGCTACTCACTCGTCCCGCTTCGAAAGTCGGCTATTTTAACCTAAAAACTTTGTAAAAACATAGAAAACCCATGTGTTATGTTGTAGTAACGCTAAAATAGCTTAATCTATTGATGCATTTGGTGTCGGTATATCGAATAAGAACAAGCCTTGAGCCTTGATGGCACAGTCACAAACGCTTTTAGATAGGTAAAGACGGGCTACCCAATATTCTCGTATTTTGCAGTAATAGGCTTGAGGGTTTTGGCATTGCCTACATGAACAGATATTTTCTCCTGCATACACCACATTCATTTGGATTATGCAGGCGCTTCGCCTAGCTAGGATTATCTTGTTTTTCGTTGAACTGACGTAAAAACAGCTATATTTACTGACATGTTGATGTAAAATGTTCTGTTGAAAACCGGGGAGGGGTTCAGATTATGATTGTCGCTGATATTATGACCGCTAATCCAGTTACGATTAGCATGGATACGGAACTATTGTTGGTCAAGGAGATTTTCGATCACGTCTATTTTCACCATTTGTTGGTTGAAGACGAATCTGACAAAACTTTTGCCGGGGTTATTTCGGATCGTGACTTATTGAGTGCTTTAAGCCCTTATGTCTATACGGGTTCAGAAACGTTGCGCGATAAAGAAACTTTAAAAAAACGCGCCCATCAAATCATGTCACGACAGATTGATACCGTGACACCTACAACTGATTGCAATATTGCTGTACAAAAAATGTTGGATGCGGATATATCCTGTCTTCCTGTCGTCGGCGATGACAAGGCCATTTTGGGTATCGTTACCTGGAAAGATTTTTTACGGTATTATTTAAAGAACTATCAGGCTAAGCCTTAGCTTTGAACTACATCCCCGTTTTCTGTAGGGCTTCAGCCCGACACGTCGGCATGAATGCCGACCTACAGGCAAGATCTAAGGTATTAGCGGTAAAATTAAATGACATCGAAAAGCGATCCTCTAAGTTTCAATATAATAGAAGTAAAGATGGAAGTTGTTCCTCCTAAAATCATAGCGGAACCGCTTAGTCTTAATGGATGGACGCATGTGCTATGCAACGAGGAAATGCCGATATTTTCCAATACGGCGTTAAGTATCCATGATATTTTGAGCGATGACAGAAAAGGCGCTATGGAATTGGCATCTGTTATTTTGCAGGATCCGAATCTGACGGTTAAATTATTAAAAATCAGCAACACTCCCCATTACAATCCCACTCGTCAGAAAATGGTTACTGTGTCGCGGGCCATTATTATGATTGGTTCCGAGGTTATTCGTGAATTAACGCTGGTTTGTTCTTTTTTGGAAGGTATTTTATCCGCGACCAACAAACAACAGGCCAATGAAGAAATCGCTCAAGCCATCCATGCTGCAGTACACGCAAAATCCATAGCGATTGCGATGAACGATTCATCACCGGAAGAAGTGTTTATTGCCACGTTGCTTAACCATATTGGCGGTATTTCTTTTTGGTGTTTTTGCGGTGAACAGGGAGAGCGCATTCAAGCGCTGATAAAAGATGAAAATTACAGTCGCGAACAAGCAGAGAAAAAAGTGCTGGGTTTTAAGTTAACAGACTTGGGCGCTTCTTTAAGTAAAGCTTGGAAATTAGGCAGTTTGGTTGAAGAATCGATCAAGCCAAAGGCATCGAACAAAAATCCCCGGGTCGGCTTGGTTCAATTAGGTTATGAAATTACCGAGGCTTTAAAAGAGGGCGCCGATTCAAAGAAATATGAGGATTGCGTCAGGAAAATTGAAGTTCTTACCAAGCAATCCAAAAAAGTTATCACTGAAAATCTTCGAGATAATACCAGTACCGCATCCGATATCGCTTGCCAATTTGGAGCCACTGATGCTGCTATGCTTATTCAAAGCCGCCTCAATCAAGTTGTTGATTTGGAAGAATCATCGCCGGTTATTGATAAAAAACAACTGCAATTTCAGATTTCACAGGATATAACGTCAATAATAAGCGATCAATTTGATATTAACTTGTTACTGGAAACGGTGCTTGAGGGGATACATCGGGGTATCGGTATGGATCGAACCATTTTTTCCCTGTTAGTTGCTGATAAGCAGTCCCTTAAAGAAAGGCTGTCGTTGGGTTGGCGTAAAGAAACCTATGAGCACAAGGTCATTTTTAATGTCATAGAAACACCGGCCAATCTTTTTTTTCACACCTTGTCCGGCACTCAAGCTTTCTGGGCTAAGCCTTCGGTTAATGCCAAGATGTATACACTACGGGATATTAATGTGGTTGGACAAAACGAATGTTTTATGATGCCTATCTTTTTCAATAAAATGCCGATTGGTTTGATTTATGCGGATCGCGGGTTGAGTGGCGATCCGTTAAACGAAGACGATTTCAATGCCTTTAAATATTTTGCTCAACAGGCAAACATAGGTCTTACACTTTATCGTTTACAGCGCGGTTAATGGTGGATCGGCACGATAGCTATTGAGCTTGCCAAGCGGATAACGGGGCGGGGGCGTCACAATATTGATTGAGTAATGTTGTAAAATAATCCCGACCGATTTCTTCGGCACCCCAGCTTTCCAAATGATTTGTGTGCACTTGACAGTCTATCAATCGGTAGCCCCAGGCGTTAAGCTGTTTAACCAGGCTAGCGAAGGCCACTTTGGAGGCATCGGTTCTGGTGTGAAACATCGATTCGCCGAAAAAAACCTGTCCGATAGCAACGCCGTATAATCCTCCGACCAGTTCATCGTCTAGCCAGGCTTCAACCGAATGGGCAAATCCTGCTTGGTGCAGTTGATTGTACGCTGCATTGATTTCGTCCGTTATCCAGGTGCCGGCAGCGTCCTTGCGGGGATCTGCGCAGGCCGCAATAACGTCATTAAAAGCCCGGTCAAAGGTGACTGAAAAGATATTTTTTCGCAGAGTTTTGTGCAAACTACGGGAAATAACCAGTTTATCGGGAAATAAAACCAAGCGGGGATCCGGCGACCACCACAGGATAGGTTCGCCGGGGTTATACCAGGGGAATATGCCGTGCCGGTAGGCGTTTAACAGTCGATGTTGGGACAGACAGCCACCGACTGCGAGTAAGCCGTCCGGTTCGCGGCGGGCTTTGCTCACCAAGGGAAAATCCTGGTCAGGGTTATTGGGGTCGAGAACCGTCAGTTGCATTTAGGAACGGGAATATATTAAGGCTAAAGGCCGCTTGGTTTTGGGGTAGGTTTTTTCGCCTTGCGTCTTTTGTCTTTAGCCTGATCTTTAAACCAATTCATCGAGGAATTTTTCTGCATCCAGCGCTGCCATACAGCCTGCGCCAGCTGAAGTAATGGCTTGTTTATAAACGGAGTCCATCACATCGCCCGCAGCATATACGCCTTCAACACTGGTTGCGGTCGCGTTTCCGTGGATGCCGCTTTTGACTTTAATATAGCCGTGATCCATATCTAGCTGGCCCTCAAAAATACCGGTGTTGGGTGTGTGACCGATGGCTATGAATACACCATGCGCATCCAGATCTTTGGTCGAGCCGTCCAGCGTATTTTTAATTCTAAGGCCGGTAACGCCCATGTTGTCGCCCAGCACTTCATCGAGCTGATAATTCCATTCGATGATGACATTGCCGTTTTTCGATTTTTCAACCAGTTTGTCGGAGAGGATTTTTTCGGAACGAAATTTGTCGCGGCGATGTACCACAATGACCTTGGATGCAATATTGGCTAAATAAAGCGCCTCTTCAACGGCTGTATTGCCGCCGCCAATGACCGCAACAGCTTTGTTTTTGTAGAAAAAACCGTCGCAGGTGGCGCAAGCTGAAACGCCTTTGCCTTTGAAGGCTTCTTCAGATTCCAGACCCAAATATCGCGCCGAAGCACCGGTTGAAATAATCAGCGCATCACAGGTGTAAGTGCCGGAATCGCCGGTTAATGTAAAAGGTCTAGCGGATAAGTCAGCCGTGTGTATGTGGTCGAAAATGATCTCAGTAGCGAAGCGTTCGGCGTGTTTAAGCATTCTTTCCATCAGTTCCGGCCCTTGCAAGCCTTCAACGTCGCCCGGCCAGTTATCAACTTCGGTCGTCGTCGTTAACTGACCGCCTTGTTGCATGCCTGTAATGATAACCGGGTTCAGGTTGGCGCGTGCGGCATAGATTGCAGCGGTATAACCGGCGGGGCCGGAGCCGAGAATCAAAAGGCGGCAATGTTTGGAATCACTCATTAAAAATCCTGTGTAGAGGCAAGACGGGAAAAAAATTAATTATGAAGACGAAAGCGTGTTTCGTAAACTGTTTTATCGGTATGGCCGGTGAATGATTGTAGAAGTGTGCGCCGGAATTTATCTGGGGCATTATTAATGCGAGGCATTTCATTATTGATCTATAATTATGTTTTATTAGTAATTTATGTAACGAGTTGTTGAATATGGCTGCAGTAATGGAAGAGAAAACTTTTCGTGGTTTGCGTGAAATCGCTTTATTAGGTTTCATCGCAGTCGCATTATTTTTTTTAATTTCGTTGATCACCTTTAGTAACGAAGATGCGGGTTGGACTCATAGCGGGTCGGTGCAAACCGTCTCTAACGCTTGCGGTATTTTTGGTGCGTGGCTCTCCGATATTATGCTCAGCTGTTTTGGTTTGGTTGCTTATTTATTTCCCGTTATTATTTTCTGGCAAGGTTATTTGCTCTACACTCACGGCAGGCAAGGCCGCGAAAAAATGATTATCGCGCTGCAATGGATAGGGTCGATAGCGACCATTATTTCAGGTGCTGCGTTATCGAATTTGTATCTGCTAAGAATAGGCATTGAACTGCCCAGCAATACCGGAGGTATTTTAGGTCAGGAAACCGGCAATGCCTTGTTGGTAATGCTAGGCAATTCGGGAGCGACATTACTCTTGTTAATGGTTTTATTGGCTGGGGTTACCTTGGTTACCGGATTGTCATGGGTAGCGTTGCTGGATTTTATCGGCAAATATACCGTGTTTATCTGTCGAGTTCTTAGCAGTAGCATCCTGACTCTGTTGCAGGGCCGTTCGGTTAAGCGCACCGAAACGCGGGTCAATAATCCCGAGAAGTCGGCGTTTAAAAGAAAAATCAGCGCTAAAGCCATACCCAATATCGAAAAGCCTGTAGAAAATCCGGCAAAAAACAATCGTCCAGCCAAAAAACAGTCGACTATTAAATACGATTCCAGCAAAGGTGTTTTACCTTCTCTGGATTTACTGGATCTTCGCGATACCCGGGTTATAGGTTATTCGCAAACCGATTTGGAAGAAATGTCGCGCTTGGTAGAAGATATTCTGGCCGATTTTAACGTTGCCGTTACCGTGGTCGGCTTTCACCCCGGCCCGGTTATTACTCGTTTTGAATTACAACCTGCGGCAGGCGTTAAGGTCAGTCGTATCAGCACCTTGTCCAAGGATTTGGCCAGGGCCTTGTCGGTTACCAGCGTTCGTATCGTAGAAATTATTCCCGGCAAATCGGTAGTCGGCCTTGAAATTCCCAATCGGGAGCGGGAAATGGTGACCTTGCGCGAGTTATTGGTGTCGGCGCCTTTCGAAAAATCCAAATCCATGCTGACCCTGGCGATGGGCAAGGATATTTCCGGCACACCGATGGTTGCCGATCTGGGCAAAATGCCTCATGCACTGGTCGCAGGCACCACCGGCTCCGGTAAGTCGGTTGCCATCAATACCATGATTCTCAGTCTGCTTTATAAAGCGACGCCGGAACAGGTGCGATTGATCATGATCGACCCGAAGATGCTGGAATTATCGGTTTATGAAGGCATTCCGCATTTATTGACCCCCGTCGTAACCGATATGAAGGAAGCCAGCAACGCACTACGCTGGGCGGTTGCTGAAATGGAAAGACGTTATAAATTGATGTCCAAAATGGGCGTCAGAAATCTTGCCGGATTTAATCAGCTGATAGAAGACGCGACGGCAAAAGGCGAGAGCATCAGAGACCCGATGTTTCAAATGATCAATCCGCTGGAAGAAGGCGAAGAGTACCCCACCTTAAACACCCTGCCCAGCATCGTTATCGTCATCGACGAATTAGCCGACATGATGATGATCGTCGGTAAAAAAGTCGAAGAGTTGATTGCCCGTCTGGCGCAAAAAGCCCGGGCGGCCGGTATCCATTTGATACTGGCTACGCAACGTCCCTCGGTAGACGTATTGACCGGCTTGATCAAAGCCAACGTACCTACCCGGATTTCATTCCAGGTGTCATCACGCATCGATTCGCGCACTATACTCGATCAAGGCGGTGCGGAAACCTTGCTAGGCAACGGCGATATGCTGTTTTTACCCTCAGGCACCAGTATTCCTATACGTGCTCACGGTGCTTTTGTCGATGACCATGAAGTGCATCGCGTGGTTGAATTTTTAAAACAAACCGCGCCGCCCAATTATCTGGAAGACATCACCCGCGAACTGTCTGATTCCACTGATGGTTATAGCATGAGCGGTGGCAATGGCGGCGACTCCGAAAGTGACGCCTTGTATGATGAGGCGGTACAATTTGTCACGGAAACGCGCAAAGCCTCAATATCCAGCGTGCAAAGACGCTTTAAAGTCGGCTACAACCGCGCCGCAACCATGATTGAAGATATGGAAGCGGCCGGCGTTGTCAGTCCCCCGGAAAACAATGGTTCACGAGTCGTGCTGGCGCCTGCGCCGGTAAGGGATTAATAACGAATATTGCGTTAACCGGAGTCGCCATTGTGCTGATCGCGACTCTGGACGGTAGTGTTATCGTCAGATGCAAGTCTTCTCAGCAACCGATACAAGTTAAAGCAGCGCTGTTCGGGCTTTGATTGCCGACTGCGTCACGGTTCTTATCAGAACCAACCCGATTAATGAAGGTTGACGATCAGATTTAATCGGCGCTTTCCTTTCCTGAGGCTATTTCAGTGACAGTCTGCCGGCTTTATAACTCTGTCAACCGAAAGCAGGCCGAGCTTCACAACGCTATAAGACGGATTGGCGGGAGTTTGGTTCGTGTCAAATGAGATTTCTGAAATTAACACGGGTTCCAGAGAATGGCGCTAAATTAGTAACCGTTTACACGTTTAATATGAATGGTTTATGAATCCAATGTATCAAATTGGGAAACAATCTATATGTTCCCAGGGTTGTTGTCAACAATAGGCGTCTTCCGTATAGTTAAGACACCAATTTAAAAAACCTTTCAACTCTATATGGAGATTTACTCATGAACGACTTTTACAAAGACATTTTAACCGGAGCAGTATTTATAACCGGTCTACTGGGCTTTATTTCGGGCGAATTCATCATTTCATCGACATTGTTTGCATCAGCGGCCATTGCCAGCAATGTTAACATAAACCGTAAACGCGTTAAATCAGGTCAATTATCATGCGAATGACCTCATTACCTGGGTTGCTTAATCAAATGACTTGAAGACTTCCAAGGCTTAACGGCCTTGGAAGTTTTTT
The DNA here is from genome assembly GCA_030655535.1 of Methylobacter sp. GTDB lineage: Bacteria > Pseudomonadota > Gammaproteobacteria > Methylococcales > Methylomonadaceae > Methylobacter_A. Next base: position 27,897 of record JAURVK010000064.1, on the reverse strand, counting down.
GTTTTCAAGCTATCCATCGTTTTACACCTCCTCGCATTGTTTGCTAATCTTCGCTAGTCCTCAAAAAAACCATTCCTTCTGTATTTTTCATATCTATTGCTTTATTCAAAATAAACACTCACCGCACAAAGCGCATCGTTTAGATCATTCGGTTAAACAACAGAATTTTGTCGAGCGATAATTAAAACCGGTTTGAGGTTTTGCATTTTCTTTTTGGTGGAACCAGTTGATAATAGCCGTATTATTAATTTAACCATCAATGGAAAAAAAATGAGCAATGTTTTCAGCTTTACCGGGACTGTGGGCCGCGATGCGGAAGTTCGATATTTACCGTCAGGCCAAGCGGTGTTGAATGTTACCGTAGCCAACAATATCGGCTTTGGCGATAAGCAGCAAACGTTATGGATCAGATGTGCGGTGTGGGGCAAGCGCGCCGAAGGGCAGTTGCAAAATTACCTGAAAAAAGGCCAACAGGTGTTTGTCTCGGGTGAGCTGAGTCAAAGCGAATATCGGGCGCAAGATGGCTCGACTAAAACCAGTCTGGAGCTTAACGCCAATATTATTGATTTGGTCGGCAAAAGAAACGAGTCTAACCAGCCGCCGCAACAAAACTATCAGTCGCAAGGCGCTCAACAAGGCCAGCCATCTGCCAAGCAAGCCCCGAGCCATGATAATTTCGATGCGCCCTATGACGACGACATCCCGTTCTGATTTATGGGGAAAATACCGGATAACCCAGGAGCCGACCGGCACAAGGTGGGTGTTACGGAGTGCAGTCTGCTGGTGGCTCATGGGCAAAGTAAAAAGCTTCCGCTCCTGCTCACGCCCCTTACCTACATCCATGTAGGCAAAATTGGCGGATATACGTAAAAGGCGACAACCGGAGTTGCCGGTTGTCGCCGTACGATCGCCTGAAAAACAACTGTTAACCGGCTTGAAGCCGGAAGTTGCGACAGAGTTGAACAAAGCAAGGACGCTTATTGATGAACGTATTAATGAAATAATGTGCAGCTTTCCCGAGGGCAAGAAAAATCGGCTGTTTGGTTTTAGATTCGGCGCTGTTGAAACAGTAAAGACCATGAGTATAAAGACCGCTTTTAAGACATTAAATGTTGATGATAATTTAGTGAAAATGAAGTTGATTGCTGAACTGGATTTTTATGGAAACCCTAGTAAAGGAAGTTAACTTCCCCGGTTTTTAAAACGTTAAGGCTGGAGGATAGGTGAATAAATTACATAGTTTACTAACTTCTATCGCCGACCAGTCTTTTCAGAATATACAAAAGCTGCGGGGCTCTCATCACTTCCCCCGATTTGAGCTCAGCTTCATCAAAATGCAGGGCAGTCCCGGCGCTAACCCTGCTTCCATTGCCTCGGTAAAAATACCGCTACGAGACAGCAAAATCCCCGAGAATTTTTTGCATACAGCCGAGCGTAAACTGGCGGTGGCCGATTTTCTGATTCGGCGTTTTCGTGACGGCATAGCCCGGTTTGCGCAGCAAAATCGCGGCAAAGACGGCAGCGGCTCCTTTAGCACCATTGCCCTGAGTCAAAAGATGCTGATCAGGGATAGCGTTTTGTTCGATGACGATGCGGTTTATTTGCGCTTTATGATCAGTCTGCCGGCAAAAGGGCAGGGTGGCGGCGTGTTTGATGCCGAGCAGGCGTGGATCATGCTGAGTCAGGAACTGGTTGCCATTGTTGATGCCAGCTTTTTTTATCAACATTACGATGAGCAAACCCGAACGCTGTTCCAGCAGTTTGTCGATGTGCAAAAAACACGCGTCGAGATTATTCGGTTTATGCAACAGCATAAGCTGATCGCCTTTATCGCCAATGATGCCAAGTTGCCACGGCAAAGCGGCGTCGATGACCGGCCTGCTATGGACGAGTCTGTTAAAACCTTCCAGTCTCCTGCGTCGTTGCAAATAATAATCCCCTTATCGGATGGACGCAGCATAACCGGTATGGGTATTAACGAAGGTATCACCTGTATTACCGGCGGCGGCTATCATGGAAAATCGACCTTGATGCGGGCGATTTTAGCCGGGGTTTATGCGCATATTCCGGGAGACGGGCGGGAATATGTGGTGACTCGGGAGGATGCTTTTTTTATCAGGGCTGAAGAAGGCCGCAGCATTCGTCATGTCGACATCAGCCCTTTTATCAGCGATTTGCCCAACGGTCTTAAAACCGATTGTTTTTCATCCGATAACGCCAGCGGCAGTACCTCGCAAGCGGCCAATATTGTCGAGGCTATCGAAAGCGGCAGCCGATTGCTGTTGTTTGATGAAGATACCTGTGCAACCAATTTTCTGGTGCGCGACGAGTTGATCAAAAAAATCCTGGATGTGGCGCAAGAGCCGATCAAACCGCTTTATTCCACGGTGCGCTCGCTGTGGAAAAAACATCAGGTCTCGATGATTTTTGTGGTCGGCGGTCTGGGTTATTTTTTGCAAAAAGCCGATACCTGTTTGCTGATGGATAATTACCGTTGCGATGATATTACCGCTAAGGTACGCGATAGGCTGGGGGGAATAGCCGAGGAGGATACGCCGATTTCCGATTTCGCCGTATCGCGCCGTTTGGCCGCCGATAATTTCGACTCCGCTTATACCAATCAGCGTTTGAACAAGACGATACCTAAGCGCATAAAAGATTTACGCAACGCACCGAGACAACTGGAATACGGCATGGATCTGCTCAATCTGGACGCGGTGGTGCAAATCGCCGAAGCGCCGCAGATATTAACCATCGGTTATTGCCTGTTGGCGTTGCGGACTAAATTAAAGCAGTCGGCCGATAAACCTGAGACTATCCGTTTCTGGATAGACTGGCTGGAGGAAGAAATAACTAAACACGGGTTGGCCGTATTGGAAGCTGATTACCCTGGAACCCTTTCGATGCCGCGCAAATATGAATTGGCTGCCGCTATTAACAGAATCAGGTCGTTAAGAATTTTTCAGAAATGATGAACATCGAGATCAAAAAAAAGGCCACCCAGGAGAGAGAAAGAGGCGTAAGCCCCGAGTGGTTCTTGTAAAAGAGATAATGCGACAAAATATAGCACCCAGCCCTACTTGTCGCTTACAGATCAACAAAATATGCTGATGGGATTTATCTGTACGAACACTTAGGGAGCAGGCCGGGAACGCCAAGCCCCAGCTTGGCGCGACCAGCCGCCAGACGATTGAAGGTGGAGAAAGCCAAGCTGGGGCTCGGCGTTCCCAGGGTATTGCCGCAGTAGCTCTGTCTCATGCGTGGTGTACAATAGGATTTTTTTTTAGATTAGGATAGACAATGGAAGCTTACCCCGAGAAAACCTGTTCGATAGACCGGCTGGTCACTCATACGAAATTGGTAGAAGCGACAAAAGCCGGAATGAAAACACAGCAGCGTCGTGATGGCATCTATGGCTTGCCCGGCGAAACGTTCGATTTGGACGGGATGACTTTTGTCGTTACCGATTTAAAGCGTCAGCGATTAGGCGATATGACCGATGCCGATGCCCGGGCGGAAGGCTATCCGAGTCTTGAACTATACCGCGATATAATTTTAAAAATGCATGCCGGAATGACCTGGGAAGCCGACAGTCTGGTATGGGTGCATAGTTTTGCGGCTAAGACCGATTAATCGCCTCTTCCTTATGTCAGCTATGTAGGATGGGTAGAGCGGTAGCGAAACCCATCAAACACAGCCAACCACAAAATAACAATGACTGATTATCGTGGCCATCGTTATTATGCCGAAACATCACCACACAATATGGACTTTGCCGGACGGCGATGATGATTTTAGCCCGCGTTGGCGGCAAGTTAAATCGGCCTTTTCCCGAGAAATTGCAAAAGAAGAGCGGATTTCAAAAAGCCGTCTGCGCAAACAGGAGCGCGGAATATGGCGACGGCGATTTTGGGAGCATACGATCCGTGATCAGGAAGATTTTAGGCGGCATGTCGATTACATTCACTTCAATCCCGTGAAACACGGTTATGTACAGAAAGTGGCCGATTGGCCGTATTCATCTTTTCATCAGTATGTTCGCTTGGGCATTTTTCCGGAGGATTGGGCGGGGGTTGGAGATTGTGAATTCGGGGTTGATTTGGGATAGATGGTTTTTGAAAAAAGATGGGTTTTGCTACTGCTCTACCCATCCTATGCGCTAGCCGCAATCTGGTACCAGGCTTTATCTCAAGGTTAAAACACCGACATACCTGGCAGCCTGGAATAAGTCTGCTTCTGCCGCCGCCGCGTTACCAACGCCATAGCCGAGAATCAGCGTGACTCCCGAGGCGAAGCTGAAGTCACCGGAACCCAAGGAAATGGGACCATGGTGAGGAAGTGCGCCCTCATAAATATAAGGTAGCGTACCGCCGGTATAAGCCTTGAAATCGCCGGATTGATTGGCAAGAAATAGCGAGCCATCAGGCAGCTGGGCGGCGATGTACAAGCGTCCGGCTTTGCCTACATCTGTAGCGGCCGGCGCGAAGCCAACGTCGATGGCGGCGTCGCGGATATCTCCACTTTGGGTGCCGGCGAAAATGGCGGGATAACTATCGGGTATGCCGGCATTAAAATTGAGTTTGACCGGGGTTGTGTTATGGGAGTCACTGGCGCCGTCAACTCCTGTGCCGGAAATTCCGCTATTGGTTCTTCCCCAAGTCCAGACGCTACCGTCGTCGGTAATGGCAGCCGAGGCATTGTTACCTGCGGCGACCCAAGTGACTCGGGAAAGGCCCGAGACAAGCAACGGGCCTGGTTTGGTAGAGCTTATGTGGGTTGTGGTGCCATCGCCGAGTTGTCCCGAACTGTTTACGCCACAGCCTGCCACGGTACCGCTTTCCGTAACAAAAAGTACGTGCCCATCACCGCCGGATATTTGTTTTACCGGGGGAATATTGTTGATTACAGTGGGTATTGTATAAGCAGTACTGTTCGCGCGCGTCTGACCGCAGTCAACCGTGGAAAAGTTATTATCGCCCCAAGACCAAACCGAACCGTTGTTATCCAGAGCGAAATGGCCGTTGGTCGTGTTGATGTTTGTGGCGGCTATGGCTTTCAGGCCGGTCAGATTAGTTACAGGACTGGGTGCAACAGCAGAGCCAACAGTTGTAACACCCAATCCGCCATCGCCGTTATATCCCCAACCCATCGCAGTACCATCAGACAGTAGTGCCAACATGGATTCGTCAGCAGCTGATATCGCGCTGACGCCAGTCAATCCGGGTGCAAGTGTTGGTATTGGATGACTCATTATGTCTGAAGTTCCGGTGCCCAGTTGACCAGCACTATTAGATCCCCATGACCACAGGTTGCCATCTTCGTCGATTGCGTAGGCAGAATAGCCCCAGCCGGCACCGATCGCCACGATACGCGACAGCCCGGTAACTTGAACCGGTACCTTGGTGCGATCATTGTAAGGCCCCACTCGCCCATTGCTATTGTCGCCAAAAGCCCAGACGGTACCGTCAGCTTTTAGAGCCATGGAAAACGAGCCGCGAGCAACAACGTCGATGAAACCGGATGCTCCTGGAATCTGTGTTGGCACATTTTTGTCGCCGGTTCCGTTTAATCCGAGTTGCCCCCAGGAATCTCTGCCCCATGACCAGAGTGTGCCATCACTTTTAACCAGGAGCATATGTTCGACACCCACTGAAATACGCGGTTCGGCGGCTTGAGTCGATGAGGCTACTGAACAGGCCAGGAGTATGGCGGCGACGCAGCGGTTCATATAAAAATCAAAATTAATCATCTGCTTTTCCTATTGGATTTAGAGGTAGGATAGAAACCAGTGGTTTGTTTTAGTCGTTATTTCAACTCGTAATTGATTTTTTTTCTTATACCACACAAACAAAGCCCATGACAACTGATTTTTCTGTATAGTCATGCACAGCAGCAGTTACACCAGCATCAACTCCTGCAACACCTTGATCTCATCCCTGATCTTCGCCGCCTGCTCGAATTCAAGGTTTTTCGCATATTGATACATGGCGTCTTCCAGTTGCTTCAATTTCTTGCCTGCCTGCTTGGGTGTCATGGAGGCCTGGTAATCGGTCGGAAACTCCGCCACTTTGCTCAGCAGTTTATTGGCGCTGGTCAGCCCGGAACCGGGTATCGATACCTGCAGAATATCGGTTATCGACTTAAAAATAGTGGTCGGTTCTATGTGATGCTCGATATTAAACTGGCGCTGTTTTTCGCGGCGACGGTCGGTTTCGTCTATCGCCTGTTGCATCGACTTGGTAATTTTATCGCCGTATAAAATAGCCTTGCCGTTGACGTTTCTTGCTGCCCGGCCTATGGTCTGCACCAATGAGACGACCGAACGCAAAAAACCTTCCTTGTCGGCATCGAGTATCGCAACCAATGACACTTCCGGTATATCAAGTCCTTCGCGCAACAGGTTGATGCCGACCAGCACATCGAACTGGCCCAGACGCAAATCCCGGATGATCTCGACCCGTTCCACAGTATCGATGTCGGAATGCAGATAACGCACCCGCACCCCGTGTTCCATCAAATATTCGGTCAAGTCTTCCGACATTCTTTTGGTTAAGGTGGTCACCAGCACCCGTTCTTTAACGACAACGCGCTTGTTGATTTCCGATAACAAATCATCGACCTGAGTGGTTGCCGGGCGCACTTCCACTATCGGGTCTAGCAAGCCGGTCGGCCTGACCACCTGCTCGGCAAAAACGCCTGAATGCTCCCGTTCGTATGGCCCTGGCGTTGCCGACACATAAATCCGTTGCGGGGATTTCAACTCGAATTCATTAAACATCAACGGGCGGTTATCCAGCGCGGAAGGCAGCCGGAAGCCGTATTCAACCAGGGTTTCCTTGCGCGACCGGTCGCCCTTGTACATCGCGCCGATCTGCGGCACGGCGACGTGGCTTTCATCGATAATCACCAGCGCATTGTCGCGCAAATAATCGAACATGGTCGGCGGCGACTCGCCTGCACTTCTGCCGGACAGGTAGCGGGAATAGTTTTCGATGCCGGAGCAATAACCGACTTCCAGAATCATTTCAATATCGAACAGCGTGCGTTGCTCCAGCCGTTGCGCTTCGACCAGTTTATTTAGCGAGCGCAATTGTTCCAGACGCTCTTTGAGCTCCACCTTGATGGCCTCAACCGCTTCCAATAGCTGCTCGCGGGGAGTGACATAGTGGCTTTTCGGATAAATCGTATAACGCGCCAGCCGCCGGATGATTTCGCCGGTCAGCGGGTCGAATAACGACAAGCGTTCCACTTCATCATCGAACAATTCTATCCGTAAGGCCTCGCTGTCCGACTCGGCCGGGTAAACGTCGATCACTTCACCGCGCACCCGGTAGGTCGCACGGCGCAGGTCGATGTCGTTGCGGGTGTATTGCATTTCCGCCAGCCGCCGCAGGATGTCGCGCTGGTTGATCATGTCGCCCTTGACCAGATGCAATACCATTTTGAAGTACGATTCCGGCTCGCCCAAGCCGTAAATCGCCGAAACCGTGGCGACGACGATGGTGTCGTCCCGTTCGATTAGCGCCTTGGTCGCCGACAAGCGCATCTGTTCGATATGCTCGTTGATCGCCGCATCTTTATCGATGAAGGTATCGGAGGCCGGCACATAAGCTTCCGGCTGATAATAGTCGTAATACGAGACAAAATACTCGACGCTGTTTTCCGGGAAAAACTCCTTCATCTCGCCGTACAGCTGCGCGGCCAGGGTTTTATTGGGCGCCATAATCATCGCCGGGCGCTGCACCTGGTTAATTACATTGGCGATCGTGAAGGTTTTGCCGGAACCGGTCACTCCCAGTAAAGTCTGATGCACTTCGCCATCATTCAAGCCCTCGACCAAGGCTTGAATGGCGGTAGGCTGATCGCCTGCTGGCTGGAAACGGCTGTGGAGTTTGAACTTCTTTTTCACTTACTTTCCAATAAACGTGACTGATTTATCGTTTTATACCCTGAGGATTGTGAAGGTATTATCAGAATCAAGGGAAAAAATCATTTACCACGAAGGGCACGGAGAAAAATATTGTAGACTCCGTATTCTTCGTGGTTATTCTTGTGTTGTTCTACAAATGAATACTTTCGCAGTCTCTCCTATATGGGAACGATACTATTTTTTAACACCTAGTTGTTAGTAAGCCATTATACATAATGTATAATCCCCTCCATCTTTGACATTGATTTTACATGGGGAAACATGAGCATCAAACTTTCTAACAGAGTCCAGGCAGTTAAACCCTCACCGACTTTGGCGATTACCGCCAGAGCCGCTCAAATGCGTGCTGCGGGCAAAGACATTATCGGACTTGGCGCAGGCGAGCCGGATTTCGACACCCCGGATCACATCAAAGCGGCGGCGGTTAAGGCTATTGAAAACGGCTACACCAAATATACCGCGGTTGACGGCATACCCAGCCTGAAAAAAGCCATTATCGCCAAGTACAAGAACGATAACGGTCTTGATTACCAAGCTAACCAGATCCTGGTTTCCTGCGGCGGCAAACAAAGCTCATTCAACCTGACCCAGGCTCTGCTTAACGCAGGCGACGAGGTCATCATTCCTGCGCCATTCTGGGTTTCCTATCCGGACATGGTGTTATTGGCCGACGGCGTGCCGGTTATTATCGAAACCACGCAGGCGCAACATTTCAAAATATCGCCGGAACAATTGCGCGCTGCGATTACCGATAAAACCCGGCTGATCTTTATCAACAGTCCGTCCAATCCGTCCGGCGTTGCGTATAGCCTGGAAGAGCTTAAAGCCCTGGGCGACGTGCTGAAGGATTTCCCCAATATCGTCATCGCCACCGATGACATGTACGAGCACATCCTTTGGAAGAAGGGCACGTTTGTTAATATTTTAAATGCGCATCCCGAGTTTTATGATCGCACCGTAGTCATGAACGGCGTATCCAAAGCCTATTCGATGACCGGTTGGCGTATCGGTTATGCGGCGGGACCTGCGGATTTGATTGAGGCGATGTGCACTATTCAGTCGCAAAGCACCTCCAACCCGACGTCGATTTCGCAACATGCCGCCGAAGCCGCGTTAACCGGCGATCAAAGCTTTATCGACAATATGTGCGTTGAATTTAAAAAGCGCCACGATTATGTCGTTGCCGAACTCAACAGCATAGACGGCGTTGAATGCCTTGAAACCGACGGCACGTTTTACGTGTTCCCTAACGTGGAAAAGCTGATTGCCAGACTGGATGACATCGATGACGATCTTGGCTTTTCCGAATATCTGATCGAAGAAGCCGGCGTTGCGTTAGTGCCGGGTTCTGCGTTCGGTACGCGGGGTCATATCCGGATTTCGATAGCCACCAGCATGGCGAATCTGCAAAACGCGTTGGAGCGGATTAAGAAAGCGATTTAGGCTTTTGTAATAAAGCGGTTTGGTAGGATGGGCGGAGGTGTTAGCCGAAACCCATCATTATCAATCGCCGATGCGATGGGTTTCGCGTTGCTCTACGCATCCTACGCGGCTGCCAACTCCCCCTATTTTCCATAGAAAGCCACGGTTCCTCAGGTGTCAGCGGAACGCCTTTTTTACAAAAAAGCGGATAGAAATCTTATCGGCTGAGTCAGCTAAGGTGGGCGCGTTAACTCTGTCAAACTACCCGGTCAGGCGGAGGATTCCCGGCAAAGAATGCTGCCAGATTGGCTAAAACCTTTTCACCCATGGCTGTGCGCGTTCCCAAGGTGGCGCTGCCTAAATGCGGCAGTAACGATACATTATCCAGGGTCAGGAATCCTTCGGGTACATTAGGCTCTCCTTCGTAAACATCAAGACCTGCGCCGGCAATTCTTTTGTTTTTGAGTGCGGCTATCAGCGCGACGCTGTCGACCACGTCGCCTCTGGCGGTGTTGATTAAGTGTGCGGACGGTTTCATCAGCTTAAGCCTGTCTGCATTGATTAAATGCCGGGTTGCCTCGCCGCCGGGGCAGTGCAGCGAAACATAATCGGCCGCCTGCATCAGCTCTTCTATGGAGCCGCAACGGGTCGCGTTAAGGTCGTCGGTGACATATTCGTCGGCTGGGCTGGGTTTGAAATAGACGATTTTCATGCCGAAGCCGTGATGGGCTTTTCTTGCCATGGCTTGCGCGATACGACCGAAGCCGATCAGGCCTAAGGTGGCGCCGGTGACATCGGAGCTCAGCATGTGGGTCGGACACCAGCCTTGCCATTGTTTGGCGCGAACCAGGCGGTCGCCTTCCGCGCCGCGACGTGCGGACATTAACAATAAGGTCATCGCAATATCGGCGGTGCTGTGCGTCAATACGCCGGGGGTATTGGTTACGACTAAGCCTTGCGCCTTGGCGGCTGGAATATCGATATGGTTGTAGCCTACGCCGAAGTTGCCCAATATTTTGCAACGTTTGTTGTCGACATTGATAACGTCGGCAGGTAATGAATCGCAAACGGTAGGACAAACGGCATCGTAATGTTGCAGTGCGGATTTGAATTCGTCTGCGCTTAAAGGCCGGTCATCTGCGTTTAAGGTGACGTCGTAAAGGGCTTTGAGTTTTGCTTCGACTGAGGCAGGCCACTTGCGGGTAACAAAGACTTTGGGTTTGCTCATGGGGTAGAATCGCCTAATTGTAGGGGCGACTTCAGTCGCCCGGTTAGCTCAATGGGCGACTGAAGTCGCCCCTACAATGAATTACTGCGCAGTTGAACGATAGTATTCAATCGCCGCAGCAACGCCGACGCCCGGTTTGAAATCAAAGCCGTTGTCCAACATCGCCATTTCAACGCCGGCGATAGCGCCCAGCATCGAAACATCGTTCATATCGCCGACGTGGCCGATACGGAAAGCTTTACCGGCCAATTCGGATAAGCCGGCGCCTAAAGAGATGTCGTATCGGCTAAAAGCGGTGCTGATAACGTCTCTGGCATCTTTGTCCTCGGGGACAACAATCGCAGTCACGGTGTCCGACTCGAAGCCGGGTTGGGCGCAGGTTGTTAAGCCCCAAGCGGCAACGGCTTTACGGACGCCTTCGGCCAAGCGGTGGTGACGTGCGTAAACATTCTCCAGGCCTTCTTCCTGCAGCAAGTCTAACGCTTTACGCAAGCCGTATAAAATAGGCAGCGACGGTGTGTAGGGCGTGTAGCCGTCTTTGTTGGTGTTCATCTGGTCTTTTAAATCCAGGAAGCAACGCGGGTAGGTTGATGTTTCAGTCGCCGTTAAGGCTTTTTGGCTGAATGCCAGGAACGCGCCGCCGGCGGGCATCATAAAGCCTTTTTGTGAGCCGCTGATGGCGCCGTCAACGCCCCATTCGTCCATGCGAAAGTCGATGCTTGCAATAGAGCTAACGCCGTCAACGAATAATAGCGCCGGGTGATTTGCTGCGTTCATGGCTTTACGAACGCCGCCAATATCGCTGGTAACGCCGGTAGCGGTTTCGTTATGCGTCGCTAAAACGGCCTTGATTTGGTGCTGGGTGTCTTCTTTTAAACGGGCTTCTATTTTATCCAGCGGAATGCCTTTGCCCCAGACTTCCTGATGAATTTCAACATCGAAGCCCAAGCGTTTTGCCATTTCAGCCCATAAGTGACTGAATTGACCGAAGCGATAGATTAAAACCTTGTCGCCCGGATTTAAGGTGTTGGTTAACGCAACTTCCCAGCCGGCGGTACCTGTAGCAGGAAAAATGAAGGCTTGCCCTGTTTCGGTTTTAAAGACTTTTTTCAGGTCTTGTAAAAGAGGCGTCAGCAGTTTAGGAAACACGGGAGACCGATGGTCTTCCATGTTGATATGCATAGCATTCAGAATTTCATTCGGCACATTGGTAGGGCCTGGAATATATAGGTGGTTACGACCAGCCATTGAATTGCCTCTTTATAGTAGTTGAGTGATTATCGTAGCTTGGATATTGAAAAAGCCAAAGTCCAAAAACCAACAATAATGACATAGCCGCTAAAAATCGGCAAGGTTAGATTAGGGCTTGAGTCGGTGAACACGCTATAAAAATTGACTTTGATACCCCTGGAAGTAAAATGTGCGGTTGATTTATGTTTGGCTTAAGCCGTATAGGTCGGGTTTACGCTGGGCAAATAGTGCCGACGAAACCCGGTAATGGGAAGGGTAGCCGCAAAATGTCGGGTTACGTTAATCTGACCGGATTTACAACAATGAAATTAGGAAAATACCAATGAGCCACACCTTATATGCAGCGTCAGTTCAACGAGTTCAACGCTGTGAATTAGCCGTTCCGGGTTCTAGCCCTGAAATGTTTGAAAAAGCGATGAAAAGTGGCGCTGATTTTATTTTTCTGGATCTTGAGGATGCCGTAGCGCCTGACGACAAGTTACAAGCCAGAAAGAACATTATTGAAGCGATTAATGATCTGGACTGGAAAGGACATGGCGTCACTATTTCGGTGCGTATCAATGGCCTGGACACGCAGTACATGGTTCGCGATGTGGTGGATCTGGTCGAGCAGTGCGGTGCAAAGCTGGACACGGTTTTGATTCCTAAAGTGGGCGTTTATGCCGATGTTTACATGGTTGAAGCGATGCTTAACCAATTGGAAATGCAGCAGGGACTGAAAAATAAAATCGGCATTGAAGCCTTGATTGAGACCGCACTGGGCATGGCAAACGTTGAAGACATTGCCCGTAATGGCGCATCGGGCCGTCTTGAAGCCTTGCATTTCGGTGTGGCAGATTACGCCGCAAGCAACCGGGCCAGAACCACCAACATCGGCGGTTTAAACCCCGATTATCCCGGCGATCAATGGCATTTTGCGATCAGCCGGATGACGGTTGCCTGTCGAGCCTATGGCTTGCGTCCTATCGACGGCCCTTTTGGCGATATTAAAGATCCCGAAGGCTATAAAATGGCCGGAAGACGGGCGGCGGCTTTAGGTTGTGAAGGCAAATGGGCGATCCATCCGTCGCAAGTCGAATTGGCCAATGAAATATTTACTCCGCCTGCGGCTGAAGTTGACAAGGCAAAGCGTATACTGGTTGCCTTGAAAGAAGCGGCGGCGCAAGGTAAAGGCGCGGCAGCATTAGATGGTCGATTAATCGATGCCGCATCGGAAAAAATGGCCAATAACGTGGTCAGAGCTGCCGAAGCTATCGCAGCAAAAAAACAATAGTCTTGTAGGTTGGGTTACGGTTTTTTTCGTAACCCGACTTATTGCTGTCAGAAATGTTGGGTTGAGAAAAGCATCAGCCTAACTTACGCAACACATAAACAGGAGATGCTGTGGATATTCATGAGTATCAGGCGAAAGAAATTTTAAGCGGTTACGGCGTTAAAATCGCCGAGGGTGGTATGGCTTACAGCCCGGAAGAAGCCGTGCAACGCGCCAGAGATATTGGCGGGCACATTTGGGCGGTCAAGGCCCAGGTTCATTCCGGCGCGCGCGGTAAAGCGGGCGGCATTAAAATCTGCAAGACTCATGACGAAGTTGAAGCGGCGGCAGAAGCGTTATTGGGTAAAAGGCTGGTCACTCATCAAACCGGTCCGGCCGGTAAGGTGTGCGGCCGATTGTATATCGAAGCCGGAACCGACATCGCCAAGGAATTGTATTTCTGTTTTCTGGTTGACCGCAGTTCAGAGCGTATTGTGATGGTCGGTTCCGCTCAAGGCGGCATGGAAATCGAGGAACTGGCCGAAAACAATCCCGAGGCGATTACCAAAATTTATATCGAGCCTGCGGTGGGTCTGCGGGACTTTCAGGCGCGCGAAATGGCTTTTGCGCTGGGTCTGGATCCTGAATTGATGAGTCATGCGGTTAAAACCATCAGAGGTTGTTATCGCGCCCTGCGCGATCTTGATGTCAGCATGCTGGAAATCAATCCGCTGGTGGTTACGCGCAGCAACGAATTGGTCGCGCTGGACGCCAAGATGGGTTTTGATGACAACGCCTTGTTCCGTCAGCAAAAGATTTCCGAATTGCGCGATAAAACCCAGGAAGACCCGCGCGAAATGGCGGCTGCAGACCGTGGTTTGAGTTATGTCGGCCTGGATGGCGACATCGGCTGCATGATTAACGGCGCGGGTTTGGCAATGGCAACCATGGACATGATTAAACTGGCCGGCGGCGAACCTGCCAATTTCCTTGACGTAGGCGGCGGCGCATCGGCTGAACGTACCGAAAAAGCTTTTCGTTTAGTATTGGCCGATAAGAACGTAAAAGCCATGCTGGTTAATATTTTTGCCGGAATCAATCGTTGCGACTGGATTGCTGAAGGCGTGGTTGAAGCGGTCAGGAAAATCGATATGAAAATCCCGTTGATTGTCAGGTTATCAGGCACTAACGTTGAAGAAGGTCGCCGAATTATCGCCGAAAGCGGCTTGCCCATCATTACTGCAGAAACCTTGGCCGAAGCGGCTGAAAAAGCGGTGCAAGCGCGCAATGAAGCGGTTGCAAAAGAAGCGGCTCAGGGAGCATAAAGATGGCTATTTTAATTGACGAAACAACACGCATTATTGTTCAGGGCTTTACCGGTAAAATCGGCAGCTTCCATGCGCAGGACATGATTAACTACGGTTCTAATGTCGTCGGCGGCATCACCCCCGGTAAAGGCGGTCAAATCCATTTAGGTTTGCCGGTTTTTAATACCGTAAAGGAAGCCGTGCAGCAGGTGGGTGCCGAAGCCAGCATTATTTTTGTTCCCCCGGCCTTTGCCGCCGATTCGATTATGGAAGCCGCCGATGCGGGCATTAAATATTGCGTTGCGATTACCGACGGTATTCCCACTCAGGACATGATGACGGTTAAAAACTTTCTGCGTCGTTTTCCGGTAGGACAAAGAATGATCCTGACCGGCCCCAACTGCGCAGGTACTATCAGTCCGGGGAGAGCCATGCTGGGCATTATGCCGGGACATATATACATGAAGGGCAATGTCGGTATTGTCGGCCGTTCAGGTACCTTAGGTTATGAAGCCGCCGATCAAATGAAACGTTTGGGCATCGGTATTTCAACTTCGGTCGGTATCGGCGGCGACCCGATCAACGGCAGTTCGCATCGTGATATTCTGGAAAAGTTCGAAGCCGATTCCGAAACCAAGGTGATCGTTATGATTGGTGAAATCGGCGGCCCGCAAGAAGTTGAAGCCGGAATTTTTGCCCAACAACACATGAGCAAGCCGGTAGTCGCTTATATTGCAGGATTAACCGCACCGGAAGGTCGGCGCATGGGTCACGCCGGCGCGATTATTTCATCTGCGGGTGAAAGCGCCGCTGAAAAAGTGGCGCTACTGAAAGAGTTGGGCGTCACGATTTGCCCGACACCGGCGGCTATGGGCGAAACGGTGGCGGCTGTTTTGGCCAGAATGTGATTAATATAATAGAACACGGATGACGCGGATAATTATGATGAGCGCGGATAATCTCAAAACGATGATTAATTAATTTCTCTAAGATAATTCAAAAAATCTTATTTAATCATAATCATCTGCGGCATCAGCGTTCTATTTTTCTAGCCGCTGAATAGTTACCTTTATTTTTTAATACCCAAAGGGTGTAAATGAAAATACTTATTCTTGGCGCCGGTGTTACCGGCTCATCGGTTGCAGGAGCCTTGGCAAGCGAAGAGAACGATATTGTGGTCGTTGATTTCAGGACAGAGTTACTCGATGCGTTAAAAGAGCGTTTCGATATTGCCACGGTTGCCGGTAATGCGGCGCATCCGCGAGTGCTCGAACAGGCCGGCGCCCGAACTGCCGATATTATTATCGCGGTTACCGATAGCGATGAGACCAATATGCTGGCGTGTGTCATCATTAATACGCTGTATAGTCGGCCGAAAACTATTGCGCGGGTGCGCGCCGTCGATTATCTAAAAAATCCGCGGTTATTCGGGCCGGAAGGTATTCCGGTGGATATTGTGATCAGCCCGGAACAAATCGTCATGGAGGCTATCCGCAATTTAATCGAGTTTCCCGGTGTTCAACATATTTCCGATTTTGCCGATGGCCTGGTGCGGCTATTTTCGGTCAAGGTGGTGCCGGACGGCATTTTAACGGGCAAAGAAATTAAAACCCTGAAAGAGCGCTTGGTTGGCGGTAAAATTCGAGTGGTGGCTATTTTTCGGCAAGGTATTCCGCTGCCAGTGAGCGGCGAATCCATTATTGAGACGGGCGATGAAGTTTTTTTTGTAGCGCCACATGAAGAGGTGCGTCGAGTATTGAAGGCATTGAATAAGCTGGAAGAACCGTTAAAGCGCATTATCATCGCCGGCGGCGGCCATGTCGGTAAGCGTTTGGCTTTGGCGCTGGAAGACGACCATCAGGTAAAAATTATTGAAAAAGAGCCTAAGCGTGCTCATAAGATAGCCAATGATCTTGATCAAACGGTAGTGCTTCTTGGCGATTGTGCCGATGAAGCGCTGTTGCTTGATGAGTCTATCGACAGTACGGATTTATTTTGTGCGATTACTGAAAATGACGGCGTTAATATCGTTTCCGCCTCTTTGGCAAAAAGCTTGGGTGCGCGTAAAGCCATCTGTTTGCTCAACCATATCTCGTACAGCAAGCTATTACCTGGAACAGGGATTGATGTAGCCGTGTTGCCTAATCAGGAAACGTTGGGCAGTATTCTAAAGCACGTACGTCGCGGTGATGTGGCGCAAGTAAGCTCCCTTTGCGGCGGCACCGCCGAGGCAATCGAGGCTATTGCGCATCAAAGTGTCGATCTGAATTCGGTTGTTGGGCGTAGGGTGGATGAGATCAGTTTTCCCGAAGGCATAGTGATGGGTGCGTTGATACGCAACAAGCAGGTTATTTGCATTCATTGTGATACGGTGTTTGAAGAAGGCGATCATGTGGTGATGTTTGTGATGGATAAAAAGCTGGTTGTCAATATCGAGAAAAAATTCCAGCCTCTTTAATAAAAGCAGGCGAAAGACGAAAGGCGAAAAAACCTTTGCCCTTTGCCCTTTGCCTTGAACCTTTCGCCTTGAACCTATTCCATGAATGTCATCTTTACCATCGTTAATATTTTCGGTCTGGTCACCATAGGTTTTGGTGGCTTGATGGTCACTTGTTTATTGACCTCTGTTATGGCGGATGATGGCGCTACTACGGCTTTTTTTCAGGGTACTTTGATTACCTTGTTGTCGGGTGCGTTGATGTTCATTCCGACGATCAACATACCTAAAAAAGTGTCAAGACAGACGGGTTTTTTGATGGTAGCGATTACTTGGTCAATAATTCCGGTGTTTTGCACGTTGCCGCTGATGCTTTACCTGGCGGAACTCAGTTTTGTCGACGCTTATTTCGAGACGGTTTCCGGTCTTACTACAACGGGAGCGACAACTCTTAGCGGTCTTGACCAGTTGCCCGTGTCGATTAATCTGTGGCGACATGAGCTGAACTGGATTGCCGGGATGGGTATCATTATTTTTGCGGTTGCCATTTTGCCTATTTTGGGTATCGGCGGCATGCAGCTGTATATAGCGGAATCGCCGGGAACGGTCAAGGAATCGGATTTGCCGCCGCGCATCGCGCAAACGGCAAAAGCTTTGTGGTTGGTCTATGCGGGCATCACTCTGGCTTGTATTATTGCCTTGCGCTTGGCAGGCATGAATTGGTTTGATGCGGTTTGCCACGCTTTTTCTGCGATGAGTTTGGGCGGATTTTCCACTCATGACAGCAGTATCGGATATTTCGACTCGTTGTCCATCGAGATGGTGCTGACTATCTTTCAATTGCTGGCGGCGATCAATTTCGCCAGCCATTTTGTAGCGCTTCGAAAACGTTCATTCAATCCTTACGCCGATGACAGAGAGGCAAGAGTTTTTCTCATTTTGGTGTTGGGGAGCTGTCTGGTAACGGCCTCAGTATTGTGGCAAGCAGACACCTATCCGGATTATTTGACCGCTTTACGCCATGCAACGTTTAATCTGGTTACGATCGCTACTGATTGCGGCTATGCCTCTCAGGACTTTAATCAATGGCCCATTTTTGTGCCGATGTGGATGCTGTTTTTATGTTGTATTTCGGCTTCTTCCGGTTCCACCGGCGGAGGCATCAGGATGATTCGCACCATCATCCTGATGAAACAGGCGCGCCTGGAGCTGTTCAAGTTTATTCATCCTTTTGCGGTTAAACCGATGAAAATCGGCGACACCGTGGTCAGCAATAAAATCGTCACCTCGGTGACCGGATTTATTTTCCTGTATTTCATTAGCATCGTCATTCTGGTGTTCATGCTGCTGTTAAGCGGCATGGATTTTATTAGCGCATTTTCGGCTATTGTCGCCTGTTTTAACAACGCTGGACCCGGTCTCAATCAGGTAGGGCCTGCCACCAATTACGCCAGTCTGAGCGATTTTCAAACGGGTGTTTGCACCTTTGCAATGCTATTGGGTCGGGTGCAGATATTTTCGATTGTTATTTTATTTGTGCCTGAATTTTGGAGAAAATAATCTGCGTCCGAGTGAGTACGGCAAATTAGTGCGAGAAAGCTAAAAGCTGTATATAACGAGCCTTAACAAAAGATGGTTGTGGGGTGTGCGGACGATACGGCTATTGAGAGGAAGTTGTAAGTTCGAATTTTGTATTTCACAAGCAAATTTAAGACTCGTAAAAACAAAAAACCCAGCTGAAGGCTGGGTTTTTTGGTACTGCTAAAAGTTCTATTTACAGTTGAATAGAGCTAGAAACTTTTTGCTTGGATTCATCAGGATTGTCCAAGCAGCCAGTTAAGCCAACAATCATTAATGCCATAGCTAGAACAGATAAAATTTTATTCATAAGAATATCCTCCAAAGGGTTTTCAATTATTTTTATTAAGTTGCGCCAATAAATTAAAGCACGTGCATTTTATATCATGACTGGAATGATGATGCAATAATAAAGATCGAAAAATATCTGTGCAATTAAAGCTGATTGATGTTGTCAGGTAAATCAAAAGAGATTTTCTGATCGATCCATTTGGCCGTTCCGATAGTGTGCCACGGAGAGGTAAAATTTTTGTGCAATTGATCATGAACCCAGTACGAGGGCGCGCTGATCTTCTTAAGTTTTATGTTAAACACGACGTTATCAAGATTCAACCCAATTTTTTGTCCCCAGAAAGCGGTGACTTTCATGATGAATTTATGCAAACGCTTGTTGTCAATGTTTGGCGTAACGGCAATATTGGCCCACATGGAATGAACTCTGCCCCAGTTGGGGGCAAGAAGGCGTCCTTGTTCATTGACAAACGGCAGCCAGTGTTCAACACCGTTTTGGTCGGTGTAGGTGATCGCCAAGATATGATCGTAGCCTGCAAAATGGTCGTGCAGATAAAGCGCGTGCGGGGTAATATCTAAAAATGTCTGTGAGACCATTAGAACAGCGTTACTGGCTTGTGATAAGGGGTTTTGAGGCCTGTCAGCGTTAAGCCTGTAAATAAGCCCGTAATGAATGGAGCTGTTTAATTGTAAAACGAGTAGCGCGAGCAATATCTTTGCAAGTCTTCTGGAAAATGCTTTCGGTTTCTGTGCGGCAACGCCTTCAAAAAATTGATGGTAGAAAGTGGTGTCCGGCAGTGCTTGTGGAGTAAGGCATATGGATGTGCACGGGATACGAGCGCGCGTATCGGCAATAGACCGGTATTTTTTTAAGGCCAATTGATGAATTCCCGGAAGGCTCAGAATAATGCCGAGCGGAAATAGATAACGCATTTTTATAAAGATCTGGCTGTAGGTGTCAACGCCTGAATAAATGCGGTTGTTGCGATCCAGCGCGTATAAGTCGGTTAACAGCGTTTCGTTGTTGATGGAAGCCAGCGCCGGGTAGTGTGCGGCATGTTCCTGAGCGCTTTTAAAGTCTATGCAGCTGAATATGTCGAAATGATTAAGGATCAGAACGGTACGATTACACAAAGGGCACAGCTGGTCGTAAAATACGATAAGGGATGGCTGCTTTGCTGTAACCAGTCGGCCGATACAGCGCCACCACTTAAAAGGGATCAGCAAGGTATAAAAGCTGAGCATCCCCAAACCGAAAGGATAAATATTAAAAGACAGGGTAATGCCAAGATGCAGTAAAAGGCCGATTAATAAATAGACGACGCGTAACTGGCGCCGGTTAAAAAAGAATATAAAGGTAAATTGGAAGATTAAAATGGTATAACCGAGGATGTTTTGCAGCAGTTTGTTGTTCAGCAAATGCGACATGTCGATGGCCGAAACATAATAAGGCTGAGTTGCTGGTAGCCAAGCGCCCAAGCCGTTACGCCAGTGATCGGCAAACATTTTGTGTATGGCAGAGTCAAAATAGAGGAAGCCGAGACAGATGGCAACGGGCAGGGTGTAGGCAAGGGCTGAGACCGTTGGCTTTGGGTAAGCGCTGTAATGGGTAAAAGGCGTGCTGAGCTTATGTCGAAGATTGTCGGTTGAAAATGCTCGATCTCCGGGCATAAAAAGCAGAAAAAAACCGGTTCCGATCATGAATAAATCAAAGCCGCCATCAAAGTCCCTCTGCATCGGGGTAAAGTTTACAAAAACAATCCAAATAATATAGTTGCAGATCATTGCAAATTGGTAGCGATAACCGGCCACAATAAAAGCGGCAATAACGCCCCAAAAACACAAGAAAAAAGGAATCATCGGGAATTCGACGTCTATATAGGGGATAGGGTCGAAAATTAAATGATTAAAGTACAGTAGGAAAATAATTTCCTGTAGCGTGATCAGACCGTAAAAAATTCGGAATAAGCCAATGCCGGTAGCGGGAGCTTGTTTGGAGTGAAGTGCTAAAATTTTAGAGGAGATGAGTTTATACATTTCATGATTCGGAAAATCGGGAGGATGTATAAATTATATAAGAAATGTAGGGTTTATGTGTAAAAATATACAGACAAAACAAAGGCCGCACTCAATTCATAAAGGATTGAAGTGATCGGCCTAAGTTAAGAATAAACCGGTTTAAGACTTATTTTTCATCGTCTGGGTGTTCGGCGAATACCCACTTTACGAGGAAGTAGCCAGCAGCTATAACTACAACCGCGCCGATCATACCGGCTGGTTCTTTTAACATTTCGGTGATATCTAAGATCGCTCCCATGGGATGTCCTACCTATAATTTTGTGTTTTTAGAAATATTGCTAATTACATAGCAAACGGAAGGGCCATAATACTTTAGGAAAAGTTAAAGTCAAGACTTATTGTTCGGCGCTTTTATTGGCAAGATGTAAATTTTGTTCCCGGTTGAATTTATTGTTCGATAGCCGGTGTGGTATAGTTTAGAATCTGTTTTTTGAGTGCTGATAGATTTTAGGATAAGGAATTATGATGAATAGATGCGTTAAAATATTATCGCTGGTCGCAATTTTCTTTACGTTGTCGGCAAATGCCGACGTTCAACTAAAAGATAATTCTGAAATTTTAGGGAAATGGGATCTTCATGATGAAGCTGTTACGTTAACCGGCCAAAAAAAGGCCATAACGCAGGAATGGGACTTTAGAGCGGATGGAATTCTCATGTCAACGGCATCGGATGTTGCTGGGCGAATCAGTGCGCTGAAAATTCCCATTAAATATTCGGTTGAAAATGGGGAAATTAAAAAGCAGATAGCTCCTGGACGAGAAAAATACGAATCCTGTAAAGTGATTGAAAAAGAGGGTTCAAGCATGATTTTAAAGTGTGCATATTACTTCTTTCTAACAAAAAAATAATTTAAAAGGGTATAGCTATGATAGGTGGGATTGTAATGATTTTGGTAGCTCTCTGGATTTACCAGGCGGCTATGAAAGCAAAAGTGAGTAACGTAATGATGTGGGTCGCGATGGGTGCTATTGTGTTTTTTGCAGTGCAGTTGGGATTTATCAACATCAATCTCTATATTCTGGAGTCAATAAGATCAAGTGAGGGCGGCAGTGACTACGAGCGTAGTTTAGTCAGTATTGGTGATAGAAAAAATGAAGGCGGTTTTCAAGGGTTTGGCGGTATTTTGCTTTCATTGTACTTAGAGTTAATGCCGTTAATCGTCGGCTTTTTAGCGGTAGCGCTGATTCGGATAAAATTTATTACCAAAGAGACACTTTCATTTGGCCATTTATTTGGCGACCTTAAAGAAATGTTTCAAAGCATAAAACAAAGTTTTAAAGCGTCGGCTGAAAAATAAAGCATGAAGTTGGTTACAAAAAAAAGCCCAAGTGATACTTGGGCTTTTTTTATGGCTGTACTATTTTGCAGATTATTATAGGTTCTGATTTCCAGATGTTATTTGCCTAAAATAGTAGAAACAAGAAAGATGAGACCGCAAACGAAAAGTACCGTAAATACCACTCCCACAATAATATAGGTTGAGAGAGATCCCTGTTCGAAGTCTTTTTGCCTGTTATCGTCGCTTTGTACACCAATGGCAGCAGCTAGAACGCTCTTGATGACTTGAGTAATTGTTGGTTTTGACATGCTCATCTCCGGCAATAGAGTGAAAAATAATAGTGCTTGATTACGTTTTAAGCAATGATTATATCCAAAATCAATAAACCCTGGCCCGATCCTTATGAGCAAAACAGAATTATTAAAACAGCAATTATCCCGGCGCATTTTATTTCTCGATGGCGCGATGGGCACGATGATCCAAAGCTATAAGCTGGAAGAAAAAGATTATCGTGGTGAGCGTTTTGCCCAGTGGGATGTTGATCTTAAGGGAAATAACGATCTTTTGTCGTTGACCCAGCCGGACATTATTAAAGCGATTCATAGCGCTTATTTTGAAGTCGGCTCCGACATTGTTGAAACCAACACCTTTAATGCCACCAGTATCGCGATGGCCGATTACAAAATGGAATCGCTGGCGTATGAAATCAATGTCGAGGCGGCGCGTTTGGCAAGACAGGCGGCTGATGAATACACCCAAAAGACCCCGGAAAAACCGCGTTTTGTGGCGGGCGTATTAGGCCCCACCAACCGCACAGCTTCCATGTCGCCCGATGTTAACGATCCGGGTTTTCGCAATATTTCTTTTGACGAATTAGTTGTAGCCTACACGGAAGCCACGCATGGCCTGATTGACGGCGGCGCCGATATTATCCTGATTGAAACCGTGTTCGATACCCTGAATGCCAAAGCCGCCATTTTTGCGGTCGAACAATATTTTGAACAGATCGGCTATAAATTGCCGGTGATGATTTCCGGCACCATTACCGATGCGTCAGGCAGAACGCTTTCCGGGCAAACCGTTGCCGCTTTCTGGAATTCTCTGAAACATGTCGAGCCGATCTCTTTCGGCTTTAACTGCGCGTTGGGCGCAACCGAATTGCGCCAATATATCGATGAATTATCGGGCATTACCGATACGCATATTTCCGCCCACCCCAATGCGGGCTTGCCTAACGAGTTCGGGGAATACGACGAAACGCCGGAAGCGATGGCCCAAGAGCTGGCGGATTGGGCGAAAATGGGCTTTTTGAACATTATCGGCGGCTGTTGCGGAACCTCGCCTGCGACCATTAAAGCGATAGTCGAGGCCGTACAACAATACAGCCCAAGAATAGTTCCCGAGATACCTAAAATGTGTCGGTTATCAGGGCTCGAACCTCTGAACATCGGCCCTGACTCGTTATTCGTCAATATCGGCGAGCGCACCAATGTTACCGGTTCCGCCGTATTCAAACGACTGGTTATCGAAGGCGATTTTGAAGCGGCGCTGGATGTTGCCAAACAGCAGGTTGAAAACGGCGCTCAAATTATCGACATCAATATGGACGAAGGCATGCTGGAGTCCAAAGAAGCGATGGTGCGCTTCTTGATGCTGATAGCGTCGGAGCCGGACATTGCCAAGGTGCCGATCATGCTGGATTCGTCCAAATGGGATATTTTGGAAGCCGGGCTTAAATGCATACAGGGCAAAGGCGTGGTCAATTCCATTTCGCTAAAGGAGGGCGAAGCCGCGTTTATCGAACACGCCAAACGGGTGCGTCGCTACGGTGCGGCCGTTATCGTGATGGCTTTTGACGAAGCAGGGCAGGCGGATACCAAGGCCAGAAAAGTCGAAATATGTCAACGGGCTTATAAAATACTCACCGAACAAGTCGGTTTTCCGCCCGAAGACATTATTTTCGATCCCAATATATTCGCCGTTGCCACCGGCATCGACGAACACAATAATTACGGCCTGGATTTTATCGAAGCCACCCGCGAGATTAAACGTACCCTGCCTTACGCGCTGATTTCCGGCGGCGTTTCCAACGTATCGTTTTCGTTCCGGGGCAATAACCCGGTGCGGGAAGCGATCCATGCGGTATTTTTATACCATGCGATACAGGCGGGCATGGATATGGGCATCGTCAATGCCGGCCAATTGGCGATTTATGAGGATATACCCAGAGATCTGCGCGATGCGGTTGAAGCGGTCATATTAAATACTCACGACGGCAGCGGTACCGATAGGTTGCTGGAGCTTGCCGACAAATATCGCGGCGACGGCAGCAGTAGCGCAGGAAAAGAGCAGGATCTGGAATGGCGCGACTGGCCGGTCGGCAAGCGTCTGGAACATGCGCTGGTTAAAGGTATCACCGATTACATCGACGAAGATACCGAACAGGCCAGACTGGAAGCCGAGCGGCCCTTGCACGTCATCGAAGGCGCGCTGATGGACGGCATGAATGTGGTCGGCGACTTGTTCGGCGCAGGCAAAATGTTCCTGCCGCAAGTGGTCAAATCGGCGCGGGTGATGAAAAAGGCCGTGGCTTACTTGATGCCGTTTATGGAAGCCGATAAAGCCGCAGGCGAACGGCAAACCAACGGCAAAATCCTGATGGCGACGGTAAAAGGCGATGTGCATGACATCGGCAAGAACATCGTCGGCGTGGTACTGCAATGCAATAATTATGATGTGATTGATCTGGGCGTGATGGTGCCGGCGGAAAAGATTTTGCAAACCGCACGCTTGGAAAACGTCGACATTATCGGCTTAAGCGGCCTGATTACGCCGTCGCTGGATGAAATGGTGCATGTCGCCAAAGAAATGCAGCGCCAGGGTTTTACCATGCCGTTGATGATAGGCGGCGCGACCACTTCGCGCGCGCATACCGCCGTAAAAATCGCCCCGCATTACCAAGGCCCGGTTATTTATGTGACCGATGCGTCGCGCGGTGTCGGTGTCGCCAGCAACTTGCTCAGCGCCGATTTAAAAGGTGAGTTTGTCAACAGCGTACGGGAAGAATACGAGATAGTCAGGGAACGGCACAAAGGCCGCGAAGCAAAAACCAAACAACACTCTTTAGAAGAAGCCAGGCGCAATAAATTCAACTGGGGCAACTATGAGCCGGTTAAACCGGCGTTTCTGGGCATAAAGGTTATTGATCGTTTCCCACTGGATACCTTGGTCTGGTATATCGACTGGACACCGTTTTTTCAAACCTGGGAAATGGCCGGAAGCTATCCCAAAATACTCGATGATAAAGTCATCGGCATCGAAGCCAGAAAGCTGTTTGACGATGCGCAGGACATGCTGAAAAAAATTATCCGTGAGCAATGGCTGAGCGCCCGCGCAGTGCTCGGATTCTTCCCAGCCAACAGCGACGGCGATGATGTCGTGGTGTACACGGACGACACACGTACCCAGAAAAAAGAAACCTTGCAGCATTTGCGTCAGCAGAACGTCAAAGCGCCGGGCAGACCCAATTACTGCCTGTCCGATTTTATCGCCCCGATTGATAGCGATAAAGCCGACTACATCGGTGCATTTGCGGTAACCACCGGCATCGGCATCGAGCAAAAACTGCATGAATTCGAACAGGATCATGACGATTACAGTTCGATCATGCTCAAAGCGCTGGCTGACCGATTGGCCGAAGCGTTTGCAGAATATTTGCATCAGGTGGTCAGGAAAGAGTATTGGGGCTATGCCAAAGATGAAACTCACGAGGCCGATCAGTTAATCAACGAAGCCTATCAAGGCATACGGCCGGCGCCGGGTTATCCTGCGTGTCCCGATCATACCGAGAAGGGAAAACTGTTTGAATTGCTTAATGTGACCGAACATACCAGCATAGAACTGACCGAAAGTTATGCGATGTACCCCGCATCAGCGGTAAGCGGCTGGTATTTTTCCCATCCCGAGTCGCAGTATTTTAATGTCGGCAAGATAGATAAAGACCAGTTGCAAGATTACGCCAGACGCAAAGGTATTGCGGAAGAAGTGGCCGAGCGCTGGCTGGCGGCGCATTTGCATCACTGATATGCGCTTAATGCTGTTTGGAACCTCCGGCTGTCATCTTTGCGAACAGGCGGAGATCATTATTAATGCCTGTGTGCCGGATGGCGTAGAGTATGTGGATATTGCCGAACAGGAACAGTGGCAAGAACAATACGCTTTGCGCATTCCGGTTTTATACCACCAGAAGACAAAACAGGAGCTGGGTTGGCCGTTCGATCAAGTTGAGGTCGAAGATTTTATTGGTCGCGTAGCCCGTATGTAGCGGAATACGGGACGATCGGAGCCGCGAAACCCTGGATTCTGCAAGCTCCATCCAGGTTACTCGCTTAATTAACATTATATATTGGATTCTTTCGAAATCGTGAAATTAGTAGTTCCACCTGTCATTGTTGATTTTCTTTCTGCTTACTTAGGGTCATTGTTTACTCTAAATAAATTCAAAAAAGAGAAATGCCGGGGTGAGAGGTGAAGTGCATACAATAGCGTTATTAACGCATTTGAAGAATTACTTTATGGGGTGGAACAAACTTGCTCAAAACCATTACTGTGAGCCTTCCAGTTCTATAGAAGCGAATCCAGGAAATGCGCTTCGAGAGATTTGTAGATTTTCAGCAACGGGTCTACTAATATTTTCTAAGGAGTTTCATAAGCTAATAAAGGAAACTGATGTGGCGGCGACTTTAGTCGCCGATTGAGCAGTAGGTTGCTTACCGACTGGGCGACTGAAGTCGCCCTCACAACCATGTCTTATCTTAATGGCAGTGACGCGCTGGGTAGGAATGCAGTCAAAAGGCCGGATTTGTATAGATAGCTATGCCCAAAAGGTGGGTGGTTGTGTCATGCAACATATTGATTTATTTTGTGTCTTTTGTAGGCTAACTGCGGTTTTCCGTGAAAGATACCCCGTGCGGGAGGCGAGCACATCCCTGATCATTAAGGCCATAAAAAATACTTCTTCAATGTTGCTCAAGGTAACTTCCCATTAGTTGCAGGCAGCTTATAATTTTTATACTATGATCCGTTGTGGTTTTTTATCCTGGACTGTCCCATCAGTGTCCAGCAGGCAATAAAAAAGGCCTTAGATTTGCACCTAAGGCCTTGATATTCTTTGGAGCTGGCGATGGGAATCGAACCCGCGACCGGCTGATTACAAATCAGCTGCTCTACCGACTGAGCTACACCAGCTAAGAAGCGGGTATTATACACAACAATTTTGCTTTGCCTAGTCCTTTTAAAAATTATTTTTGCTTTTTTCCTATTTTATTTTTGTTGCCCGAATGGGATTTGGTTTTTCTGCCGCGATTATTGTCCTGGCCGGTATATTTGGTTTTAAAGTGCTGAATTTTCTCAGGCGTTTCCAGCGTGCCTTTGGGCTGAAAGGTCGGGATCAAATGTTGTTTGCCATTACCGATCAAATCGCTGCGACCCATATCTTTTAAAGCTTCGCGCAACAACGGCCAGTTTTTAGGGTCGTGATAACGCAGGAAGGCTTTGTGCAGACGGCGTTGCTTGACGCTTTTGGGTATGGCGATGTCTTCGGCAAAGCGGCTGACTTTATGCAAGGTGTCTTTGCCGGAGTGATACATCGCGGTGGCGATGGACATCGGCGACGGCAAGAAGGCCTGCACCTGATCGGCTCTGAATCCGTTACGCTTTAGCCATAACGCCAGATTAAGCATGTCGGTATCGGTAGTGCCGGGATGCGCGGCGATAAAGTAGGGGATCAGGTATTGTTCTTTGCCGGCTTCCTTGGAATACTGGTCGAACATTTCCTTGAAGC
>JAURVK010000063.1 GCA_030655535.1 Methylobacter sp. | reverse complement strand
CCAGTGAAGAAAAAAACAATCTCGTCCCAAAAAGACCCGTCCTCTACTACCTGTTTGTTCGGGTCATACTGGACATGAAACAGCCTTTCTTCCTGGTTGCGATCAGGCACCTCAATAGAATTTCGGCTTAAGGCTTTGCCAACCATACGCCAGG
Organism: Methylobacter sp.; assembly: GCA_030655535.1. Classification (GTDB taxonomy): domain Bacteria; phylum Pseudomonadota; class Gammaproteobacteria; order Methylococcales; family Methylomonadaceae; genus Methylobacter_A. The sequence goes on along the minus strand of JAURVK010000063.1, from coordinate 12,296 downwards.
CTGTAACTGATGACGCACCGATACGTAATCGCTTTGTTCCCTGATCGGCGTCAACCAGCTCAAGCTGAATTAATTTCCGGTCTATATCCTGATCTGTTTCGGTTTGCGGAGCAAATGGCTCAACGCCGGTCGATTCATCAGTCGAGTCAGAGGCGGCAACATCGGTCGCTTCAGCCGCCGGAGCGGCAGAGGGAACTTTTGCAACTGAATCATTCGCCAGATCAGGCGGCAACACCAGCGGCGGGATTTCAGTCGTAAACTGGTAATCCTTTTCTTTGTCTGGAAATAAGTTTTTTATGTAAGTGCAGGCAGATACATTAAGCAAAACCGCAACGATAAAGACTAAGCTGATTTCAGTTTTCATAACGTTATATAACCTCAGCCTGATGCATCGCATCACGAACCGCATCAAAACAATCTTCAGTCAACCAGGTTAACGGTAAACGGATACCCTTCCCCATCAAACCCATTTCGGCAACCGCCCATTTAACCGGAATCGGGTTGGATTGGATAAACAGCATTTTATGTAATGCGACTAATTTTTTATCGATGGCTAAAGCGGTTTCGCTATCACCCGCTATCGCCGCCATAATCATGTCATGCACCAGCCTTGGAGCGACATTGCCCGTTACCGTAATACTGCCGTTGCCGCCCAGCAGACAAAACTCGCGACTGGTCGCATCGTCGCCGGTATAGACGGCAAAATCATCGTTAGTTAAATCGCGGATTTTTTTGACTCTGGACAAGTCGCCGGTCGCTTCTTTAACGCCGACGATGTTCTTGATATGAGACAGGCGTCCAACGGTTTCCGGCAGCATATCGCAGGCAGTACGCCCCGGCACATTGTATAAAATCTGGGGAATGTCGACAGCCTCGGCTATCGCCTTGTAATGCAGATACAAGCCTTCCTGAGTAGGCTTATTATAATAAGGCGTCACGATCAGACAGGCATCGGCTCCGGCTTCTTTAGCCAGACGGGTCAGCCTAATCGCCTCGGTGGTCGAATTAGCGCCGGTTCCGGCGATCACCGGTATTCTGCCGCCGACAAAATCAACGACACATTGAATCACATCGCAATGTTCATCTTCATCCAGCGTCGCCGACTCGCCTGTAGTCCCTACAGCGACAAGAGCATCCGTTCCCTCTGCTATATGAAATTCCACCAGCCTTTTTAAGCTTTCCTTATCCACCGCACCGTGTTCATCCATCGGTGTTACTAAAGCTACGATACTACCTTGAATCATGAAATCTCTCGATCAGAATTAATGCGGTTACAAAATTGCCGCCATTATAACAAGCAAATAACGAAAACTCAGCCTGATACGTCATTTTACGGGTACCTAAATTCTGCAAAGCCTAAAAACCGGACTGCGAGCCTTGGTTTTTATTCCCCAGCAACCTTTTGTTTAATCCGCTTAACTTACTGACAGTGACACAGAGCGTGCGAACGAGGTATAAACAGAGGCAATATAACGAGACATCGACAAGACCTCCATTTCCTCTTTCATTACTTTAGAATATAAGTCGTATTCTGTTATTATTAACAAAAAAATCAGCATAGGATGACATGATCAAGCAGGTTGATGAGCTTCGTGTAAACACCGAAATCGTAACGGACGATTACGACAGTCCGTGGAAAGAGGCGGTTGAACACTATTTTCCTGAGTTCATGGCATTTTACTTCCCTGATGCGTATGCAGAGATCGACTGGTCGAAAGGCTATGATTTTCTCGATCAAGAGTTACGTGCTTTGTCGCAGGATGCTGAACTGGGTAAACGCTTTGTCGATAAGTTAGTCAAAGTAACCTTGCTCAATGGCGATGAGAAATGGATTTACATTCATATCGAGGTACAGGGAACGCGGCAGAGTGAATTTGGTGAGCGAATGTTCGTTTACAATTATCGGATTTTTGATCACTACCGTCGGCCGGTAGCCAGCATGGCCGTGTTGGCGGACGAACATCCTGATTGGAAACCGACTTCTTACGGATTTTCAGTCCTAGGTTGCACGCATACTCTTGAATTTCCAGTTGCCAAGTTGACCGATTACCATGACAGCTTAGATGAATTACTAACAGCAGATAATCCATTCGCACTCATTACGGCAGCGCATATCCTGACTCAGCGTACCCGCAAGAATGACCAGGAACGCTACGAGGCCAAGCGACGCCTTGTAAAATTGCTATACCAACGCCACTGGGACAAACAGCGCGTCATCGATCTGTTCACGGTTCTGGATTGGTTGATGCGACTACCGGAAGGACTTGAGCAACAATTGTGGCATGAAATCACTGATATAGAGGAGCAAACAAAAATGCGTTATGTAACTACAGTAGAACGATTTGAAATTGAGAAAAGATTTCAACAGGGCGTTGAACAAGGCGTAGTCCAAGGCGTAGTCCAAGGTGAATACAAGCTACTTAAAAAACAACTAGAACGCCGTTTCGGCACTCTACCGGCATGGGTTTCCGATAAACTGAGTAGCGCCGGTGAACAGGATTTGGAGCGCTGGGGTGAGGCTGTCCTCACCGAGCCAACGTTAGAGGCTATTTTCAACGATAGTACGCCCCACTAAGAAACGTGCATGAAATAACTTAAGCATCTGTAGGTGCGAATTCATTCGCCCTGAGCGGATAAATCCGCACCTACACTCGGCTCAACGCCTCATTTCCCTCGTTCCAACGCGCTGCGTGGTAATGTTGGGTTACGCTATCGCTAATCCAACCTACGAGGCTAGCGTAGGGCGTGCCGTGCGCGCCACAGTAGAAGGCGCGCACGGCACGGCCTACTCTGCTTCAGGATAAAAAAGATCTAAAGCGACCGAATAAACTTTTTCGTTCGCCTTCATATTCAACTTTCCCCAGATTTCTGGCAAGCTCCTTTAAATCATGGGCAATTTTTGAAGTAGCTGCCGATTCACATAAAGGAACGCCCAGATTCGATGCACTGGCAACACGCTCATAATCATTGGCAACAATATAAACCTTGTCATGATTAACCATGTTTTTCAAATCGTCTACCCGCAAACTGTTTTTTGAATCATATCGATTGGCCACAATGGCTATTCTCTCCAAAGGAATATCCAGATCTTTGTTTAATATCTGGATTAATCTCCGGCCATCCCTGAATTGAGCCAGACTCTGCTGAATAACCAGAGTAATCTGATCCGCCTGCTCCATAATCATGCTCGATACCGGGTCGATTAATCTGGGTAAATCAACAACTATCTGGCTGTAATTAATTTGCAACAATTCCAACAGCCTTTTTAAATGGGATATATTAATCTCTCCGGGCAGCGAAATATCCGCTGGCGACGGCAATAACAGACTCAAATTTTCATTGTATTTTGACATATAAGCCTCTAATGAAATTGAATCCAAATCGTCTATGGTATTTAATGCTTCCGTAATCGTATATTTAGGAATCTTATCAAAATTAAGTCCAATTGAGCCGAATTGTAAATCAAGATCAACCAATCCCACTTTTAAACCCGCATCTTTTGATAAAATATAAGCCATGTTACTGGCTATAAAACTGGCTCCGCTGCCGCCTTTGGCATTAATCACCGCATTTAAACGTTTAACATTGCTGCTGTTATAATTATGGGTGATATTTTTTTTTATTTTGCAAAATACGCCATCGAGCTTGTCTTCATAATCTTTAGTGTCAATAAAGTCTTTAACACCGGCGCGAATGGCAAGGCTTAATAATTCGATATTTGTCTGATCCCCGACAATGATAATAGCCGCCTTATTGCCGTCAATATCATTCAGAACCTGCAACTCTTTCAAGCCATTCGCGGTTAAATTGATAATGACTATACTATGTTCATCCTGAGTATATTTACTGATGGAATCCGTTATTGATCGGGTACAGATGACCTTGCTTTTAATATCGCCAGAGTAAGCAATAATAGAATGTTGTTTTTCAAGCGTAAGCTCATCAGCGCCGATTAATATCAAATTGATTTTATTTTCTGCCATTTTGTCTATCTGCTATTTTTTAAAAAATTAAACTCAAAGGATACCAAATTCATTAATCATTGAGTATTGTAGGATGGGTTTCGCTGTCGCTCTACCCATCCTACGCGCTACGCGCTGTAATAGATAATGAGAAATTATTCTTTTTCATGCTTTTCTTTTCGTGTTTTTCGTGGACAATATTCATCAAAAATTACAAGCCGGAGCAATCTTAGTCTCACCCGGATAGGTCGGAACAGCGCCCAGACTTTCGGTGGGCAAGGTCGTCGTGAATGCAGGAGCTGTAATCGAACTGCCCCAGAGAGGAATCATGAGCGTATGCGGATAATCGGCGATGCTTACCCGGACAAAGGTTGGATTGGCCGACGCATCCGAATAACTTACAGTCACCATGGCAGGCGTCAAACCGTTAATAATCGGGCTGGTTGTTAATGAGCCGCCCTTATCGCCAAACATAGCAACTTGCTTTGGTACCCCGCTTCCAACAGGACAAATAACCGCCATCCTCGCGCCTCGACGGGTAGCTTCGGTCAAGGCATTCCAGACAAACAAAGCCCGACTGAACTCTATGATGGCAAACAGCACCGCAAAAAACAACAACGCGATCATCGCAAATTCCACGGTTTCGGCGCCTTTCTGTTTATGTTTATTGATCATTGGGCGAACCTCATTACGCTGCTGGCGCGAAGTGTCAGAATAGATGGATCTATGACCATCCCCGCCAGTGAATTCAAGGTATTTCCCAATATAAAATCATGTTTATAGTTTACAACTTCCACCTGGACATGCTGGGCGATTGGGTTTGTTATGACTATATTGGCTGCAGTAAGACCGGGTACTACGGGTGTCCCGGTGCTGGTAGTTTTGCCATAAACAGCCAGATTCCTGGCTGTGGCCTTATCAGGTGGTGGTGTTGTGTTATTATCGGACAAATAACGGGCAGCAACTTGCACCGATTTAGTCACCGCATTCAGCCGGTAAAACATAACCCCGAATTCAGACACCATGACGACCAGCAACAACAACAGCGGCAGCAGCATCGCAAACTCCACGGTTGATGCCCCTTTTTGTTTAAGGTTGTTCATGAGTCGCCGCTCCCCGGGCTTTTAAATAACACGATTTTGTAGGGGCCGAATAACACAGGATTGGTTGGACTAAAAGCGCCAGGCCCGGGACAGGAATCCGTTAGTTCGCCTATGATTTCATTTGAACCTCCGTGCTGTTTTGCTTGTTCTGTCAACAAAAAGCAACTGGCAGCGATAATCTTAATGGGGAGTGCGTTACAATCTTCAACAACCGGAACAGCCATAACCCTGTTGTAGGCAGTGCCTGCCGGTATTGGAATTTTTGCAAGTTCCTTGTTTGTATCCGCGACATACTGGGGATTGTAGCCCCCGTCTGGAAACACACCCTTATATTCTGTTTTCACCAGATCCGCTTCAAACCTCGCTTTTATTCCTGAACTTACCTTACCTACTTTATTTCCAGGCTCCCATGTAGCCGTATTTGCACAGGTATTAACAGTACCCGCTAAAAGGTCTTCTATATCTTTAGCACCGGCAAACCCCTCAAAACGCAATAACCCAAAGTTTCCGCTGGGCAAACTGGAATCTTGGCAGGTATCCTGTTTTGCTGCGTTGGTTCCTCCCTTCAAGCAAACTTTTGTATGAAAAGGGATGCCGTTACAACCAGTCGCATCACATCCTATTGGAGCGCCAGCCTTCGGGCAGATTACCAATGGCACTAAATTGCAATTCTGCCCTACCGGCCCAGCAGTCGCAATGGCCGGAATAGGCATATCACCACTGAATTGGTCTAAAATCCTGATTAATACCGGCGTTACATTCAACATATTAGTCGACGTAACCCTAACAAACGCCGGGGGAGTCGTTCCGGGCGAAAAAGGCTGTAATGTCCTGGAATAGTCGAATACCAGAGACCCCGCATTCAAGCCTGCCAATTCATTATTACCCGAAGCCGTTTTAAACCGATCAAACGTTGCTCTCCCGGCGATATTGGCATCCGTTGTGTTGTGCGTGACATCCCGATTAACGGCTATCGCCGCGCTTAATGCGGTGGCGTCAAGGGCGTTTTGCAAGCGTGTTTTGTTGACAAATACATGGCCGAAATCCAGTGCCATCCCCATAATAAGCAGCAATACCGGCAAGGCAATGGCCACGGCGACAACGACGACACCGCGCTGTTTTTTTGAATGATTCATATTCATTATTTTGCTCCTGTTAAATCACTGCTCATTTCCACGCCTGCTCTGGGCTTTTTTTCTGGTTCCCACGCTCCAGCGTGGGAATCCATACTGATTTTGGGTGTTGTCATGCTTCCGTATTCATTCCCACGCTGGAGCATGGAACGAAATAACCCCATCCGGCTGCATGTGGGCGCGAATTTATTCGCGTTTTTTAACACCTATCGCGCGAATAAATTCGCGCCCACGACATTCAACCCTAACTTTCACCTCGTTCCCACGCGCTGCGTGAGATAAAGACACCGTAGGAGCGAGCCGCGCCCGCGACATTTGGGCAGCGATTGCAGAGTTGTAGCCCCTTCATCGCGGGCATGGCTCGCTCCTACAGCGCTTAACTTAATGCCCGTGACGTAGCGCGTGGGAACGAGATAAAATAACCTCGCTAGCTATTGCCCGACCACACCCGGATCGAAAATAACGGCTTCTTTGCCCTGTTCAAGCTTTTTTGAAGAACCTTCCCGATAAGCTTTGATAACTCCTTCGGCTTTTTGCCCGTCCAAGGTCACAATGGCCTTATCATCCTGACCATGTTCAGGATACAAGGTCTGATGCTTAACCATGTTTCTGACCGCATTGCCGAAATTCTGATCGACGACCACCGGATGCGAATCCCACTCGGCGCAGCCTGTCATCAGCGCTAACAACATTAAACCTGTCGCACCCTGCCCGACATTACCTTTAGTGAATAGTTGCATTATTGAACTCCTTCCATTAATTGCTGACCGTATTCGCCATCAAGCCCACCCTTGTTACTCATGGAACTGACATCATTTTTTAGCCAACGGTTTCTGACCTTTCTTGATTCGGTTCTGCCCAGGACATAAAAATCGACATCATCCGGCGGCACAAAACTATCGGTGGGCAGTTGCGCATTCTGCGCCAGCACCGGTTTAGCCAGGCGAGGGGTGACGAAAATCACCAGTTCCGTTTGCTGGTTTAAAAATTTTGAACTGCGAAATAACGCGCCCAAGCCCGGTATATCGCCCAGTCCCGGAAACTTGTTCACGTTCTCGCGGAGTTTGTCGCTGATTAAGCCGGCAATACTCATGGTTTGGCCGTCCGCCAGTTCCAGCGTACTGCTCGCTTCCCGTTTGGTTAATGACGGTATGGAAAATTGGGTATTGGTATTGCCCGCCTGGGCGATAATAGCGGCGTCTTCCGACAACTCGCTGACACTGACATTCATGTTCAGATTAATACGCCCGGAATCAAGCACCACCGGGACAAACTTTAAGCCGATGCCGAATTCCTTAAATACAATGGTAATTGTCCCTCCGCCAACTGAACCACCTTGCGGTACCGGGATCGGGAATTCGCCGCCTGAAATAAAGGTCGCCGCCTGGCCTGACAATGTGGTTAACGTGGGTTGGGCCAGAATTTTCGCCAATTGCTGATCATTGGCGGCATCGATGGTCAGATTAAACAGAAATTGGCCGCTGATTGCCTGCAAAAACACCGCGCCGGCATCAAAACTATGCGGATCCAGTAAGCCGCCGATACCCAAAGGATTGGCGCTGCCGCCGCCGCTAACCGTGCCGACCGAAAAATTATTTGAGACTTGCAAGGCGCTGAATTTAATATTCAGCCCCTTGATCAGTTTTCTGTCTATCTCGGCTATTTTTACATCCAGCATGACCTGCTGGGCGCCGCCGACATTCATTAAATTGATAACCTTGGGCGCGTTGGCTCTGCTTGAGCCGCTACCTGCACCTGCACCTGCGCTACCGGCAGAGGCACCGGATGTTTGCCCACCCCCCTGACCGCCGCCGCGTTGCAGCGGTAAATAACTTTGCGCCAAATCAAGCGCCGCCTGCATATTAGCCACTGAGCTGACTTCGCCGCTTAACACGACATTTCTTTGCGACGAGCGGATGGCTATTTCTTCATTAGGCAATAAAACATATAACTGGGATTTTAATGATTCCAGATCATGCGTCACCTCAATATCCAGGGCTTGTATAATTTTCCCGTTGGCTCCCCACAGGTACAAATTCGTGGTGCCTAATGATTTGCCCCGTATTAATAACTGATTCGGCGGCATAAAACTGGCTTCTGCGGCTTCCTCATCGATGGGAAAATCGGCAACAGCAGGATTGCCTTGCGATATTTCCGCTATATTTTTATCCAGCGTAATCAGCCTGGATTTATTTAACGAAACCTGCACCTTGTCAGATTTAATGCCGGAGCTAATGATCGCAGCAACAGCGTCATGCGTGGCAAATAATGCGGCGACCAACAAAATACAAGATAACTTTTTATTAATTTTTTTATTCATGGCTAACTCATCCGATGTTAATAATTTGGTGCTCAATTTGACTGCCAACTGCTGCGACAGGCGTAAGCGTCCAGTCCTCCTCTTAGAAAAAGAGGGGTTAGGGAGATTGGCTTGGATAAATCCCCCTCAATCCCCCTTTTTCAAAGGGGGAGGTAAACGCTTACCGACAGGCAAGGTACTTGACTACATCCCGCTACCGTACGGTTGCGCCTTAACTTAGCAGCCGTTAATTCCCATGCTTCCAGTGCCTTTTATCACCATGGAATTATCCTCAGCGTGCGTTTTTTAAGCCGTTTTGTTACCGTTGGTTTGGGCGGTTGCGGCGCCGGTTGTGCTGCTGCTACCTTGACAGGAGTCTCTTGCAACTCGCTATCCAGCGGATTCCTTAAAGTCAATTGTATCGTGCCTTCCTGCATGGCCTGAACAATGACCTCGGCCTGCTCCGGCTTTAATTCCAGCGTAACCGCCCTGACAATGGCGGGCTTTTCTTTTTCCTGAGAAGCTTCCTGATCCACCGCCAATACCTTAATGTTCTGCAACAGCGTTCGGGTGCTGGCCTCATTGGCACTCCGGTCCTTTTTCGTCGCCAGAATATCGACCCGGTTGCCGGGCAGAATAAATCCTGCCACACCGACCACATCATCCACACGCACCGAAATAGCGCGATATTCCTTGCTGATCAATGCCGATAGCGTGCTGCCGCCCAGATACTCTGAAACCCTTTTTTCCGTTATGATTTCATCGGGATAGAACTTGTTCATGGTAACTTTGTTGACCACTTGTTCTTTCGATGAATAAGCCCCTTGCGGCGCCGAATTACCCTGCCAGGAAATGACTTTAACCTGGGATTCTTCCAGCTTGACGCCGAAAGGTATTTCAACCGCAGCGACCACCACAGACATCGCCTGGTCAGGCAGCGCTTTGCCCTGTATCCACCGATTGGCAATCCATGCAGCCAGAAATGCCAGCAGCAAGGCAATACTCAACATGATAATAAAACGTTTGTTCATTTGTTCACCCCTTCCCTATATATCGATAAAGTATGTATCCCACGCGAGCCTGATATTTTCTTTGTTTAGATGTCCCTTATTATTTTTAAATGCCGCTATATCGAGTCCCAGGCCGATTAAATCCCGAGGTTGGCACGGCAAAAAAGGCCGCTTGGTCTGGTCATACAATTCAAAAACGCAATCAAGCACGCCATCCTCAGTGGTTACATCGCGTTCCCGACACACATTTTCCCAGATCAGCGTGAATTGCTCTTTAATAATAGCCGTAAAATGAATTTTGTAACCCAACCGCCTTAAAAAAGCCTCATCGGCCAATTCCAGCGGGTGCAAATTGGTTGAAAACACCAGCACGGTATCGAACGGCACCGGAAAATGCTGGCCTGTGCCTACGGTTAGATAGTCCCGATGCTCTTCCATCGGCACAATCCAGCGATTTAACAATTCGACCGGCGCCATCCGCTGCCGTCCCATATCGTCAACGATATAAATGCCGTTATTGGCTTTTAACTGGATAGGCGCATGGTTTAAGCGGGTGACAGGATCATAGCGCAATTCCAGCCTGTCCATCGTCAACTCGCCGCCGCTGATCGCCACCGGACGCTCGCATAAAATCAGGCGTTGATCGGTACGGGTTTCAAATTGATAACCGGCTTTCTCGCTGACTTTATAGACCGGTCGATGAATCAACGGATCAAAAAACTGGATGATTTCCCTGCCCACAGCAATCGCATAGGGAAGATGAATCGGGCCGCCCAAACAACGCGTCAAGTGTTTGCAAATAAAGGTTTTACCGGTGCCGGCGGCGCCGTAAACCATGATCGCCCGCCCGGAATGCAAAGCCGGGCCCAATTGATCGTATAAATGCTCTTCGATAACGACATCGGCAAAAGCTTCCTTTAACCGCTCTTTAGTGACCGTGCAGTTAAATACCGATTGCGCCTCGACCAACTGCCGGTAATGATCGATGGTAATCGGCGCGCGGCCGATATAGCCGCTGCGTAAATAGGCGTTTCTCGCTTCGGCACGACCCAAATCGGTCAACTGATAACGCACGCCGGCGCTACTGTCTTTTACCGCAAGCACCTCGATCCGGGAATCTTTGCGCAAGGTAAGCAAAACCCTTTCCATCATGTTTCCGGTCAAGGCCATCCTGTCGGCCAACTGCTGCAAATCCAGCACGCCGCCGTCGTAAAAATGCTTTAGCGTTAAATCGAGCAATAACTCAACATCGAGAGCGCTTTCGTCAATGGTTTTGGGTTGTTTAATCAGCTCTAAAAACGACATAAAGTAACCATAAACCCTAAGTTGCAAATTTTCGGATATAAAACATAACAGGTCGCCAACGCGATGGTCGGCGCCAGCGGCACCCGTTGACCCGCCGCCTCAGAGCTGTCGGGTTTTTGGTAAGACGCTATGCCGGAAAACAAGCCGTAAAGCAGCATTTGGTATCGGCGCAACAGCCTGATTAAATCGCCTTTGATGATCACAAACAAGACCGCCAACACAAACATCAGCAGATAACTGTAAATGACCACATCCACTATCTGGGTAAAGCCGACCACACTGCCTATCGCCGCCATCAGCTTGACATCGCCGGCGCCCATGCTGCCGAAAACATAGCCCGGCAGCATTAACAGCAAGCCGGTGATAATTCCACCACTGCTATCGCCCAAACTCAGTCCCTTGATAGCAAAATAATTCCCGATCAAACCGGATACCATCAGCGCCAGGGAAAGCCAATTGGGTATTTTTTTTATGCGGACATCGTAAATAGATGCCAGCAATAAACACAGGATTAATATCGCATAAAGTATCAGCATAACGTGGGATTTTTATTATAAATTTTAATAGCGCTATTGATACAAGGTATTATTTTATTATCCATCCAGGCCTTATGCGGAGAATAAAAACCGCTGTTTTTAGTTATCAACAAAGCCGGCAGACTGATCAAAATCGACTGTTTTCCTGAGCGTCCGAAAGCTCGGACGCTTGGGATAAAAGGGCGTTCCTCCCCCGACCAGGTCGAGGGGAGGAGCGCTGTTTCTAGCTTACCAACAGCTTAAGCGCCAGTACCGCCAGTAGGATTGGCCATTTGGCCTCCTATGGCCTTTATTGCGTCATTCAGAGCTCCTTGTAAGGTACCCCAAAAAACAACAGTTATAATGCCAGCCAAGACGGCAGCGATCATCACCCATTCCACCGTTTCGGCGCCTTGTTCATCGGCTAAAAATGCTTTTATTTTGTTAATTATGTTTTTCATGACGTGTTCCTCAATGCAAAATTAAAACTATTTTTGACAGGATCTGTTCTCCGATCAAAAATCACTGTATTAAACATCCCTTTCAAAAAACTCCAATTTTCAGTAATAACCATTAAACGCAGTCCGTATATGGCAGCAAACAGGATGATTTAATTTGCTTTAACTCTTTTAAAGATAGGCAAACATTATCCGGATCACCGCATTGCCTGCATTAAACAGATTCGAATCAGTTATTAAATAATTCGTAGATATTATAGGTATAAAAATAGAAAAAAAACATTCGTACCAATACCTATAACCTAGGTTCTGTTGACGTTTCATCTCAGCCATAAAAGTACCGAAGAAAATGACAGCATCCCCATGTAATTTTGGCTCTTCCCGATTTCGTGGGGTGACCACTACATATAGTGTTAGGCATAACCAAATAACCGCCGGCCTTCGACATCGAGCCAGATATGCTGGAATAACCGACCTAAGTCATATATCCCATAGCAACGCCGCTTGATGA